>NZ_JAPEOX010000001.1:304843-609686 GCF_026340675.1 Streptomyces sp. NBC_01264
GTGAGCTTGATAGACGTGTATTGACAGCCGTGGTCCGCGTGATGAATCAGCTGGCCGGGCTCGACCTCGCGGGACGCGAGGGCGTACTCCAGGGTGGTCAGCACCAGGTCGGCGTCCGCGCGGGCGGAAGTCTCCCAGGCGACCACCCGGCGGGAGAAGGCGTCGCGGATCGCCGAGAGCCACAGAGGCCCCTCACCGGTGGAGATCATGGTGAGGTCGGTGACCCACAACCGGTTCGGAGCCGGTGCGGTGAAGTCCCTGTTGACCAGGTCCGGGGCCAGGGTGGCCTTCGGGTCCCGGCGCGTGAAGCCCTTGCGCCGTGGGCTGACCCCCGCGATGTCGGCCTCGCGCATCAGGCGCTCGACCCGCTTGCGGCCCACGTGGACACCCTCACGCTTGAGGACGGCGTGTACCCGCGGCGAGCCGTAGTTGCCGCCGGAATCCGCGTGGATCTCTTTGATCCGCTCGGTCAGCTCGACGTCACGGCGCCTTCGCTCGCACGGCTCGGCCTCTGCACGGCGCCAGCGGTAGTAGGTGGAGGAGGGGATGTGCAGTTCCCGAAGTACGCACTCGACTCCCAGGCACGGGTGCTCGTCAACGAGCGCCGTCACCTGGGCCGGGTCGGGTCGAGTTGCGCCGCGAAAAACGCCGAGGCCGTCCGCAGTACGTCGTTGGCCCGCTTGAGCTGGACATTCTCCTTGCGCAGGGCCGCGAGCTCGGCGCGTTCGTCGGTGGTGAGCCGGTCATCGCGTTCGCCGGCATCCGCCTCCGCCTGGCGGATCCACCCGCGCAGGGCCTCGGGATGCACGCCGAAGTCGACAGCCAGCTTCTTGATCTGGGGCTTCGGCTCCGCGGTGCGATACATCCGTACCGCACGCTCACGCAACTCGAGCGAGTATTTCCGGGGTGCAGCCATGGCCACTGGTCCTCTCATGAGTCCCATCTGACCCGATGTCAACACTCTCCGCATCCCGGGGGAACCTCACTCCAGACCGGTGGGCCCCCCATGCCGGTATCGCCGCAGCACCCTGTACTCATCCAGGGCATACACATCAGCATCCCGGCCCTGCGCGATCAACTCCATGCCGTGCAGTCTGCATTGATGGCCCAGCCCTCGCCAACAAGCCCAACGTTGCCTGATGCGGCACTAGCCACCCCCGGACCCTGCTGGTCCACCACTGCGGACGAGGCCGTGCTGGACGGTGGACGAGACCGAGGACTCCTCCGGCCCGCAGGGCCACGACGGCTGGCCCACCCCCGCAGCACACCGTAAGAAGGAGCACATCCGTGACGCAGCAGCACATCACCACGACCAATTCGGATGGCGAAACGGTCATCGCCGCGACCCTCGAGGACGGCACCGAGGTCACGGTCGAGAACCCCGAAGCAGCCGAACTCGGCTCCGCCTACGAGGCCTCGTGGTCTCCCGCTCGGCACACCGGGCTCCACCCTGCCTGGGTACTGACTTCGGCTTTTCAGGGTGAGGGTGGTGCGTCGAGGGTCAGGCCGGTGCCGGCTATGAAGCCGTCGAGGGTGTGGGGCCGGTATTGAAGGCGTTTGAGGCGGTTGCGGACGAGGGCTTCGAGGCGGTCGAGGGCCATGACGGCGAGGTTGGCGAGGCTGCGTTTGACGTGGGCCCATACCCACTCGACTGGGTTGAGTTCGGGTGAGTAGGCGGGCAACAGGAACACGGTCAGCCATTCACGCTCGGCGACGAAGTCGCGCATCCTGCGGGAGACGTGGGTGTTCAGCCGGTCCCAGACCAGCACGATCGGTGCCCTGACCAGCTGGTGGACTCCGTCGACGAGCGCGATGAAGTCCCGCTCGCTCATGCTGCGACGTGTTCCCTTGCCCGCGGGATGGGTCCGTAGGCGGTGACACAGCCGGGTCCTCGAGCCTGGCCGCATCGCGATCAGCCCGGCCACCGACAGCCGTCCCGACCGCCGGCCGCTGATGGTGACGACCGGAGTCACTCCTCGCCGGCCCCAGGTACGCCCCCGGGGCGGCCTGCGGGTGAACCCGGCTTCGTCTTCGAAGCAGACGTAGCCCCCGCAGGCCGCCCCTCGCCCTTTTACCTCCGGCCAGGTCGCCTCCCGCCACATACTCACGGCCTGCTCATCGCGTTCGGCGACCCGCCGGGCGGGGACCTGCGGGCTGAAGCCGAGCCGGTGCATCAACCGGGTAGCGCCCGAGACGCTGTAGGTGACGTGGAACTTCCGGCCGATCAGCGTGGCCACCCTCGACGCGGTCCACACCTGGTCCTCCACCCAGCCATGAGCGGCCGGGCCCTGCTCCAGATACGCGGCCAGCTTCTCCAGACACCGCGGGGACAGACGGCACCGTGGACCGCTCGGACCGCGGGAGGCCAGAGCCTGAACACCACCATCCCGCCACAACTGATGCCATTGATAAGCCGACTTCACGCTCACCCGAAGCCGCCGTGCGACCTCCGACGGATTGATCTTCTGCTCGAACAGCTCAGCCGCCTGCATACGAACCGTCTCCCGGCGCCGACGTCCCGCAGGAGTCAGCCCGCCCCCATCCGCATATTTCACACACCACGGATACAGCCACCCACCCAGACCCATCAGGGACTTCGCAAACATTCACCCCAAAGAGCTGAAGTCAGTAAGCGGCGTCGGACGGCTTACCCAGGGCGGAGCACTTGCCAGACAGGCCACCCGCTCGCGAAGTGCCTGCCCCGCATCCAAGCCCGGCCCCGTCTTCACCGCCTACCGGCCGGAGAACCGTGAACGAGTCGGCGGCGGCGGTGATGCTCCTCCTTCGTCTCCCGGCCGGGGTCAGCTCGGGGCAGCCCGGGACCGAGAACAGGAGACGATCCCGTTCGCGCCACCTCGTCGATTCCTGGCCGTTCCGCCGCAAGTCGCGGTTCGGTGACGTTGCGCGCTGCAACGCTCTGACCAGGTAGGCAGGCAGCCAGCAAGGAGACAGTCATGCCGTAGGCGGCTGGCTTCGAAAGCATGCATCGTTGAATCGGTGACGCCGCTCACCTGCCCCGGCACCGTGCACCATCACTGTGCCGGGGCTTGCCGCGCAAGCGGCGCGGCCGCCTTCAGTACGCGGGGCCGTCGGCCGTCGTAGACGTCCTCCTGCGAAACGGCCTCCCCTCCCCCGCCGGAGACGCTGTCAAAGGACACCGGCTCCGGGACGATGCCATCGACGAGGACCGCCTCGACGGCACCCGTGTGGGATCTACCGAACACCTCCGTCGTCCACCGCTCGTGCCTGCTCACAACGCCCTCCCCGCACCGTTCCTCAGGCGGCCCGCGATCCGCAGCCGCCTGAACACGACGATCTCGCCGACAGACCGTCGGGCAGGCCGGTATTCACGAACTGGTGGTGGGGACTTCGGCCGCGCCGCCGGCCTTGACGGCGTCCACGACGCGTTCGTGAAACGCCGCGAGGCCGTCTGGTGGGAGCGGGGTGGGGCTGCCCGTGAGGGTGTAGGACTCCTCCGCCCCCGTGTACTGGATCCGGACCTGCACGGTGCCGTTCGGGCCGGCCTCGGTCGTCACGCTGACGTCGCCGGTGATGGCGCCGACCTCGTCCGTTATCGCTCCGCCGTGCCCTGCCTTCATGTGGGCGGTCAGAGAATCCGACCCGGCCTCGCTACCGTCCGGGCCGGGGCCGTCGCTCGGGCTGCTGGGTGGTCATGAGGGGCACGTCTCCAGCATCGCGGTCAGCTTCGCCTTCTCCGTGTTCAGGGACGTTGAAGGTGCGGATGAGGGCGACGTGCTGGTTACCGATGTGGCGAGGCGAAAAGGGGGACCCGGTGCCGTCACCACCAGGCTCTTACGTCACCACCATGTCCCGGTGCTGTAAGGGAACTGAGCTCGGGGCACCCGCCCGCCCAGTCGGCCACTAGCCTGCGGCATTGGGCCCAGCAGCCCAGCCGGCCACCACACCCGGGAGACCCCGCCATGCCCATCTTCGGTCCCCGCCCCCTCCTCGCCACGATCGCCCTTGCAACCACGCTGACGCTGACCGCCTGCAACCCTGCAGCCGAAGCCGAAAGCCCTCCCGCCGCTCCCACCTCGGCCCCCGTCTCCGCGCCCGTCTCCGCGCCCGCAAGGCCCGCTTCCACCCCGCCCGCCGGTTCGGGCAAGCACACCCTGACCGAGGCCGCCACCGCCGGCGGGCTCACCAAGGCCACCGGCGCCAACGCGGTCTCCGACGTCCCCATCGACCCGGGCGAGATGCGGGACGACATGCACCTGGTGGTCGCCGACTACAACCGTGCCGGCCAGACCTCCGGCCGCCGCATCCTTTTCGTAGGCGTCGACAGCGTTCCCGAGGACCCGAACAAGCGTCGCGAGCACCTTTGGCGCGGCCTGATCGACTACGCGCTGCAGAACGGCTCCACCGGCACCCCCACCACCGCCAAGCCGTACCAGCCCGGCCCGTTCGGCGGGTCCCTCGAATGCCTCAGCCTGCCCGAGTCCGCCAACGCCACCGACGTCATCTGCGGCTGGTCCGACACCACCACCGCCGCCGTCGCACTCTTCCCCCGCACCACCCCAGCCGACGCCGCCCGCCTCTTCGCCGCCATGCGCGCCGACCTCGAACACTGACCGCCCCATCTACCGCACCCCCACGGCCGGGACCGGGCCGCCGCTGGCCGCCCGGAAGCAGCAACTGGGCGAGAGCGAGAGGCTGGTGGCCGTCAGCGTGCACCTGGCCCGCCTGAACGGAGATCAATCCTGCCGCTTGGGCGCTGATGCGTCGGCACCGGGCCAATGGCGGCACCGGCACCGTCATCGACGGGCACGCGACGGACGTGGCGCTGCTGAAGGAGCTGCGCAGGCTCGGAGGGCCTCGGTCACCGGCAGGTGACCGAGGCCTTCGCTGCATTCGGTCCCGGCCCCTCCTCCGTGAAGGCTCTGACGGGACCAGTGCGGCGCCACCCTCTCTACCCGCACACCGGGCGCACGTGCGGCCTCCGCCACGTCCTGCTCCCGCGAGCAGGACGCGGCCGGCATGGGGTCAAACTGCTGGGGAGCCGGTGTGGTCGTGACCTCGGTAGCCGTGGCCGGCTATGCCGCCGCAGTGCGCTTCTCGTCCGGCGAGGCACCGAGGGTCGGTGGGCCGGTCCGGACGACGTGACGGGCTTTGAGCGCATCGGATTCCGGCGTGTTCTCGGCATTGACCGTCACGCCTTCCTCGACGTTCTCTTCCGACAGCGTCAGCGGGCCGAACACCGGATTGATCGGCAGTTGGTACCCGGGCGGAGCTTGAGTCTCCACCCAGCAGTACGTGCCGAGTGCCTCGGTACGGGAGCACACACCGTTGGCCCCGGTGGTGCAGGAGCCTCCGATGTCGGTGTCCGGGTCGGCGCCGGTGGTCTGGAGACCCGGAATGCCGTTGGTCTCCTCCCACATCTGGAAGACGGCGCCGGCCAGCGGGTTGCCCGTGTT
Source organism: Streptomyces sp. NBC_01264 (assembly GCF_026340675.1). NCBI lineage: Bacteria > Bacillati > Actinomycetota > Actinomycetes > Kitasatosporales > Streptomycetaceae > Streptomyces > Streptomyces sp. NBC_01264. The sequence goes on from NZ_JAPEOX010000001.1 coordinate 310,279, forward strand.
CTCGTCCTCCTTGATCACGGTGACCGCACCGGTGACGGGCAGGCCGGGACCGTCGCAGCCGGGCGAACCGTCGGGGCAATGGTGCGGGGGGTGGCAAGGGCTGCTGCGGAAGGCCAGATCGCTGTGGGGGGTCAACCAGCCGCCGTGACCCGGTGGGCACACGGCGCCCGCGCCGCCGCTGGCCGGAGCCGTGTTCGGGAACGGCTCTGCCGCCGCAGCGTACGTAGGGGTCGTCGCCAACAGCGCCGCCGTCACCGTCCCGAAGATCCAGGGGCGCCACGAAGCCCATGTCCGGCGCAGTTCACGACCGGCGAACCCCGAGACCGTCTCCGGGGCCTTCTCCAGCCGGCCCGCCTCCCACTGCGCGGCGACCTCGGCATCGGCCAACACGGCCTGAAGGATCCGCTCGGCCTCCCCCTGCACCGGCTCGCTCACCGCATGCCCGGGCTCGACGGCCAACGTGCGCGCGAGCTCGTCGATCACCACGTGCTGACCGTGCGACAAGTTCGGCAGCTGGGCAGCGTCCAGCCTGCGGTGCGCCGTAGGGAGCGCCTCGCCGAGCTGGACCAGAGCGGGGTTCCGACACAACATTCCGTGAGGATGATCACCGGCGCTGGAGGTCGTCACCATCCGCAGGCCATGCCGTGCAAGCGGCCCAGCCCTCGGTGTTGGAGGAGGATTCGTAGGAGTAGCGGGTATCGCGGTCCTACTCCTCCCCCGTGATTCTTTTGTATGCCCGGTCCGGGGTGTAGAGCAGGTGCTCGGCCCAGATGAGGTCGGTGGCGTAAGGGGTGAGGACCAAAGGGCCTTGGAGGGCGCTGTCGAATTCGGTGCGGCCGGCGGCGACGACTGCGGCACGGGTGTGGAGGAAGGCGTCATCGGACAGGTCGTGTCCGTACTCCGTACGGTCCGGCCGGTAGGGCGCCCAAGCCAGTTGTTCCGCAAAGCCGATGACCAGCGACAACGTGGACTGGGTAAGCCGCTCGGTCCGCGTGGCTGCAAGGAGTTCGGCGTCCGGGTCAGGTTCCGGGGGCCTGCAGTCCTCCATGAGGTGCCAGAAGGCGTCTCCGGACCGATGGCAAGGCATCCAGACGGGGCAAGTCCGCGGTGCGGACGACGGTGATCCCGTCTTTGAGGCACTGACCGAAGCGGGTTTGAAGGATCTCTGCGAAGCTGCGGACGTGCGTGTGGAGGGCTCACGGACACCGTTGACCTGCGGAAATGCTACAGAGGGCCGATATGTGCGGTCCGTCCGCGGGAAGGTGACAGCTGAGGCGCCGTCGCCGGTCAGGGCGTCGGGGAGGCTCCCGTGAGTGACATCCAGTCTCGGATCGTCTCCTGGTGCGAACCGTTCACCGTGCTCGCGGCCGCTGCCTCGGCTTGCTCAATGGAGCATGGCGCTCCTGCCCGAGTGAGCAGGACCAGTGGTCACCTGGGGCCTGTGCCGACTGGCTGGCCATCGAAGGGCATCCACTCCCAGGGCCCGTCGAACCGCCATGCCCGGCCGTCGGCATCACCCACATCGTCGCCCGGTGCGAGGTGGGCGTACGGCCGCATCAACAGCTCGAAGGCGAAGGGGGTCCCGTCGTCAGGATAGACGTCGTACCCCGAGCCGTTACGATGGCTGCCGTCGTCGGGAAACTCCCGGTAGGACAGGCCGTGGCGCAGCACGGTCAGTGTCCGTTCCGGGCAAGGGAGCCAGCCCGTCTCCAGGGGCGGATCATGATGGTCGACGGCCGTCACGTGCACCACGGTCGGCGGCACTCCGACCCGGCAGATGTCTCCCGCCTTCAGCTGGTGGGGCGGCGGTTCGGTGCGGAACAGCTCCGTCTGCACGTCTGGCGCGCCGGACTCGCCCGTGTCCACGCCCAGGGCGACGATGCCGTTCCAGTGGACGGAGCCGCAGGCGCTGTCGATTTCCCACCAGGGCCAGTGCACGGACACAGTGCCCCAGGTCACGGCCCGCTCGACTCTGGCCTGCGTGAAGGGACAGCCAGCGCAGTGGACACGCTCGTGCTGGCACGGCGTCTGTGCTCGCTGATAGAGAGGTGGGGTTCGGTTGGCGAGCTGACCGCTGATCTGCAGACGGCCGAAGACGTGTGGAGGATGGTGGGGGTCTTGCCCAGGGCTGTCTACAACGCACAGGGCGTGTCATTCGACGCGCACCAGTGGACTCACGAAGTACCGGGCGGACACGTTGCCCAGGGATTCATACGGGCTCGTGCCGTTGCTGCCGTTCCGCGTGGACGTCGATGCGCCGGTGGATGCGGGCCGGCCCAAGAGCCCCCTCCGCCAGTGACTTAGCCGCGCTGTCGGCACCTGTCAGAGCACTCGGAAGCTGCAGGGGTGAGGGTGCAGCGGTGACCGCCCGGCCGTCCGTGTGCAAGACGGCCCGGCCGTGGCGTGGTGCGGGGGCACGGCCGGGCCGCCGGGGCTAGCCTCGGCGGCCGGACGACCAGGACAGGTAGGTGCGCCGTGCCCCGTTCCGCAGTGCCCGAACCCCCGCGTACGGGCCGTACCGGCCGCAGGGCCGGCTCCGTCCTGGTGCTGCTGGCGCTGTGCGCGATCGGGCTGGCCCCGGCCGGTACGGCAGTCGCCTCCGACCCGGGATCCGGGGGCGCGGGCGGCCCGCTGTACGTCTCCGACTACGGGAACGACCGGGTGCCGCGGGTGGCGCGGCGCGGCGGGCAAGACGTGGTCCCCGCCGTGGGCCTGGTCCGGCCCACGGGCATGGTGGTCGACGCCGCGGGCGATCTCTACGTGGCGGACACCGGGAACAACCGGGTCGTACGGATCCCCGCGGACGGCGGCCCCCAGGTCACCGTCGCGACGGACGGGCTCTCCCGCCCCCTCGGGCTGGCCTTGGACGCCGCGGGCGATCTGTACATCGCCGACAGCTTCAACGACCGGGTCGTCGAGGTACCCGCGGACGGCAGCGGGCAGCGCACCGTACCCACCGTGGGACTCCTCCACCCCTGGGGCCTCGCCTTCGACTCCTCGGGTTCCCTCTACATCACCGACTTCGTGAACGACCGCGTCGTCACCCTCCCCGCCGGAGGCGGCGCGCAGCGCACCCTTCCCTTCATGGGGCTCTCCCAGCCGGCCGGCATCGTCCTCGACCCGGCGGGCAACCTCTACGTCTCCGACACCGGCAACAGCCGTGTGGTGAGGCTGGCGGCCGGCGGCTCCGGCCAGAGCACGGTCCCCGCGTCCGGGCTCAACGACCCGCTGGGCCTGGCCCTCGACGGGAGGGGCCGCCTCTACGTCGCGGACGCCTTCAACAACCGGGTGGTCCGCCTCTCCCCCGACGGCAGCGGCCAGACGACCCTCCCCGTCACGGGCCTGAACACCCCGACGGGCCTGGCGATCCCGCCCACCCGCACCCTCCCGGCGGGCATCCATCGCGAGGGACGGTCCTAGGAACCCTGCGCCTCCGCGCCGACCGCCGGGTGGACCAGTGCCGCACGCAGCTCGAGGGTCAGGGAGTCTGCCCGGGCGGCCAGGTCCGGGTCGAGGAACGTCACCATGCCGTAGCTGCCCCTGTCACCCCACATGCAAATGGCGCGCCGGGCACGGTCGAGGCAGCTGAGGTCCGCGCACTCCAGCCAGCCCCCGGCCGGTCCGGCCGCCGGATTCCAGGACCGGTTCACCCTCGCGCCGACACGTTCGGCTCCGGCACGTGCGGCGTCCATGAAGGAACTCAGGGTGTCCGCCGACATGTCGTGGAAGTCTCCCGTCACCACGTGGACGCCGATGAGCCCGTCGTTGGCCTTGAGGTCGCCGTACGCGGGGGTGAAGGACTCGTAGCCTTCCCGGGCTACGTAGGCAGCCTCCAGCTCCTGGTTGAGCGGGGAGTTCCACAGGTGCCGCATGCCCTGGAACGTGTCCGGGACAGTGACGTCGTAGCGCGGATACGCGGTGTACTTCGCGTACGACCACACCCCGGCCCCCACCAGGCTGCTCAGCACCACCGCCGCCCCGGCCAGGCCGAATGCCAGCTCGCGGGACGAATACGGCGGTACGGGTGCCGGCGCCAGCTCGGGCAGCGGCGCTTCCTGAGGCACCGGATGTGCGGCAGCGGCCAGCTCGCCCCGGCGCCGGGCGCCGCGCAGCACCCTGCCGAGCCAGAAGGGCAGCGCTCCGTAGGCAGCGATCCCGGCCCACCACACCCATTGCGGAAGCCCCAGGCCGACCACGGCGACGAGCACCGCGCCGAGCAGGACGCCGCGTACGAGGCTCGACTCGAACGGCCGGCGGACGAGCGGCAGCAGGAGCACCCGACCGGGCCGGTCCAGCACTTCGAGGGCCTCGGCGAGCATGGCGCGGCGCGCGTCGTCCGGCCGCTGCGCGGCATCCGCCCGCGCCTGCCCGGCCGCGGGGCGCACACCGCGGGCGGCCGTCAGTGCCTGGCGCAGGTCGTAGAGCTGCGTCCGGGCGATGCGCGGCGGCCTCGCGGCGGCCTTGTCGCGGGCCGCCGCCAGCCAGGGCGCACCCTGCACCTGGGCCACGCGCAGCGCCTCGGGCGAGTCGGGGGCCAGTTCGGCCACCCGCGCCGCGAGGGCGGGGCCCCGGTTCTTGCGTGCCGGGTGGTCCTGGAAGTCGCTGCGCAGGCAGAGTTCCGCGTACCCGGCGAGCAGCCCCAGGTGGTCGGGGAACACCTCGAGAGCGTCCCGGTAGACCTCTTCGGCGCGGTCGTCCTCGTCGTCGTCGTCCTCGGCCGCGTGCGCGAGCGCGAGGAGCAGCGACAGCTCGGCGTCGGGCCCGTACGCCTTCAGTCCCGTCCGGGCCGACTGCCGGGCCGCGCCCCACCGCCGCGCGGTGAGCAGCGCCCGGATCTCGGTGCGGGCACCTTCGGCGCCTCCGTCCGCCGCGACGTTCGCGTCCGCGACTTCCTGCCCGGCGCCTTCGGCTGCGGCGGTGACGGGCGAGGTCTCGTCACCGGCCGGGCGTGCGCCGACAATGCCCTCATTGAACTGGTTGTTTTCATTCGCGCCGTGCATCGCTACTGCGTCCCGTCCCTTGGTCGTGCGACCGGGCCCCTTCCCGGCCGCGCAACTATCGCGTGCAAATCGGAGTCCGTCAATCCATCGGACGGGCCCGGGGAGAGGCATCGTGGCTTCGGGGTTCAGGAACACCCGTACAGCGCTGGGCCGGTGGATACTCGGGGCATGACTGTCTCCAAGCCCGGTCTCGACGATGCCGTGCTGTACAGGCTGAAATTCGCCCGACGGCTGCCCGCGAACCTGTCAGCGCTGACCGGGCCGTCCCACGGAATCATCGAGCTCCCCCTGCACGTGGCCTGGTCCGGGCAGCGCGCCTTCGACCTCGACCAGCCCCGCCAGCGAATGGGCCTCTACCGCACCGTCCTGGCCGAGGGCACCCGCCCTTCACCGAGCCCTCGTTGCCCGGATTGACCGTGCGGGCCAGGACGGTGCGGACGTCCTCGACGGAGGCGTCCGTCGAGCGCTCGAAGATCATGGACGGGTGGCCGTCGAATCCGAAGTACTTTTCCGCGGCCGGGAAGCCTACCATCGCCACGCGGTCCAGGTTCGGGACCAGTTCGACGGGCTGAAGGATCCCGATGACCACCATCCGTTCGTTGTTCATCATGATGGTCTCGCCGGGGGCGGTGACACCGAGGCGGTCCGCCGCCACCGACCCGAGGACCGTCACGGGGAACTTCTCGTTGCCCTCGTTCAGCCAGCTCCCCTCGGCGACGCGGGCATTGAGGGCTTCCAGGAGATCGGGGCGGGCCGCTTGCGTGGTGACGCCCGCGGTCCGTTCCTGGGGCACGACGTCGCTGCGGCGGATGCGGGCATCCACGTCGGCGGTGGCCGTGGCGTGCTGGACCGGGCCGATGCGCTCCACCATCGCCACCGCCGACTTGGGAAGCTTCACGTCCTGGCCCAGTGCGTCCTTGCCGGCCTCGGCGGTGAGCAGGTTGGTGCCCAGGCGGTCCAGCCTCGCCATCAGGTCGGCCTTGCTGGACTGGGACAGGCCGACGACCGCGACCATCGTGGCGATGCCGATCGCGATGCCCAGGGCGGAGAGGAACACGCGTGCCCTGCGGGCCCGCAGGCCCACCGCGCCGACGCGCAGCACATCCCGGAGGGAGAGCCGGGAGGGCTTCAGTGCGCGGACGGATCCCATCTCACCTCACCTCCCGGGTCGGCGCGTCCGTGATGATCTCGCCGTCCCGGAAGCGGACTCGACGCGGCAGCGATTCGGCGATCCCGTTGTCGTGCGTGATCACGCAGATCGTGGTGCCTGCCGCGTTCAACTCGTGGATGAGGTCCATGACGATCCGGCCGGACGCCGTGTCCAGGGCGCCCGTCGGTTCGTCCGCGAGCAGCAGGTCGGGGTCGCCGACCAGGGCGCGGGCGATCGCGACCCGCTGCTTCTCGCCACCGGAGAGTTCCTTGGGTGTGTGGCCGAGGCGGTGGCCCATGCGGACGCGCTCCAGCGCTTCCCGGGCGCGGGCCTTGCGTTCCTTCGGTCCGACCCCCGCGTAGAGGAGTCCGTCGGCGACGTTGTCGACCGCGTCGCGGCCCGCCGCCAGGTGGAAGTGCTGGAAGACGAAGCCGATGTGGCGGGCTCGGAGCGCGGAGAGCTGGGCGTCGGTGAGCTCGCGCACGTCGTAGCCGGCCACCTTGACCGTCCCGGACGTCGGGCGGTCCAGGGTGCCGATGACGTTCAGCACGGTCGACTTGCCGGAGCCCGACGGGCCGACGATCGCCATCAGTTCACCCGCTCTCACCAGCAGGTCCACGCCGCGCAGGGCGTGCACACCGCCCGGGTACGACTTCGTGACGTCCCGGAGTTCGATGACCGGGGTGTCGGGGGTCGTCATTGCTTTGCCACTCCGACCTTCTGGCCCGCCTCGATGGCAGCGCCGCTGACCTCGATCCGTCCGTCCGCTGTCATGCCGGTCTCCACACGGACCATCTTCGAGGTGTCCCCGGTGACGATCTGGAGCCCGTAGCCGCCGCCCTCGCCGCGCAGTGCGACGACCGCTTCCACCGGGACGGCCAGGACGTCCTTGCGGCTCTCACTGACGAACTTCACGCTCGCCGTCACCTTGGCGTCCTCCCCCGACACCGCTGCCCCGCCGCCGTCCAGGGCGACTTCGACCGTGATGCCGCTCTGGGCGGAGGCTCCCTGCCCCGGGTCGGCTTCCGGTGCGACCTTTCCCAGCACCTTGCCCGTTTCCGTCTTCCCGCTCGGCAGCGTGACCTCCACCTTGGTGCCCTTCGCGGTGAGCGCCGTGTCCCCCTGATCGAGCAGGGCGCGTACGACCGGCTGTGCGGAGGCCACCGTGAGGACGGGCTTGTCGGGGCCCACCTGGTCCGCGAGGGCCGCGTCCGCCTGGACGACCTTGATCTGGTCGGGCTGGAAGACCACGTCGCCCCGGCCGACCTTGCCGGTCGCCTCCCGGTTCAGGGACTTCTGCCACTGCTTGACCGCGGCCTCGGTCGCCTCGTCGAAGCGCGGATCGACGTAGAGGTCGCGTCCGTAGCCGAGCGCGCTGAGGTTGCGCTCCAATTGCAGTACGTCCGATCCCCTGTCCCCCCGCTTCATTTCGCGGAAGGCGGGCACGGGTCCGTACAGCAGCGTCACCGGCTTGTCGTTCAGCTCGTAGAGCGCATCGCCGCGCTTGAGGGTCGCCCCCTCCTTCGCCGCGACGGTGACCGTCCCCTCGACCGCCGACTTCACTGCGCGGCGCTCCGCGAAGTCGATCTTGCCGTCGACCGTCTTGGACTGGACGAGGTCGGTGCGCTCGATCACCGCGGTGGCGGGCGGGAGCCGGCTGTTCCCGCCCTCGGCGCCCGCCTCCTCCCCGCCGCCGATGACCAGCGCCCCGGTCCCGACCGCGGCCGCGGCGATCGCGGCACCTGCCACGGTGAATCCCGTACGCCGCCTCATCCCTGCATCCCGTCCAGGCCGTCGAGCAGCTTGGGCTTGCACGTCTCGCGGGCCGCCTTGAGCGTCGGCGAGTTCCTGTCGATCTGCGGCGACACCGGGTTCGGGTCGCCACCGGGCATCACGTTGCCGCCGGACATCGTCGGGTTGGTGAACTTCGAGATGCCGTTCTCCCGCATGCACTTGGCGTGCGCCAGCATCGACTCGTAGTCCTTCTGCGCGTCGCGCTTCGGCTCCAGCTTCATCGCCTCGGACATCTCAGGGCCGCAGGCGCCGCCCTTGCCGCCCTTCTGCTCCTCGCCGCTGCCGCTCGGGGAGGTGATGGCGTCGATCTTCGCCCAGTCGAGATGTCCACTGAGCTTGGGATCGGGGAAGTCCTTCACCCCGCCCTCGGTCCGCATGCACTGGACGTACTTCATCTGTGCGTCGAAGAACGCGCCCTTGCCCCGGGCGGCCGGCTCCCCGGCGGTGCTCTCCGGCGAGGCGGCTCCCCCCGTGGCGGCGCCCGCGGCGTCCGGGACCGAGGCGACTCCGTCGTTCTGCTTCGCCCCGTCGGCGTAACCGCCGTTGCCTCCGCACGCGGCGGAGAAGGCGAGAACGGGGGTGACGAGGAGGGCCGCGGTCCGCAGCCGGGTGCTGGTCTGAATGCTCATGAGGACCACCCTCCGGGCCCTACATGGTGGCCAGTAGATGACCACATGATGAGGACGTAACAATGCGACCGCTCCAACGAGCGGTCCGCCAGCCGTGTGGCAGGAGGCGAGCACCGGCCCGACTGGGGTGCGGACGAGGACCGGGGTGAGCACCGGCCGGCTTCTGGCTTGAAGCCAGCTGCGTTCCACCCCGGATCCGGGAGATCGTGAACTGCGCACAAGACGCCGGCGGGGAGTCCACCCGGCTGTGACCAGCTCGTTTCACGGAGGGCACATGCCGCAGGACATCCACTTCCACCTCCCCTTCCCCACCTCGCTCAGCCCGGACCTGGTGGCCGCCCGGGAACGGAATCTCGCCTGGGTCCAGGAGGTGGGTCTCGTCGGAGAGGGGCGCTCGCTGGAGTGGTACGCCTCCTGGGACATGCCGTGTCTGGCCGCCGCCGGGTTCCCCTACGCCCAGGGCGCGGCGCTGGACCTGTGCGCGGACGCGATGGCGCTGTTCTTCGTCTTCGACGACCAGTTCGACGGCCCCCTGGGCCAGGCCCCGGCCCGGGCCGCGGCCGCATGCCAGAAGATGATCGACATCGTCCACGGGATCCACCCGGGGATGGGAGCGGATGCGTGCGCGCGGGCGTTCGCCGACATCTGGGCACGGTCGGTCGACGGCGCACATCCCGGCTGGGTGGCACGGTGCGCGCACGAGTGGGAGTACTACTTCGCCACCCAGGCCCACGAGGCCATAGGGCGCCTGCGCGGCACCCCTGCCGACAGGGAGACCTACCTCCAGGTGAGACGCGGCATCGCCGGCACCGACCTGCCGCTCTCCCTGGGCGAGAGGGCGGCCGGCGTCCACGTTCCCGCGGCGGCCTTTCACAGCCCGCAACCGCGCCTCATGCGCCAGGCCGCCACCGACGTCACGTTCATGTGCAACGACGTCTACTCCCTGGAAAAGGAGGAGGCCCGCGGCGACATGGACAACCTCGTCCTCGTCATCGAACACGAGCGTCGGTGCGGCCGTGAGGAAGCCATCGCCGAAGCCCGCGAGGAAGTCGGCCGGCGGGTGGTCCGGTTCGGGGAACTCGCCCTCCAGGTTTCCGGGCTGTGTGCGCAGCTCGGGCTGACCGGCCGGGAGACCGCGACCGTGGACACGTACGTCGGGATCATGGGCGCGTGGATGAGCGGCTACCACGCCTGGCAGACCCGGACCCACCGTTACACCCACGCACCGCGCGTCCTCCCCCACACCGACCCCGGCCACTTCGAACAAGTCCTCGGCGCCCAGGGCGGCATCACCCACCGTGTTTAGAATCTCTCATTCCGGTAACAAGAAGTAGCGACAGACAGTCAGAACCCGACGGAAGGCAGGAACATGACCCTCGTTACCGTGCTCATCCTCGTCGCGGTCGCAGCCCTCGTCGCCCTACTGGCACTGGCCCCCAGCGCGCCCGTCCGGCGCAACCCCTTCCCCGGCCGACGCCACCGGGCCACCCACCGCCGCACGACCCCGCGGCCCGGCGGCCTTCCCCACCAGCGGGGACTCCACCACCACACCCGCTGACCACGGCTCCCGGGCGCGGCTCCCTCTCCGGCCCTGCGCCGGACGGCACCCGCCGCGCCCGGGAAGAAGCCGCGGCCCTGGGCGCCGCGGTCAGTGCGGGCGGGTGGAGTAGTAGCGTCGGCAGGCGCGGAGCATTCCCTCGTCGGAGAGGGTGAACACGTCGACGAAGTCCCTTTGCTGCGGTGCGAGTCGGCCCATCGCGACCACGCAGTCCCCCTCGGCGACGATCCGGGTGATGTGGTGCCGGCTGCCGTCGCCCCGGGGGGCCTCCAGGTCGGGTCCGAGGCTGCCTTCGTCCAGGAGGGACCCGTAGCCGTCGGCATCCCCGCTGTCGAGGTAGTGGTACGCGAGGCGGACGTGATCGACCCCGGAGTCGGTGATGACGGGGCTCGGCGGGATCCGCCTCGGGTGCCGGCTGGTCATGAAGGTCCTTTCGTACGGCCGCCTCCCCTCCGGGGGGGCGGGTACACCGTCCTCCACGTGCGCAACTCGGGGCTATCCCCGCCTTATCACCGGAGTCGGGCCGGGGCGGATCCGCCGGGCAGCGATGGCCTGAACTGCACGATCCCGTTCATCGCCACGAAACCTCCACACCATGGACAACCGCAGAGGTGTTCGGAAAGACTGGCCTCCGCTCCACCCGTCTTCCCTCCCGGCTCCACCGCATCGTCCATGCGCTGCGAGCGGGATCAGGCATGTCTCCAGCTGGGAGTCTCATGACCGTTTCACCCGGCGGGGTTCCGCCAACCCCCGACTCAGCGGTGTTCCGGATCCTCGGACCGTTACAGGTGAACGGCGTCGGCGGCCCGGTGCGTGTGCCTCCGGGCCGGCAGGAAGTCATCCTGGCCGCGCTGTTGCTCGAGGCCAACCGCGTGGTGAGCACCGACTATCTCGTCGATCTGATCTGGGACGACGAACCCCCGGACACCGCCCGCACCCAGGTGCAGATCTGTGTGTCGCGACTGCGCAAGCTCTTCAGCACGGCGGCGATCCCGGCCGCGATCACCACCCGGCCACCGGGGTACATCCTCAAGACGGAGGGCAACCTCGTCGACGCCGTGCTGTTCGCCCGCGCCGTCACCGAGGCGCGCACGCTGGCCAAGCAGGGCGCGTTGGGAAGCGCCGCGGAACTCCTGCGCGCGGCGGGCGAGTTGTGGCAGGGCCACTGCCTCAGCGGGGTGTCGAGCGAGACCCTTCGGAGCAAGGCCCTGCAGTTGGACGAGGAACGCCTCACGGTGACCGAGACCCGGATCGGGCTGGAACTGGAACTGGGGCGGCACCACCAGCTCGTCGGCGAGATCCAGCTGCTCGTACGGGTCCACCCGCTGCGGGAGCGGCTGCGCGGGCAGCTGATGCTCGCGCTGTACCGCTCGGGGCGGCAGGCGGAGGCCCTGGAGAGCTACCGGGTCGGGCGCGAGCTGCTGGTGGAGGAGCTCGGCCTCGAGCCGGGTTCCGAGCTGCGGGCACTGGAATCAGCCATTCTCGCCGGGGACGTGGCGCCGCCGTCCCTGCCCGGGGTCGGTGGCTACGGCGGCGGAACTCCGGACTCCGGTGCGGGTCCCGGTGCCGGTCCGGGTCCCGGTGCCGGCGTGGATCCGGGTGCGGGCGCGGGCACCGGCTCGGGCACCGCTTCGGGGTCCGCGCTTCCTCCCGCGACAGCCCTGGCCACCGCGGTGGGCGATCCCTCCTCCCCGGCGCCGACCGTGCTTGCATCCGCCGCGCCCGGTGGCGTCGCGCACCGGGAAGAGATTCCTCGTCAACTCCCCTCGGACACCTCCGATTTCGTCGGGGACGAGGCACAGATCGGCCGTATCGAGCGGACCCTGCGCGGTGAGGGCGGGCGGGCGGTCGGGCTCGTCGTGATCGTCGGCAAGCCCGGCACCGGCAAGTCCACGCTGGCGACGCACATTGCGCATCGCCTGAGCGAAGACGCCTTCCCCGACGGGCAGTTGTACTGCGACCTGCGCGGTACGGGCACCCCCGCGACCTCCTCCGAGGTACTCGGCCGGTTCCTGCGCGCCCTCGGCATCCCCGGTGCGGTGATCCCCGAGTCGCAGGACGAGCGTGCCGAGATGTACCGCACGCTCATGGCGTCGCGACGGGTGCTGGTGGTGCTCGACGACGCGGCGTCGGAAAGCCAGATCCGCCCGTTGCTGCCCGGAAGCCGCCACTGCGCCGTGCTCGTCACCAGCCGGGTCCGCCTGACCGGCCTGCCCGGATCGCACCGTGTCGAGCTCGATGTGATGAGCAACGAACACGCGCTGGAACTGCTCGTACGAGTGATCGGCGAGGACCGCGTGAGGCAGGAGAGGGTCGCCGCCGAAGCGCTGATCCGCACGGTGGGCGGACTCCCGCTGGCCCTGCGGATCGTCGCCGCCCGGCTGGCGGCCCGACCGCACTGGACACTTGCCTCGATGGTGCACCGCCTCGCCAACGAACGGCACCGCCTCGACGAACTGACCCACGGCGAGATGACGATGCGGGCGAGCCTCTCGCTCACGCACGACGGTCTGGCAGCGGCGGACCGCCGACTGCTGCGGCTGCTGAGCCTCGCGAAGGGTCCCACCCTTCCGGGATGGCTGGCCGGAGCGCTGCTGGACGATGCCCGCCCCTTCCCTTCCGACCTCCTCGAACCGCTCGTCGACGTACAGATGCTGGACGTCGTGGGGGTCGAGTCCACCGGCGGCTTCCGCTACCGCTTCCACGAGATCATCCGGGTCTTCGCGCGGGAGCAGCTCGCCGCGCACGACGAGCCGGCCTCGCAGACGGCGGCGCTCGGGCGGATGCTGGGCGGCTGGCTGTCCCTGGCCGAGCAGGCCCACCGGCGCATCTATGGCGGGGACTTCACCGTGCTCCACGGCAGCGCACCGCGCTGGGAGCCGCCCGAGCCGTGCGTGGAGGAACTGCTCGTCGATCCGCTGGAGTGGCTCGACAGCGAGCACGCGAACCTGGTCCAGGCCGTCGAACACGCGGCGGCGGCGCAGATGCACGAGCTCTGCTGGGACCTGGCGACGACGCTGACCACCCTTTTCGAGGGGCGGGGCTACTTCGACGACTGGGAACGCACCCATCAGCTCGCGCTGGAGGCCGTCCGGGCGGCGGGCAACAAGCGCGGTACCGCGGCCCTGCTCGGCTCGCTCGGCGTGCTGTACCTCGGACGCAGCCAGAAGGAGGAGTCCCTGGTGGCGCTGACCTCGGCGCTCGGACTGTTCCAGGAGCTGGACGATGCCCACGGGCTGGCGCTGTGCCATCGCGACCTGGCCCTGCTGGAGCGGATGCGGGGCAACGAGGACCGCGCGCTCTCCCTGTACGACCGGGCGCTGCGGGATTTCGACCAAGTCGGTGACGTGGTGGGCCGGGCCATCGTCCTGACGCAGAGCGCGCAGATCTGGATGGTGCGCGGGCAGCTCTCGGCCGCGCAGGACCGGCTGGACGAGGCACTCGGCATCTACCGTGCGGTGGGTTACACGGGCGGACAGGCCAGGACGCTGCGCAGGGCGGGACAGTTGTCGCAGGCCCGCGGCGAACACGAGCTCGCGGTGCGTACGTTCACCGAGGTGCTGGAGCTGTGCCGGGACTCCGGGGACGTGATCGGCGAGGGGCACCTGCTGCGGGACCTGGGCCACGCGCACGCCGAGCTCGGCCGGGGTGAGGCCGCGCGGGGCTTCTACGCTCAGGCGTTGTCGGTCCGCGAACAGATCCTGGACCAGGGCGGGGCGGCGCTGGTGCGGCTGGACCTGGCGAGGCTGCTGATGGCGAACGGGGGCGCCGGTGAGCGCTCGCGTTCGCGGGAGCTGCTGGAGAGTTCGGTACGGGTCTTCCGCGATCGGCGGATGGACTCCGAGCTCGAGGAGGCGATGCGGCTGCTGGGTCCTGCCGCGCTGCCGGCCCTGTCGGCCGTGGTGCAGGCGGGGGGCCGGCTCATCGGCGGGCCCGTCGGTGGCGCTGCTCATGCGGACCCTGCGCTGGGAACGGCGCTGGGGTCGGGAGCTCCTCACGCACCGGCGAGCGGGGCCGCTGCCGGGGTCTGACGCCACGGGTCGGGGCCGGGTGCGGGTGCCGGGGTCGGGGTCGGGGTCGGTGGCTGGGTGCCGGCGCCACGGTCGGGGGCCGGGGCAGGGGCCGGGGCCGGGTGCGGAGGCTGGGTGCCGGTGCCGGTGCCGGGGAGCCGCGTGAGGGATCCTCGTGCCGATGCTGGTACGAGGGCTCGCGCCGAGGGCGGATGCAGGGGGCTCGCGCCGAGGGGCCGTTGCAGGAAGCTCGCACCGAGGGGCCGTTGCAGGAAGCTCGTGCCGCGTTGGGGTACGGGCCTCGTGTCGTTCGCTTCGGGGGCCGGTGGCGGGGGCGTCAGTCCCACGGGTTGGTCTTCGTGGTGGTGCTCGGCGACGGGGTGGCCTGCGGGGCCGGGTTGCCGGCCGTGGTGGCGGGGGCGACCGGGCCGTCGGCCTGGGCGGCCTGGGCGCCGAACACGGCCGCGCCGGCGATGGCGACGGTGACGAGGGCGGCGCGGAAGGCGGTGGCGAGCTTCATTTCGAGGTCCCTTCGTCGGTGCGCTCCGGTCTTCCGAGGCGCTTCCTTCGTTCTGGGACAGACATTAGGAACCGCCGGAATCCCCGCACCGTCCCCGGTCCTATCCCCGCGCTATCACGGGCTTCCCCCGCGCGGTGATAGCGCCCGCACGGTGATAGGACGGCCTACCGGAGGCGGTACGTCCGGTGATGCCGGGGCGATAGCGCGCTGCCGACGATGGGAGTCAGGAACCGGGCCGTGTCACCCCAGGCCCCGTCGTTCCCCACCACCACCGCCGGGAGCGCACATGCACAGCACGGCCGTCGCCGCCGCAGTCCCCCTCGCACAGGAGGCCACCCGACTGGGAGTCCTGATCCGGGCCCACCGGCTGCGGATCGGGCTCACCCAGCAGGAGCTGGCCGATCTGTCCACCATCAGCGTCCGCGCCATCCGTGATCTGGAGCAGGGCAAGGCGAGAAGGCCCCGACCCGAAACCCTGCGCCTGATGGCGGACGCCCTGCGGCTGGGCCCGCGGGCCCGCGCTTCGCTCGAGGCGGCCGTCCAGCGGGGACGGGCGACCGGTGCGGGCTGGGAGCAGCCGCCCGCTCCGCCGACGGCCCTGCACCCGATGACAGGCAGGGAGGCGGAGCTCGCGGGGCTGGAGCGCGAGCTCTCCTCGGGCGCGGAGCGGCTGATCCACCTGGTGGGGCTGACCGGTGTGGGCAAGACCCGGCTGGCGCTGGCGGTGGCCGAGCGGCTGCACGCGGCCGGGATACCGGTGCTCTGGCACGCCTTCCCCGGTGCGGCGGCCGACCACCTGGGCTGCGCGGAGGGCGAGCTCGCGGCCCGGGTCGCGGTGGCGGTCGACGAGTTGCTCGCGCCGGCGAGCGGGGTGCGGCAGCCGGGGAGCGGCCCGGGTTCCGGTACCGCGGCCGGGGCTGCACCGAGTACACCGGGCGCGGTCGACTCACTGGCGGAACTGCTGGGAGAGCAGAGCGTGTTGCTGGTGCTCGACGGTGTTCCGGCCGGTACGGCCCGGTGCGACCGGCTGATGGGTCTGCTGCGCGCCTGCCCGGGGCTGCGGCTGCTGGTGACCTCGGACCAGCCGTGGGAGGTGCCCGGTGAGCGGATCTTCCTGCTGGCGCCACTGGAGGTGCCCGCCGCCGGGGTGGCGGACACGTCGGCACCCGCGGTCAGGGTGTTCCTCGACCATGTCCGTCGGGTGCGACCGGAGTTCGCGCCGACGGCGGCCGACGTGGAGCGGGCGGCATGGGTCTGCCGGCGGCTGGACGGGCATCCGGGAGCCCTGGCCGCGGCCGCCTCCTGGCTGGTCGTGTGCGATCTGCCCGCCCTGTGCGACAGCCTCGGCGAGGATCCGCTGGCCCTGCTCGACCACCTGGGCGGTCGCCCGGGGGCCGACGGGTTCCGCGGTGTGCTGCACCACCGGCTGGACCGGCTCTCGCCGGCCGTACGGGGCCTGCTCGAGGCTCTGTGCGACCGGGCCGGGGAGGAGTTCGAGCTGGCCGGGGTCACCGCCCTCACCGGCGGCGGCCTGGCGGAGACCGGGCGGCTGCTGCGCGAGCTGCTGCTCAGCGGTGTGGTGCGGGCCGCGCACGAGGGCGGCCCCTCCCGCTTCCGGGTGCTGGGGATGGTCCGGGCCGCCGCCACCACGCGTCCCCGTACCGCCGCTGCCGCTGCCCCCGCCACTGCCGCCTGAACTGCTGGCCGAGTGCCGGACCAACTGCCGCAGGCCCCGGGGGGCCGCCGGTTGGATGGCGTACGGCCGGACCGCACGGCAGAACCCGGACCGGCGTCCGGACCCCGCTCGACCGCCCGCCACGGAGACCATTTTGAGGAGCACCGGCATGTCCCCCAAGCTCGCTGAACCGAGCAGTACCGCGCACGGTCCGGTCGCTGCGCGCCTGCCGCTGTCGGCGGCGCAGCGCGACATCTGGATGGCCCACGGGCTGGACGCCTCCGGCTGCCGCTACAACATCGGGGAATACCGCGAGATCCTGGGTGCCCTCGATCCCCAGCTGCTCGCCCGGGCCTGGTACCAGCTCGCCCGCGAGGCGGACGCGCTGCGCATCCGCGGAACCGGTGCGGACGAGGACGGCGGCCTGTGGCAGCTCGTGCGGGCCGAACCGGGCGACCGGCAACTGGAGTTGCTGGACCTCAGCGACGAGCCGGACCCCGCGCGTGCCGCCCGGGAGCGGATGGACGCGGAGCTGGCCCGGCCCTTCGACCTGGCGGGCGGATGGCTGACCCGGCACCTCCTGATCGACGCGGGCACCGCGCCCGGCGGCGAGCGGCGCTGGTTCTACTTCCACTCCTTCCACCACCTGGCCGTCGACGGCCTGGGCGTCGCCCTGATGGACCAGCGGCTGGTGGAGCTGTACGAGCGGGGCGCGGCCGGCGAACCCTGGGGACCGAGCCCGTTCGGCACGCTGGAGGCCCTGTACGCCGAGGACGCCCTCTACCGGGCGTCGCCGGAGGCGGCGGCGGACCGGGCGCACTGGGCCGGGCACCTCGCGGGGCTGCCCCAGACCCCGCGGATCGGCGAGGGCCGCACCGGCGGACCGGCACCGGATGCGCTGCCCTTCGTACGACGGACCGTGGTACTCCCGCCGGACCGGGCGGACCGGCTGCGGTCGGTGGCGCGGGAGCGGCGGGCGCCGTGGTCGATGCTGGTGATCGCGCTCGTCGGGGCGTACGTGCACCGGGTGAGCGGGAGCGCCGAGCCGGTGCTCGGACTCCCCGTGACGGGGCGGCGTACGGAACTGGCCCGGCGTACGCCGGGGATGATGTCGAACGTGGTGCCGCTGCGGGTGCCCGTGGCTCCCGACGGGACGCTCGCCGAGCTCCTGACGGACGTGGTGAAGGAGACCCGGCAGGGCCTGGCGCACCAGCGGACCCGGTACGAGGACATGTGCCGGGACCTGGGTGTCGGCGAGGCGGAACGACGGATCACGGCGCCCCTGGTCAACATCATGGCCTTCACCCCGGGGATGCGGTTCTGCGGATTCCCTACGACGCAGCACAACCTGAGCAACGGTCCCGTGGAGGACCTGGCGGTCGGCGTCTACGACCTGGGTCCGGAGGGCGGGCTGCGCATCGACTTCGACGCGGCTCCGCAGGTCTGCGATCTCGCGGCGGTGGCCGGGCACCAGGACCGGTTCGTGCGGTTCGTGACGGCCTCACTGGACTCGGCGCTCGAAGTGCCCTTGTCCGCAATCGAGTTGCTGGATAAGTCCGAGCGGCGGCAGGTCGTGGAGGAGTGGACCGGCCGGCGGGCCGAGATCGGAGAGGACACCCTCGTCGACCGCTTCGAGGCGCAGGCCCGTACCCGTCCCGGAGCGCGCGCCCTGGTCTTCGGCGACGAGGAACTCACCTACGGCGAACTCGACGCCCACGCCAACCGTCTCGCCCACCACCTCGCCGAACGCGGCCTGGAAAGAGGTGATTTGGCGGGTATTCTCCTCGACCGCGGTACCGACTTCGCCGTCGCCCTCCTCGCCGTCCTCAAGACCGGCGCCGGATACGCCCTCCTGGACCCCGAGTTCCCCGACGAAAGGCTGGCGGGCACCGCGCGGGACGCGGGGGTGGGCGTCCTCGTCACCGACTCCCGTCACCACGCCCGGGTGGCCGGGCCGTGGGACTGCGTGCTGGTGGACACCGACGCCGGGGCCATCGGCCGGCAGCCGGCCACGGGACCGGGAGTCTTCCTGACGCCCGCCGATGTCGCGTGCGTGATGTTCACCTCCGGCTCGACAGGACGCCCCAAAGGCATCCTGTCCTCCCACCGCAACCTGGCCTCCACCGTCACCGCGCAGACCTACGCCACCTTCGGACCCGGCGAAGTCTTCCTCCAGTGCTCCCCCGTCTCCTGGGACGCCTTCAGCCTCGAATTCTGGGGCGCCCTCCTCCACGGCGGCACCACCGTCCTCCAACCCGGACAACGCCCCGAACCCGCCCTCATCGAAGCACTCGCCCCGCACCGGGGCGTCACGATGCTCCAGCTCTCATCCAGCCTCTTCAACTTCCTGACCGACGAACACCCCGAGGCCTTCGCCACCACGCGGATCGTCTACACGGGAGGAGAACCCGCCTCACCCACCCACGTCCACCGGCTCCACACCCTCCATCCGAAGCTCACCATCACCAACGGCTACGGCCCCGCCGAATCCATGGGCTTCACCACCACCCACACCATCCCCGTCACGGACGAGGTGGCGGGCACGGTGTCCATCGGCCGGCCGCTCACCAACAAGCACGCCTACGTACTCGACACACGACTGCGCCCCGCGCCGCCCGGCGTCACCGGAGAGCTCTACCTCACCGGCGACGGCATCGCCCACGGCTACCTCGCCCAACCCACCACCACAGCCACCCACTTCCTCCCCAACCCCTACGGACCCCCCGGCTCCCGCCTCTACCGCACCGGCGACCAAGCCCACTGGGACACCCACGGAAACCTCCACTACACCGGCCGCACCGACACCCAGATCAAAATCCGCGGCTTCCGCGTCGAACCCACCGAGATCGAGACGGTCCTCACCGGCCACCCCGGGATCGCCCAGGCCACGCTGGTGCACACCACCCATCTGACGGCCTACGTCACCCTCGCCCCCGGTGCGGAGCTGGGCCCGGGCGAGCTGAAGGGCTGGCTGCGCGAGCGGCTGCCGCAGCACATGGTCCCGGCGCAGTTCGCGGTGCTTGACCGGCTGCCGCTCACCGCGAACGGGAAGATCGACAAGCGGGCGCTGCCCGCGGTGGAACTGCCGCTGACCACCGGCGGGCGCCAGCCGCGCACCGAACTGGAGGAGCTGGTCCGGACCCTCGTCAGCGAGGTGCTCGGCTCCCCCGTCCCGCTCTCCATCGACGACGGCTTCTTCGACCACGGCGGCCACTCCCTGCTCGCCGCACGGCTGGTCAACCGCATCGGAGCCGTCCTCGGCGTCACCCTCACCCTCCGCGACGTCTTCCAGCACCCCACCCCCGCCGCCCTGGCCCGCCAGGTGACGGCCGCCTCGGGCCGGCCCGCGCTGCCTCCGCTGACCCGGGCCTCCGTACGGCCGGAGCGGCTGCCGCTGTCCTTCGCGCAGCAGCGCCTCTGGCTGGTGTCGCAGCTCCAGGAGCAGGGGACCTCGTACAACGTGCCGATGATCGTCCGGCTGGAGGGTGCCGTGGACGTGGCGGCGCTGCGCGCCGCCTTCGGTGACCTCGCCGGCCGGCACGAGCCGCTGCGGACCCGGTTCACCACCGTGGACGGCGACCCCCGGCAGGTCGTCGATCCGGCGGGGCCGGCCGTCTTCGAGGTCCGTACGGTCACTCCGCGGGACCTGGACGCCGAGCTGCTGGCGGCGGCGCGGTACTCCTTCGACCTGGCCGCCGAGCAGCCGCTGCGCGCGACGCTCCTGCAGACCGGCGAGGCCGAGTCGACCCTGCTCGTCCTGCTGCACCACATCGCCACCGACGGCCAGTCGCTGCGCCCGCTCCTCGGCGACCTGTCGACCGCGTACGCGGCCCGGGTCGAGGGCCGCGCCCCCGACTGGGCCCCGCTGCCCGTGGACTACACCGACTACGCGCTCTGGCAGCGCGCGGTGCAGGCGGACGGCGGATTGCTCGAAGGACAACTTGCCTACTGGAAGTCCGCGTTGGCCGGGCTGCCGGAGGAGCTCGGGCTGGTCACCGACCGGCCCCGGCCCGCGGTGGCGGGGCAGCTCGGCGGCGCGGTGCGCGTCGACTTCGGGCGCCGGCTGCACAAGCGGATCGTGGAGCTGGCGCGCACCGAGCGGTGCACGCCCTTCATGGTGGTGCAGGCCGCGCTGGCCGCGCTGCTGACCCGGCTGGGCGCGGGGACGGACATCCCCCTCGGCTCGCCGGTCGCGGGGCGTACGGACGAGGCCCTGTCGGACCTGGTGGGATTCTTCGTCAACACCCTCGTGCTACGGACCGACACCTCGGGGGATCCCGCCTTCCGGGAGCTGCTGTCCCGGGTGCGGGCGGCCGACCTGGACGCCTTCGCCCATCAGGACGCCCCCTTCGACCTGGTGCTGGAGGCCGTCAACCCGGCGCGCACGCCGGCCCGGCATCCGCTGTTCCAGGTCTGCCTGGCCCTGGAGTCGGGTACGGCGGCCACGGCGGACCTGCCCGGTCTGCGGGCCGGGGCCGCGGAGCCACTGGCGACGGGGGCGGTCAAGTTCGACCTGGAGTTCCTGCTGCGGGCCGAGCCGGACGGGCCTCTGACGGGCGCGGTGCTGTACAGCTCCGACCTGTACGAGCGAGCCACCGTGGAGCGGCTCGCGCAGATGCTGCGGCGCACGTTGGATCACGTCGTAGATGTCCCCGAAGTGCCGCTCTCCGAGCTGGAGTTGCTGGGTGAGTCCGAGCGGCGGCAGGTCGTGGAGGAGTGGACCGGCCGGCGGGCCGAGATCGGGGAGGACACCCTCGTCGACCGCTTCGAGGCGCAGGCCCGTACCCGTCCCGGAGCGCGCGCCCTGGTCTTCGGCGACGAGGAACTCACCTACGGCGAACTCGACGCCCACGCCAACCGTCTGGCCCACCACCTCGCCGAACACGGTCTGACCCGAGGTGATGTGGCAGGCATCCTCCTCGACCGCGGCACCGACTTCGCCGTCGCCCTCCTCGCCGTCCTCAAGACCGGCGCCGGATACGCCCTCCTGGACCCCGAATTCCCCGACGAACGACTGGCCGGAACGGCCGCCGAGGCCGGCCTGCGGGTGCTGGTGAGTGACGGGCCGCACCACGCCCGGGTGGGCAGCGGGCCGTGGAGGACCGTACGGGTGGACTCCGAGTCGGACCTCATCGGCGGACGGCCGTCCGGGCCCCTCGACATCCCCTTGACGCCCGCCGATGTCGCGTGCGTGATGTTCACCTCCGGCTCGACAGGACGCCCCAAAGGCATCCTGTCCTCCCACCGCAACCTCGTCTCGACCGTCACCGAGCAGACCTACGCGGCCTTCGGACCCGGCGAGGTCTTCCTCCAGTGCTCCCCCGTCTCCTGGGACGCCTTCAGCCTCGAATTCTGGGGCGCCCTCCTCCACGGCGGCACCACCGTCCTCCAACCCGGACAACGCCCCGAACCCGCCCTCATCGCAGCACTCGCCCCGCACCGGGGCGTCACGATGCTCCAGCTCTCATCCAGCCTCTTCAACTTCCTGACCGACGAACACCCCGAGGCCTTCGCCACCACGCGGATCGTCTACACGGGAGGAGAACCCGCCTCACCCACCCACGTCCACCGGCTCCACACCCTCCATCCGAAGCTCACCATCACCAACGGCTACGGCCCCGCCGAATCCATGGGCTTCACCACCACCCACACCATCCCCGTCACGGACGAGGTGGCGGGCACGGTGTCCATCGGCCGGCCGCTCACCAACAAGCACGTGTACGTCCTGGACGCCCATCTGCGCCCCACGCCACCCGGCGTCACCGGAGAGCTCTACCTCACCGGCGACGGCATCGCCCACGGCTACCTCGCCCAACCCACCACCACAGCCACCCACTTCCTCCCCAACCCCTACGGACCCCCCGGCTCCCGCCTCTACCGCACCGGCGACCAAGCCCACTGGGACACCCACGGAAACCTCCACTACACCGGCCGCACCGACACCCAGATCAAAATCCGCGGCTTCCGCGTCGAGACGACGGAGATCGAGACCGTCCTGACCGGCCACCCGCAGATCGCCCAGGCCACCCTGTCCACCCATCCCGACCACCACGGCACGCCCCAGCTGACGGCCTATCTCGTCGCGACCACGCCCGGCCTCTCGGGCCAGGACGTCCGGCTCTGGTTGCGCACGCTGCTGCCGGACCACATGGTCCCGGCCTTCGTGGTCCTGCTGGACCGGCTGCCGCTCACCGCGAACGGGAAGATCGACAAGCGGGCCCTGCCGGTCCCGGAGGCGGCCGCCACGGCCGGCGGGCGCGCTCCGCGCACCGAGCTGGAGGCATCGGTCCTCGGGCACTTCGCCGAGGTCCTGGGCACGAGCGCGGCCCTCTCCATCGACGACGGCTTCTTCGACCACGGCGGCCACTCCCTGCTGGCCGCCCGCCTCACCAACCGGATGGGCGCCGACTTCGGCGTCACCCTGACCCTCCGCGACGTCTTCCAGCACCCGACGCCCGCCACCCTCGCCCAGCGCATCGAAGCCCTGCGGCGGTCCGCCCGTGCGGCGCCCCGCCGGGCCCGGCCCGCGCTGCGCCGCCGTACCCCCGATCAGGAACGGAGTTCCTCATGAGCAACGACACGTACCCGGACTTCACGCCCGCGCCCGACGACGTGGTGTGGGACCTGCCGGGCGACGGCCCGCAGCGGACCTCGCTGCTGGTCCTGCCGCACGCCGGCGGCAACGCCCACGCGTACGCCGAATGGCGCCAGTACCTTCCCGCCGACGTCCGGCTGCTGATCGGCCAGTACCCCGGACGCGGCGCGCGCTTCGCCGAGGACCTGCCCCGTACCATCGCCGACCTGGCCGGTCCCGTCGTGGCCTCGCTGCCGGCGGGCACCACCGACGACCTGGTGGTGCTCGGGCACAGCATGGGTTCACTGGTCGCCTTCGAGGTGGTACGGGCCCTGCAGGCGGCGGGCCGCACCCCGCGGGCCCTGATCGCCTCGGCCTGCCGGGCCCCCTACCTCGCCAACCCGTGCGCCGTGTACCCCGAACGCCTGGACGACGACGAGCTGGTCGCCGCCATCAAGGAACGCGGGGGCACCGACGACGGCATCCTCGACGAGCCGGAGCTGAGGGAGATCATCGTCCCGTCCATCCGCGCCGACTTCGCGATCGACGACGTCTACCGCTGCGAGGAGTCCGAGGCCCGCGTGGACTGCCCGCTGACGGTGATCGGCGGGGACGCCGACCCGGTCGCGCCGGCCGCCTCGCTGGAGCGCTGGGCGCAGATCACCGACCACCCCTTCGCCTCGTTCGTGCTGCCCGGCGGCCACTTCTACTTCCAGCAGCAACTGCCGGAGTTCTTCGCCGTCCTCGGCCCCGTCCTCAGCCCCGGCGTCAGCTCCGTCGCCGCGGGCCGGGCCACCGCCGGCTCCGCGGCCTGAACGCCCCGCCCCTCCGCCTTTCTCGACTCCGCACCCTTTTAAGGACCCTTCATGACCACGTTCGCAGACGCCCCCGCCGAGACCGGCATCCGCCCGATCCGCGAGGCCGGCAAGCCCGTCGTCGTCCAGACCCCGCCCGGCGCCGACCTGGAATCGGCGGTTGGCTGGCTGAACGCCCACCGCGCCGCCATCCAGGCCGAGTTGCTCCGTTCGGGTGCGGTCCTGCTGCGCGGGCTCCCCGTATCGGACGCGGCGAGCTTCGCCGCGGCCCGCGACGCGCTGATCCAGCAGCGCGCGGGCTACAAGGAGAAGGCGACCCCGCGCACCGACTTCGGCGAGGGCGTCTTCTCCTCCACCGACCTGCCGGCCGTCCAGCCGATCCGGCTCCACAACGAGAACAGCTACACCCTCGACTTCCCCGGCGTGCTGCTGTTCGGCTGCGTGATCGCCCCCGAGGAGGGCGGCGCCACCACGGTCGGCGACATGCGCGAGGCGCTGCGGCTGCTGCCGGCGGAACTGGTGGAGCGGTTCGCCCGGGCCGGCTGGCTGCTCGTGCGCAACTACTCGGAGCTCGCCGGTCTGCCCTGGTACAAGACGTTCGCGACCGAGGACAAGGCCGTCGCGGAGGCCTACTGCGAGGAGAACACGGTCGGCTACGAGTGGGTCGAGGAGGACGACTCGATGATCACCCGGCAGCGCCGGTCGGCGATCGTCACCCACCCCGCCACGGGCGAGCAGACCTGGTTCAACCACTTCGCCTTCTGGAACAGCCGCACCCTGGACCCCGACATCCGCGAGGTGCTCGTGGAGACGTACGGCGAGAACGGCCTCCCCTTCAACACCT
Organism: Streptomyces sp. NBC_01264; assembly: GCF_026340675.1. Lineage (NCBI taxonomy): Bacteria > Bacillati > Actinomycetota > Actinomycetes > Kitasatosporales > Streptomycetaceae > Streptomyces > Streptomyces sp. NBC_01264. Next base: position 334,848 of record NZ_JAPEOX010000001.1, read on the forward strand.
ACCTGGGCGACGGGACGCGCCTGACCGACGCCGAGGTCGACGCGATCAACGACGTGTACGACCGGGTCACGGTCCGCGAGACCTGGCAGCAGGGCGACCTGATGCTCGTCGACAACATCCTCTGCGCCCACGGCCGCGAGGCCTACAAGGGTGACCGCAAGATCCTGGTCGCCATGGGAGAGCCGGTCGCACTGGCCGACTGCGCGCCCGCCACCCAGCCGTCCACCACCGTTTTCGCCGGGGAGTGACCATCATGACCGCCGTGCTTCCCGAGCGTTCCCGTACCTCCGAGTCCCTCCCGCGGGACTCCTCCTACGACGGCCCGCGCACCGTGGCGGACCTGCTGGAGCGGCTCGCGCTGGTTCCCGCCGCGCGGACCGCCGTCGTCGCGGCGGACCGCGAGCTGACCTTCGGCGCCCTGCGCACGGAGGCCATGCGGATCGCCTCCCGCCTGGCGGCCCGCGGCATCGGGCCCGAAAGCGTCGTCGCCCTGGCCCTGCCGCGCGGTGCCGGTCTCGTGGCCGCGCTGATCGGCACCCTGACCGCGGGCGCCGCCTACCTCCCGGTCGACCCGAAGCTGCCCGCCGAGCGGCGCCGCTACCTGGTCGAGGACTCCGGAGCCGACCTCGTCGTGACGGCCGGCCCGGAGGCCGAGCCGCTCGCCGCCGGGACCGAGCACCTTTCCCTGGCCGAGCTGACCGCGCCCGACGGGACCTCCGACCCCGCGTACGCCCCGGCGGCCGTGTCCGCCGACACACTGGCCTACGTGATCTACACCTCCGGTTCGACAGGCCGCCCCAAGGGCGTCGAGATCGGCCGGGCCGCCGCCTCCGCGCTGCTCGCCGAGCTGGAGGGCGCGGACATCGCGGTCACCGACGGCGGCCGGGTCGGCTGGAACGCCTCGCCGTCCTTCGACGCCTCCGTGCAGCAGTGGGTGCGGATCTGCCGCGGCGACACCCTCGTGATGATCGACGAGGAGACCCGCGCCGACCCGGCGCTGCTGGCCCGCTTCGTCGACGAACAGGGCCTGACCGACCTGGACATCACCCCCTCGCACGCCGAGCCGCTCCTCGACCTGCTGACCGCGGACGGCGGTCCCCGGCCGCTGACGCTGCTCATCGGCGGCGAGGCGGTCGGCCCGGACCTGTGGCGGCGCCTCGCACGGAAGGGGGCGCAGGGCGTCCTGCGCACGGTGAACCTGTACGGGCCCACCGAGTGCACGGTGGATTCCACGGCGGGCTGGATCGACGGCGCCGACGAGCCCCACATCGGCAGCGTGCTGCCGGGGCTGCGCATGCGGGTCCTCGACGAGAAGCTGAATCCGGTGTCCGAGGGCGGCAGCGGGGAGCTGTACCTGGCCGGCCCCCGCGTGGGGCGCGGCTACCGGCGACGGCCCGCCCTGACCGCGGAGCGGTTCACCGCGGACTCGGGCGCGGACGCCGCGTACGGCGGGCGGATGTACCGCACCGGCGACCTGGTGCGGCTGCTGCCGGGCGGCCGTCTCGGCTACCTGGGCCGGGCCGACGGACAGGTCAAGCTGCGCGGGCACCGCATCGAGCTCCCGGAGATCGAGGCCGCGCTGACGGCGGTCGACGGGGTCGCCGAGGCCGCCGTCCTGCTCCTCGACGAGGTGCACGGGGCGCCCGGGCTCGTGGCGTACTACCGCGCCTCCTCCGACGGGGTCAGCGAGGGAGCACTGCGCGAGCACCTGGGGACGGCTCTTCCCGCCTACATGCTCCCGGCGGCCTTCGTCGCCGTGGACCGCTTCCCGACCACCACGAACGGCAAGCTGGACCGGGCGGCTCTGCCCGCACCGGCCGCCGCCTCCTCCGAGCGGGAGCCGGTCACCGAGGGTCTGACCCGGTCGCAGGAACTGATCGCGGGTGTGTGGGCGGCGGTGCTCGGCGCTCCCCGCATCGGGCCCGACGACAACTTCTTCAAGCTGGGCGGGCATTCGCTCCTCGCGATCAAGCTGGTGTCGCGGGTCCGGGCCGAGCTGGGCGTCGCCCTGCCGGTCAAGGCCGTCTACGCCAACCCCCGCCTGCGGGACCTCGCCTCCCACCTCGACACGCTCGTCGCGGCGACCGCCGGGGCCACCGCCGACGCCGACGCCGCGCGCCAGGACAGTTAGGACAGTCAGGACATGACCGAGATCCCGTTGTCGTTCGCCCAGCGCCGGCTGTGGTTCCTGGGCCGGCTGCACGGACCGTCCGCCGCCTACAACGCCCCCGTGGTCGTGCACCTCGACGCGGTGCCCGACACCACGGCCCTCGGTGCGGCGCTGGCCGACGTGGTGGAGCGGCACGAGGTGCTGCGGACCGTGCTGCCGGCCGGGGCCGACGCGGAGCCGTACCAGCGGGTGCTGGAGGCGGCCGCCGTACCGGGGCTGACCACTGTGGTGCGCCCGGTCGGCGGAGTGGACGCGGCCGTCGCCGCCTTCACCCGGCAGACGATCGACATCACCGCCGAACCGCCCTTCCGGACACGGCTGTTCCTCCCGGGCGACGGGACCTCGGTACTCGTCCTGCTCATCCACCACGTGGCCACCGACGGGTGGTCCGTACGCCCCCTGCTGCGCGACCTGTCCGAGGCCTACGCGGCCCGCTTCGCGGGCCGGGCACCGGACCGGGAGCCGCTGCCGGTCCAGTACACGGACTACAGCCAATGGCAGCACGAGTTGCTCGGCGACCCGGCCGACCCGGACGGGCTCGCCCACGAGCAGCTGGCGCACTGGCGGGGGGTCCTCGACGGGGCTCCGCAGGTCATCGCCCTGCCCGCCGACCGGCCGCGCCCGGCGGAGCCCTCGGGCCGGGGTGCCACCGTGACCTCCCGGCTGGACGCGTCCGGACACCGTGGTCTGCTCTCCCTGGCCCGCGGCCACCGGGCGAGCCTGACGATGGCGGCGCGCGCCGCGCTGGCGGCGGCGCTGTCGGCCACCGGGGCGGGCGAGGACGTGGTGATCGGGGCGCCCGTGGCGGGCCGGCCCGACGAGGACCTGTACGACCTGGTCGGCTTCTTCGTCAACTCCCTGGCCCTGCGCACGGATCTGTCGGGCGACCCGTCCGTCGGCGAACTGCTGGGCCGGGTACGGGAGGCCGACCTGGTGGCCTACGAGAACCAGGAGCTGCCCTTCGATCTGCTGGTGGAACGGCTCGCACCGGAACGGGCCCTGGGCCACCACCCCTTCTTCCAGGTGATGCTGACGGTGGACGCGGACTCCGGGTCGTCGGGGCCCGTGGAGCTGGCCGGCGGGGTCGGCGGCCGCCTGGAGGACGTCGGCCTGGACGCCGCCAAGTTCGACCTGACCTGGTACTGCGCGGAGCGGCACACCGCGGACGGCGCTCCCGACGGCATCGACGTCGCCCTGCAGTACGCGACGGACCTCTTCGACGAGGACACGGCGCGGCTGCTGCTGGAGGTGTACGTACGGGCCCTCGGCGCGTTCGGCGCCGCGGCGCAGGACCCGGGCCGGCTCCTCGGCGAGCTGGACCTGGTGACGGCCGGCGAGTCCCGGACGCTGGCCGCCCGGCACGCCGCGGCCGTCCCGGACGCGGCCGCTGCGGCGCCGGCCGGGCCGGTGCGCCGTGACGTACTGTCGCCGCGCGAGGAGATCCTGTGCGGACTGTTCGCGGAGGTGCTGGGCCGCGAGGCACAGGACGCCGACGCCAACTTCTTCAAATCGGGCGGGCATTCGCTGCTGGCGAGCAAGCTGGTCAACCGGATCAGGGGCGCGCTGGGCCTGGAGCTCGGCATCCGTGACCTGTTCCTGGCTCCGACCCCGACGGCGCTGCACCGCCGGCTCGCCGAACTGGACGGGGCGGCCACGAGCAGGCCCGCGCTGACGGCCGCGGCCGACCGGCCGGAGCGGCTGCCGCTGTCGGCGGCGCAGCGGGCGCTGTGGCTGCTGGACCGGATCGAGGGGCCGTCCGCGACGTACAACGCGCCGCTGGTGCTGCGCCTGGCCGAGGTCCCGGACCGGACGGCTCTCGCCGCCGCGCTGAGTGACGTGGTGGGGCGGCACGAGGTGCTGCGCACCGTGTACGGCTCCGAGGGCGGCGAGCCGTACCAGCGGGTGCTGGCCCCGGACGCGGCCGGGCTGGACTCGGCGGCGCTGGAGTTGATGCGGTGCGCCCCGGGGGCGCTGGAGGGGCTGGTGGCCGGTTTCGGCCGCGAGCCCTTCGACCTGGCGCTGCGGCCACCGCTGCGGGCCCGGCTGTTCCTGCCGGGGAACGGTACCGCGGTGCTGGTCCTGCTGGTGCACCACATCGCGACCGACGGCTGGTCGATCGCCCCGCTGCTGCGGGACCTGGGCGAGGCCTACGGAGCACGGCGCACCGGGCGGCCCCCCGTGTGGCGGGCGCTTCCGGTGCAGTACGCCGACTACGCCCTGTGGCAGCGCGAGCTGCTGGCGGACCCGGCGGCGCTGCTCGGCTTCTGGAAGACGGCGCTGGACGGCGTGCCGGCCCGGACCGTGCTGCCCGTGGACCGGCCCCGGCCGGCCGAGCCCTCGGGGCGGGCGGTGACGGTTTCGGCCGGGCTGGACGCCGCCGCGCACCGGGCGCTGCTCTCGCTGGCGCGGGACCGCCGGGCCAGCCTGTTCATGGTGGCCCGCGCCGCACTGGCGGCGGCGCTGTCGGCCACGGGCGCCGGGGAGGACCTGACGATCGGCACCCCGGTGGCGGGCCGGCCCGACCAGGACCTGCACGACCTGGTGGGCTGCTTCGTCAACTCCCTCGCGCTGCGCACCGATCTGTCCGGGGACCCGGAGGTCGGGGCGTTCGTCGAGCGGGTGCGGGACGCCGACCTGGCCGCCTTCGACCATCAGGACCTGCCCTTCAACCTGTTGGTGGAGCAGTTGGCGGAGCCGGGCCGGGCCCTGGGCGAACACCCCTTCTTCCAGGTGATGCTGACCGTGCAGGAGGCCGCGGAGGAAGCGGTACTGCTCGGCGGCGTCCGGGGGCGGGCGACGAGCACCGACCTCGGCGCCGCGAAGTTCGACCTCTCCTTCCACTGCGCCGCGCGGCGGGGCGCGGACGGAACGGCGGACGGACTGGACGTGCACGTGCAGTACGCCGAGGACCTCTTCGACGGGGGGACCGCCCGACTGCTGCTGGAGGTGTTCGTACGGGCGCTGCGCGCCTTCGCGGACTCCGCGCAGACCCGGCTGGGCGCGCTGGAGCTGGTGACGGCGCAGGAGCGGGCGGGTCTCGTACGGCGCCGTGAGCGGCTCGCGGCGGCCGCCGCGGCGGCGGAGCGGCCCGCCGCGGTCGCGCCGACGGCGCTCTCGCCCCGGGAGGAGATCCTCTGCGGGCTGTTCGCCGAGGTGCTGGGACGCGAGGAGATCGGCGCCGACGCCAACTTCTTCAAGTCGGGCGGGCATTCGCTCCTGGCCAGCAAGCTCGTCAACCGGATCCGGGCGGTGCTCGGGGTGGAGGCGGGCATCCGGGACCTGTTCCTGGCCCCCACGGCCACGAGCCTGCACCGGCGGCTGGCCGCGGCGGGCGCCCCGGGCTCCCGGCCCGTGCTGGCGCCCGTGGAACCCCGGCCCGAGCGGCTCCCCCTGTCGTACGCGCAGCGCCGGCTGTGGTTCGTCGACCAGCTGGAGGGCATGTCCCCGGCCTACAACATCGCCCTGGTGCGGCGTCTGGACCGGCCGCTGGACCCGGCGGCGCTCGCCGACGCCCTGGCCGACGTGGTGGCGCGGCACGAGGTGCTGCGCACGGTGTACGGGGCCGAGGGCGGCGAACCGTACCAGCGGGTACTGGAGCGGGCACGGCCGCAGTTGGAGCTGGCGCGGCCCGAGGACGTCGGCGCCGCCGTGGACGAGGCCGCGGCGCACGTCTTCGACCTGACGCGCGATCTGCCTCTGCGGGCCTGGCTGTTCCTGCCGGACGGGGACGGACCGCAGACCCTGGTGCTGCTGCTGCACCACATCGCGGCCGACGGCTGGTCCACGGGGCCGCTGCTGGCCGATCTGGCCTCCGCGTACGAGGCCCGGCAGGCCGGCCGGGTTCCCGACGCGCCTGCGCTGCCGGTGCAGTACGCCGACTACACGCTGTGGCAGCGGGAGCTGCTCACCGACTCCCGGCCCGAACTGGACTTCTGGCAGCGGACCTTGACCGGCCTGCCACCGCTGATCGATCTGCCGACCGACCGGCACCGCCCGGCCGAGCCCTCCGGGCACGGGGCACTCACCGCCTTCACGGTGTCCGCGGACACCCATGCCCGCCTGACCCGCCTCGCCCACGGCCAGGGCGCCACGCTCTTCATGGTGGTGCAGGCCGCGCTCGCGGCGGCTCTGACCCGGCTCGGTGCGGGCACGGATCTCGCGCTCGGCACGACGGTCGCGGGGCGCGGCGACGACGCCCTGTCGGGACTGGTCGGCTTCTTCGTGAACACCCTGGTCCTGCGTACCGACACGAGCGGCGATCCGACCTTCGTGGAGCTGCTCGGGCGGGTCCGGGAGGCGGGCCTGGCGGCGTACGCGCACCAGGACCTTCCCTTCGACCTGCTGGTGGAGCACCTGAACCCGCTCCGGTCCGCGGCGCACCATCCGCTGGTGCAGGTCATGCTCCAGGTCAACCGGGCGGACGCGGGTGCGGACTCCGGCGCCGGGAGCCCGCTCGCGGGCGTGGAGCTGCCGTACGGGTCGGCGACCGCCAAGTCCGACCTGACGTTCGCCCTGACGGAACGCGCCGACGGCGGCTTGTCGGGGGTGCTGGAGTACGCCACCGACCTGTACGGGGAGGCGGGCGCCCAGCGCCTGGCCGGCCTGCTCGTGGCGGCGCTGGAGCTGTTCGGCGCCGACCCGGACCGCCGGGTCGGGGACCTCCCGGCGCCGGCCGACCGGAGGCCGCAGCGGCTCCTGGCCGGTGGGTACCGGATCGACGCCGAGCACGTCGCGGCGGTTCTCGCGGAGCACCCGGCGGTGGCCGGGGCGCGGGTCCGCGTGGTGGAGGACCGGCTGGTCGCGGAGGTGCTCGACCAGGAGGGTCCTCTCGGCCCGCTGACGGAGGCGGCCCTGCAGGAGTGGGCGGCCGACCGGCTGCCGGAGTACGCGGTGCCCTCCGCGGTGCGCCTCCTGTCGGGGGCGGCGACGGAGGCGGACCCGGGCCCGGCCCCAGCCCCGGCCGGGGCCGCCGACCGGCCCCGCCCCGGCGGCGGCGACGGTGACGGTGACGGCGGTAGCGGCGGTGACGGCAAGGACCGGCTGGCTCCGGCGCTGCTGAGGCTGTTCGCGGAGGTGCTGGAGCGGGGGCAGCTCGGCCCGGACGACAACTTCTTCAAGTCCGGCGGGCATTCCCTGCTGGCGGTCCAGCTCGTCAACCGGATCAAGGCGGAGCTGGGCCGAGAGCTGACCCTGCGCGAGGTGTTCCGGCACCCGACACCGGCCCGCCTGGCCGCCCTCCTCGCGTCGGCGCCCCCGGTCCCCCCGACCCCGCCGCCGGCCCTGCGCCGCCGCACCCGAGCGGGCTCCCGGGTCCGCCAGCCGTAGGGGCCGCGGCAGACCCCCTCCCCGGAGACCGTTCGTGAGGCCCTTCGGACCCTTCGTGAGGCCCTCCCCGGCAGCCTGCCGGGGAGGGCCTCTCCGCGACCGTCAGCTGCCGCCGGGCGGGACGGGTGTGGCCTGGTGGTAGTACATCCGCCACGTCGCGGCCGCACCCCGCCGGCGCCAGAGCGAGCTCCGGCGGGCCCGGTTCCCGTCCAGCGTGGTCTCGTACGTGAGGTGCACCAGCCCGGGCGCCAGTACGACGCCGGTGAAGTGCGAGGCCACGTGGCGCGGACCTCCTTCCGCCGCACCGGCCAGTTCGGGCAACGCGGCGAGCATCTCCTCGTACGTCCACCGCCGCCCCGACGCGCCGACCTCCACGAAGTCCGGGTCGAGGAGCTCCCGGGCCTTGGAGCGCGATGCGCGCACGCGGGGGTCCATGAGGCGCAGCTCGGCCGCGATCGCTTCGCGGACCTCGTCCGCCTCCCGGTTCATGCCGGCATTCTCGCCCGGGTGACCGGGCCCCTCGCAACCGAGTTGCCGGGTGGCGGCGACCGGCAGTTCGCAGCGGCAGAAGGGGTGGCGGGGAGCTGCCGCGGGGACTGCCCGGAGGGGTGGGGCGGGGTGTCTAGGTTGGGGGCACGGACTCCGCTCCGCATCCCATCCCCCGCCTGGAGGCTCCGCGATGCCCTCGACCGCCCCCACCGCCTCCGCCGTCCTGGACGGCGGCCCGGCGATCACCCCGGCGCCCCGTGTGCTCGACCGGATCGACGCCCGGGTCGCCGCCGGCGCCGAGCGGCTCGCCCTGGTGCACGGTGCGCGCCGGATGACGTACGGGCAGCTCGCCCTCGCCGTCGCGTTCCGCGCCGAGGAGCTGGCCGCCGAGGGCGCCGGGCCCGGCCGGCTGGTGGCCGTGCACCGGCCGCGCGGGATCGACGCGGTCGTGGGGCTGCTGGCCGCCCTGCGGACCGGCGCCGCCTACCTGCCGCTGGACCCCGCCGCCCCGGCCGCCCGTACGGCCGCCATCCTCGCGGACTGCGCCGGGCAGGAAGTGCGCCCTGTGGAGGGCGAGTTCACCCTCCCCGGTCCCGGCGTCCCGCAGGACGCCGCGTACGTGATCTACACCTCCGGCTCGACCGGGACCCCCAACGGGGTGGTGGTCGGGCAGGACGCCCTGGCCCACTTCACCGCCGGGGCGACCGTCCGCTACGGCATCACCGCCGAGGACCGGGTCCTGCAGTTCGCGCCGCTGCACTTCGACGCGAGCGTCGAGGAGGTGTTCCTGACCCTGGGGGCCGGCGCCACCCTCGTCCTGCGCGACGAGGAGATGCTGGACGTCCCCGGGCTGCTCGCGGGATGCGCCGCGCACGGTGTGACCGTACTGGACCTCCCCACGGCCTACTGGCACGAGTTGACCCACGCCCTGTCCGCCGGGATCGCCGAACTCCCCTCCTCCGTACGCACGGTCGTCATCGGTGGCGAGGCGGCACTGCCCGAACGGGTGGCGCAGTGGTGCGCGGCCGTCGACCCGGACCGGGTGCGGCTGCTCAACACCTACGGCCCCACCGAGGCCACCGTCGTCGCCACCGTCGCGGACCTCTCCCGGCACCCGGGCGGCCCGGTGCCGATCGGGGAGCCGCTGCCGGGGGTGCGCGCGGCCGTGGTGGACGGTGAGCTCTGGCTGCTCGGCGGAGGCCTGGCCCTCGGCTACCTCGGCCGGCCCGAGCTGACCGGGCGGCGCTTCGCCGTGCTGGGTTCCGAGCGCGCGTACCGGACCGGTGACGTGGTGTTCGTACGGGAGGACGGGCAGCTGGGCTTCCGGGGGCGGGCCGACGACGAGGTCAAGATCAACGGCCACCGGGTGGACCCGGCGTCCGTGGAGTCGGTGCTCATCGCCCACCCGGGGGTCCGTGAGGCCGCCGTGGTGCCGCAGGAGACCGCGGACGGCGTGAAGCGGCTGGCCGCCTTCGTCGTCGCGGACCCGGGGGTGGACGCCGACGCGTTGCGCGCCCGGGTGCGGGAGCACCTGCCCGCCGCCGCCGTGCCGTCGGTCCTGGCCCTGGTGGAGGCTCTGCCCCGCACTTCCTCTGGCAAGATCGACCGGAAACTGCTGCGCATCGCGTCCGCCGGTGAACGACTGCCCTCCGAGGCGGTGTTCGACGGGGAGGTACTGCCTGCCGAGGACCGGATCCCGCTGTCCTTCGCGCAGCGCAGGCTGTGGTTCCTGGCCGGGCTGGAGGGCCCCTCGACGACCTACAACCTGCCACTGGTCCTGCGGCTGGACTCCGCCCCCGACCGGGAGGTGCTGGCGGCGGCCCTCGGCGACCTCGTGGAGCGCCACGAGGTGCTGCGCACGGTGTACCCGGCCGTCGACTCCGAGCCGTACCAGCACGTCCTGGACCCGCTTCCGGTCCCGCTCACCGCGCGGGAGTGCGGACCCGGCGAACTCGACGCGCTGGTCGCACGATTCACTGCCGGAACCTTTGACCTTTCCTGCGAACTACCGATCCGCGCAGCCCTGTTCACCACGGGCGACGGCGGGGCCACCCTCGCCCTGCTGACGCACCACATCGCCACGGACGGCTGGTCGGTGGGCCCGCTGCTCGGCGACCTGGGCCGGGCCTACGAGGCGAGAGCGGCCGGCGCCGCACCCGGCTGGGAGCCGCTGCCGGTGCAGTACGCCGACTACACCCTGTGGCAGCACGAGCTGCTGGAGGACCCGACCGCGCTGCTGGAGCACTGGCGGGCCGCCCTGGAGGGGATGCCGACCGTGCTGGACCTGCCGGCCGACCGGCCCCGGCCGACCGAGCCGACCGGGCGGGGCGGTGATCTCCTCGCACGGCTCGACGCCGAGGCGTTCGGGCGGCTCACCGCGCTCGGCGAGGAACGCGGCGCCAGCCTCCTGATGCTCCTCCAGCCCGCGCTCGCCCAGGCGTTGGCCGCGGTCGGCGCGGGAGAGGACATCGCGGTCGGGACCCCGGTCGCGGGCCGTGGCGACGAGGCCCTCGACGGCCTGGTGGGATTCTTCGTGAACACCCTGGTGCTGCGTACCGATGTATCGGGCGACGTTCCGTACGCGGAGCTCGTGGACCGGGCGCGGGACGTGGACCTGGCCGCCTACGCCCACCAGGAGCTACCCTTCGACCTGCTGGTGGAACACCTCGCCCCGGACCGCGCGCTCGCCGTCAACCCGTTCTTCCAGGTGATGCTGACGGCCCAGCAGCAGGGCGCCCAGGAGGCGCGGACCCAGGAGCCGGCCGGCGCGCTCACCGGCCGGTTCGTGGAACCGGGCCTGACGGCGGCCAAGTTCGACCTCAGCGCCGCCTGCGTCACCGCGCCGGACGGCACGCTGGAGGTGTGGTGGCAGTACGCGGCGGACCTCTTCGACGAGGAGACGGCCCGGCTGCTGCTGGACGTGTTCGTACGGGCCCTGGCCCGGGCCGCGGCCGACCCGTACGGGCCGCCCTCCGCGAACCCGCTGCTCGACGAGGCGGAGCTGCGCGGCCTCGCCGAGCGCCGGGCCCGCGTCGCCCTCGCCCGGGCCGCCGAGGCCGAGGCCGAGGCCCGGGCGATGCGTGCCGCGCAGGACCGGCCCGCCGGGGACTCCGCCCCGGAAGGGGTGCTCTGCGCACTGTTCGCCGAGGTCATAGGCATCGACCGGGTGGCCCCGGACGACAACTTCTTCTCGGTCGGCGGCCATTCCATGATGGGCGTACGGCTGGTGAACCGGATCCGTGCCGTACTCGGCCTGGAAGCCCGCATCCGCGACCTGTTCCTCGCTCCGACGCCGGCCGGGCTGGCGCTGCGCCTCACCCGGGACGGCGGCGCGGGCACCGGCCGGGCGCCCCTGGTCCCGGTGGCGGACGCCGACCGGCCGGAGCGGGTACCGCTCTCGTACGCCCAGCGCCGGCTGTGGTTCGTCGATCAGCTGGAGGGACCGAGCCGCTCCTACACCATCCCCTTCGCCCTGCTCCTGGACCGGCCGCTCGACGCGGCCGTGCTGGCCGAGGCCCTCGCCGACGTGGCCGGGCGGCACGAGGTACTGCGCACGGTGTACCCGGCGGTGGACGGGCAGCCGTACCAGCGGGTGCTGGACTCGGCGCGACCGGTGCTGGAGCAGGTCTCGGCTCCCCCCGGTGGTCTGGACGCGGCCGTCGACACGGCGGCCGGGCACGTCTTCGACCTGTCGGCCGACCTTCCCTTCCGGGCGACGCTGATCGACCCCGCGGACACGGACGAAGGCAGGGAGCCGGGCGGGAGCGGGCAGGTGCTGGTGCTGCTCGTCCACCACATCGCCGCCGACGGCTGGTCCACCGGCCCGCTGCTGGCCGATCTGGCCGCCGCGTACGCGGCCCGGCAGGACGGGCGGGCTCCCGGCTGGTCGCCGCTCCCCGTGCAGTACACGGACTACACCCTGTGGGAGCGGGCCGCCCTCGACGGCGAGGGCGCCGCCGGGCACATCGCGCACTGGAAGGAGGCCCTGGCCGGGGCTCCCCCGGTCCTCGAACTGACGGCGGCGACCACGCGGCCCGCGGAGGCCACCCACCGGGGCGCGGCGACCCCGCTCGCCCTGGACCGCACCACGCACGCCCTGCTGGAGCGCCTCGCCCTGGAGCACGGCGCCTCCGTGTTCATGGTGGTCCAGGCGGCCCTGGCGGCCACGCTGACCCGGCACGGCGCGGGCACCGATCTGCCGCTGGGCACGGTCGTGGCGGGACGCGACGACGAGGCGCTGAACGATCTGGTCGGCTTCTTCGTCAACACGCTGGTGCTGCGCTGCGACACCTCCGGCGACCCCCGGTTCGCGGACCTGCTGGAGCGGGTCAAGGAGACCGACCTCGCCGCGTACGCCCACCAGGACCTCCCCTTCGACCTGGTGGTGGAGCAGCTCAACCCGGCGCGCTCCACCGCCCACCACCCCCTGGTGCAGGTCATGGTGCAGGTCCATCCCGCGGAGGCGCCGGCTCCGGCGGACGCGGCCCTGGCCGGGACCCCGCTGGGGACGGCCTCCGGCTTCACGAAGTTCGACCTGACCGTGTCGCTGCGCGAGACCCGCGCGGAGGACGGGGCACCGGACGGGCTGGAGGGCGTACTGGAGTACGCGACGGACCTCTACGACGAGGGGACGGCGGCCCAGTTGGCGGCGCACCTGGCCCGCACGCTGCGGGCCGTCGCCGAGGACCCCCGGCAGCGCATCGGGGACATCCCCCTGCTCTCGGCCGAGGAGGAGTTCCGCCTGGTCACCGAGTACAACGACACGGCGACCCCGCGGGAGGCCTGCGGGCTGGTGCACGAGCGGTTCGCCGCCCAGGCCCGCCGCACCCCGGACCGGATCGCGGTCTCGTACGAGGAGGAGACCCTGACCTACGCGGCCCTCGACGCCCGCGCCAACGCCCTCGCGCACCGGATGCTGGCGGCCGGCGTGGGCCGGGACGGGGCGGTCGGCGTCCTGATGGACCGCACCCCGGACCTGCTGGTGGCGGCGCTCGCCGTGCTCAAGTGCGGGGCCGCCTACGTGCCGCTGGACCCGCGGCTGCCCGACGCACGGGTGCGCATGGTCATGGAGGACGTGGCGGGGCGGGTGATCCTGACGCAGGGATCGCACCTGGAGCGGCCCGCCGTGGTCCAGGAGGCGGCGGCCGGGGTCACGGTGCTGGCCGCGGACCTCGCAGCGGACCGTGACGGCGACGGATCCGATCCGGGGATCACCGTCGGCGAGGACGCGCTGATGTACGTGATGTTCACCTCGGGGTCCACCGGTCGTCCCAAGGGTGTCGGCGTCACCCACCGCAACGTGGTGGAACTGGTCACCGACCGCTGCTGGAACCGTGCCAACCACCGCCGGATGCTGGTCCATTCGGCGATCGGCTTCGACGCCTCCACCTACGAGCTGTGGGTGCCGCTGCTGAACGGCGGCCAGTTGGTCATCGCCCCCGGCGACGGCACCGACGTGGCGGAGCTCGACCACACGGTCCGTACCTACGGCGTCAGCGCGGCCTACTTCACCATGGGCCTCTTCCACATCATGGCCGACGAGGGCCTGGACACCCTCAAGCTCCTCGACGAGGTCTGGACCGGCGGTGACGTGGCCTCCCCGAGCGCCCTCCAGCGGGTCCTGGACCACTGCCCGGACACCGTGCTCGTCCACTCGTACGGCCCGACCGAGACGACCTTCGCCTCGCACCAGCAGCGGATCCCGGCGGGACGGCGCACGTTCCCCGGCGTGTTCCTGGGCGCGGCCCTGGACAACACCCGGGTCCACGTCCTCGACGAGCGGCTCCGCCCGGTCCCGATCGGGGTGGCCGGCGAGATGTACATCGCCGGAACCCAGGTGGCCCGCGGGTACCTCGGGCGGCCGGGGCTGACGGCCGAGCGGTTCGTCGCCGACCCGTTCGCCGCCGACGGCGGCCGGATGTACCGCACGGGCGACCTCGTGCACTGGACGCCCGAGGGCGAACTGCGGTTCGTGGGGCGGGCCGACGGCCAGATCAAACTGCGCGGCTTCCGCATCGAGCCCGGGGAGATCGAGGCGACGCTGGCCCGGCACCCCGGCGTCGGGCAGGTCGCGGTGGTCGTCTTCGAGGACGGCCCCGGCGGCAAGCGGCTCGTCGCGTACGCCGTGCCCCGCGCGGGCCACGGCCTGACGGACGAGGCGCTGCTGCGCTGGGCGGCGGACGAGCTCCCCGAGCACATGGTCCCTTCGGCGGCGGTGCTGCTCGACTCCATTCCGCTCACCGTCAACGGCAAGCCGGACCGCAAGGCCCTGCCGGCACCCGCCCTCGCCGCGCGCCCCGCCGGGCGGCCCCCGCGCAATCCGCGCGAGGAGGTGCTGTGCGCCCTGTTCGCCGAGGTGCTGGGCGTGGAGGGGGTCGGCATCGACGACAACTTCTTCGGCCTGGGCGGGCATTCACTGCTCGGGGTCCGGCTGGTGAGCCGGATGCGCACCGTGCTCGGGCTGGAGCGCGGGGTCCGGGACCTGTTCCGCACCCCCACCGTCGCGGGACTGCTGGGCGACGAGCCCAGCGGCTTCGACCCGATGGGCGTGGTGCTTCCGCTGAGCACCCGCGGGACGCGGCCGCCGCTGTTCTGCATCCACCCGGGAACCGGGGTCGGCTGGCCGTACGCCGGCCTCGCCCAGCACCTCGGGCCGGACCAGCCGCTGTACGCGATCCAGGCACGGGCGCTGAGCGAGCTGGGCCACTCCCCCGCCTCCGTGGAGGAGATGGTGGCGGACTACCTCCCGCTGATCCGGGAGGTCCAGCCGCAGGGCCCGTACCGCTTCCTGGGGTGGTCCTTCGGCGGCACGGTGGCCCACGCCCTCGCCGTACGCCTGGCCGAACTCGGGGAGCGCACCGAGCTGCTGGCGATGATGGACGTCCACCTGCTGCCCACCGAACCGGTGCGGCGCGCGATGACCCCGGCGCAGAAGCGGGACATGCTGGTCGGTGACGCCTCGGACGAGCCGGCCGACGCGCCGTTCGACGTGGACGCCCTGATCGGCCTCGTACGGCTCAAGGACCCGGTGCTCGGGGCCTTCTCGGACGGGGAGATCCGCTCCGTGATCGGAGCCTCCATCAACCACGCCGAAATCATGAACCTGTACGCCCCGCGCCCGGTCGCCACCGACATGCTGTTCCTGGCGGCCATCGAGGACGGGGAAACGGAAAACACTCTCGCGCAGCACTGGATTCCCTATGTGGAGGGCAGCGTCGAGAATCACATCATCGGGGTCCCGCACACCAGAATGGGTGAACCCGAACCGCTCGCCCTGATCGGCCGTATTCTTTCCGAGAAATTGAGGAGCCTGTCATGACCAATCCTTTCGACGACACCGAGGGCACGTTCCACGTCGTGGTCAACACCGAGGGGCAGCACGCCCTGTGGCCCGTCTTCGCCGACGTTCCCGCAGGCTGGGACGTGGTCTGGGGCGCCGGCACGCGAGCGGACGCCCTCGACTACGTGGAGCGTAACTGGACGGACATCCGCCCCAGGAGCCTGGTCGCGCAGTACGCCTGACCCCTGTGCGGGCGGCACCGTAAAACAGTTCCAGGAAAACCGTGTCCCGCATCGCGGGGCGCGGTTTTCCGCTTTTCCCGAACGCATCCCGAGCGATGCTTTCGATGCCGCTGAACTGCCGGTCCAACTTCCCCTCGGCAGGCCTGCAGCTTTCTATATTCATCCGTATGCGACGACGGAATGTGAACACCCTTCTCACGGGTACGGCCTCGGATTCCCACACGTGGAACCTGGTCTATCTGCAGCTGCTCCTGGAGGAGCTCGGGCACCCGGTCCGCAATCTGGGTCCCTGTGTGACGGACGAGCTGCTGACGGCGGCCTGCGCCGCCGAGGAGCCCGGCCTCGTGGTCATCAGCAGCGTCAACGGGCACGGATACCGGGACGGACTGAGCGCGGTACGTGCGCTCCGCCGGAGCGGCCTGACCCTTCCCGTCGTCATCGGCGGCAAGCTCGGCGTGGCCGGCACGGCCGACCCCGAGCAGCGTGCACGGCTCCTCGACGCGGGCTTCGACGCCGTCTTCGACGACGGCGACGTCGAAGCCCTGAAGTCCTTCCTCGCCTCCCTCGGGGCCACCTCGCTGGCCGTCGCATGACCGCCGCCACGCTCGCCGCACCGGACGTGGCCGCCACCGACCCGGTCGCACCGGACGCGACCGCCCCGGACACGCACCTCCCGTCCGCCTCTGCGGCCTCCGCGGCCTCCGCGGCCTCCTTCGGCGCGTTCGTCGCGGGAGCCGCCGCCTCCGGACAACTGGTCGTCCAGCCCCGGATGGGGTTCGGCGACCCGCGGCGCATGCGGGCCGGCCTGGAACGCACCAAAGCCGCCGTGGCCACCACCGTCGGCACCCTCACCATCGACAGCTACACCCGGGTCGGCGACCACGCCGCGGCGCGCGACGCCCTCGCGGAGGGCATCCCGCTCAACGGCTACCCGATCGCCACCCACTCCACCGAGCTCACCCGCGGACTCCTCGCCGGCGTGCTCGACGCCGGGTTCCCCGTCCAGGTACGGCACGGCTCATCGCGGCCGGAGGCGATCGTCCGGTCGCTGGCCGCCGCCGGGCTGGACGCCACCGAGGGAGGACCGGTCTCGTACTGCCTGCCCTACGGGCGGACCCCGCTCGCCGAGTCCGTGGAGAACTGGGCGCACTGCTGCGAACTGCTCGCCTCGCTCGTCCGGGCGCCGCGGGTGGCCCACGTCGAGAGTTTCGGCGGCTGCATGCTCGGCCAGCTCTGCCCGCCCGGGCTGCTGGTCGCCATCAGCCTGCTGGAGGCACTGTTCTTCACCCGGCACGGCATCCGCAGCGTGTCCCTCAGCTACGCGCAGCAGACCGACCCCGTGCAGGACGCGGAGGCGGTGCGGGCCCTGCACCGGCTCGCCGCGGAGTTCCTGCCCGCGGGGGTGGACCGGCACGTCGTCCTCTACACCTACATGGGCGTCTTCCCGCACACCGAGCGCGGTGCCACCCGACTGCTGGAGGCCTCGGCACGGCTGGCCGTGACCTCGGGGGCGCAGCGGCTGATCGTCAAGACGGCCGCCGAGGCGCACCGGATCCCCAGCGTGCTGGAGAACGTCCGCGCCCTGGAGACGGCCGCGGCGACGGCGGCGCTGACCGGGCCCCCGCGCGAGGCGGCCCGGCCGGCGGACAGCGAGGTCTACCGGGAGGCCCTGGCCTTCGTGGAGGCCGTCCTCGAACTGGGCGAAGACCTGGGGAGGGCCCTGCGGGCCGCCTTCGCGCGGGGGGTCCTGGACGTCCCGTACTGCCTCCACCCGGACAACGCCGGGCGCTCGCGCAGCTTCGTCGACGCGGGAGGGCGGCTGCGCTGGTCCGAGACGGGCGCGATGCCGGTCACCCCCCATCGCATGACGGGTGGTCATGTGCGGTCCTCCGTAACGTCGATGACCTCGGACGGACTGCTGGCGGCGCTGGGCCGGGTGGCCTCCCAGTACGACGGCCTGTCGGCGCCCATCGGCTCCGGGGGCGGTGGCGGAGCCCGGGCGGGTACCCGGGCGGCCCGGGCCCCCGCGTGAGCCGCTCCGGCCGGGGAACGCCCGGAGCCCTGCATCCGCACCCCGTTCACCACGAACAAGAACACGACCACGACCACGAACAGGAGCAGGACCCGACATGAGCCTCTCGACCCCTCCCCCGCTGGGTGAGCACCTGCGCTCGCCGCAGCTCCGCTCCGCGATGATCGTCCAGCAGGAAGCCCTGTACGCGGCGCGGCAGTTCCTGCGCGGCGAGGGCTTCGTGGAACTACTGCCGCCCCTGGTGGGCCCGGTCACCGACCCGGGCGGACGCGGCGCGAAGGCGCTGGACGTCGACTACTACGGGCAGCCGTACAAGCTGATGACGAGCGCGATCCTCTACAAGCAGGCCTCCCTGAAGGGTTTTCCGCGTCTCTTCTACATCGCCCCGAACGTCCGGGTGGAGCCCCCCGAGACCGCGGGCACGGGCCGCCACCTGGTGGAGTTCCACCAGATCGACGTGGAGATGGCCGGTGGCAGCCGGGCCGACGCCCAGGAGATCGCGGCCGGCCTGCTGACCAGCGTGGTCGATCACGTGTGGACGGCCGTCCCCGAGGTTCTGCGCGAACTGGGCCGGGAGGAGCTGGACTTCGCCGAACTGCGGTCGGGGAAGTTCGACTCCTGCACGCACGAGGAGGCGGTGGCCCGGCTGATCGGCCGGGGTCACCCGCAGAGCCCGGACGCGGAGATCGACTGGGAGGGCGAGAAGGTGCTCTCCCTGGAGGCCGACCGGCCGTTCTTCATCGACGACTACCCGAAGGGCTCGCGCGGCTTCTACGACCGTGAGGACCCCGAACGCCCGGGTGTGCTCCGCAACTTCGACCTCATCGCGCACGGCGGATTCGGCGAGCTGGTCAGCGGCAGCGAGCGGGAATCGCGCTACGCGGCGATCGTGACCCGGATGCGGGAGAGCGGCGAGAACCCGGCCAAGTACGCCTGGTACCTGGAACTGGCCCGTGAGGGCATCGAGCCCAGCGCCGGCTTCGGCATGGGGCTGCAGCGCCTCGTGCGGTTCCTGACCGGACTCGACGCCCTGTGGCAGGTCAGCGCCTACCCGAAGCTGCCGGGGGTGATCGCGCCGTGAGCTCCCTGGGTGCGCCGGGATTCCCGGAGCGGGCGGTCCGGGCCAGGGCCCGTACGGGCAGGGCCGAGGTCTTCCCGGCGGCGGACGGCTACGGGGCCGAGCTCTTCGGGGCCGCGTCCCCGGAGGGCGTCCCCGACGCGTTGGACGCGCTGCGGATCGTGCCGCCGGTGTTCATGCCGCGGCGGCTGGAGAAGCTGATCGACCTGGGCCGCGAGCCCTCGTACGAGGACGTGGACCTGGCCACCCCGATCGGCGGCTTCACCGCCCGACTGCCGCTGTACCTCTCGGCGTTCGGCTCCACCCGCGCCGGCAGCGGCGACCTCGGGGTGGCGGCCGGCCGGCAGGCGGCGCGGCTCGGGATCCCCATGGTGATCGGCGAGAACATGGTGCCGGTGCACGGCTACGCCCGCGGCGGTGGCGAGGGCGGCGCCACCCGCTCCGCCCTGCTGGAACGGATCGCCGCCTATGCCGAGTCCCTCCCGGACGGGGTCGGCGGGGTCGTCGTGCAGCAGTCCACCGAGGACGCCGACTCCGAGGTCTGGAACCTGCTCTACAGCGACCCGGGAACCCGGGTGCTGCGCGACTCGGGCCGGCTCGGCTTCGAACTCAAGGTGGGTCAGGGCGCCAAGCCCGGGCTCGGCGGAATGACCGTGGTGGGCGCGGCGGAAGCCGAGCGGCTGGCCGGGCGGTTCACCGTACGGGACCTCCTGGGCCAAGCCGATGGGGCCGACGGCAGGCGGCTGAGGTGTGCGACGCCCGGCACCTTCACCGAGGAGATCGTCCGCCAGCAACTGCGGTTCATGCGGAACAACTTCCCGCTGGCACGTACCTGGGTGAAGTTCCACCCGGGCCGGGACATCGCGGCGGCCACCGCCACCGCCTGGGCCGCGGGCGCCGACGCGGTGACGGTGGACGGCGCCGAGGGCGGCACCGGCTGGGCCCCGCGGGTCTTCCTCGACCAGGTGGGGCTGCCGCTCGGGGAGTGCCTGCGCCGGATCGGCCGGCCGGCCGGGGACCTGCTGGCCACGGGCCGGATCTGGGAGGGCGGCCGGGCGACACGGGCCCTGGCCCTGGGCGCCACCGCGGTGGGCCTGGGCCGGGCGGCGCTGCTGGCGGTGGACGAGGACCCGGAGGCAGGGCTGGTCCGGCTGGCCGAGGCCTTGGCGCTGGAGCTGCGGCTGCTGGTCAGCGCCCTCGGGAAGTACCGCGTCGCCGATCTGGACCCGACCGACCTGTGGTCCCCCGAAGCCCCGGTGACGGGGACCGTGGCGGCCGTCGCGCTCGGGAGCCTGTCATGAGGCCGGTCGGTCCGGTCCGGGCAGCCCTTCCCACCGTCGCCGGTCCGGCTTCCGGTCCGGCTTCCGGTCGGGGATCCGGTCGGGGATCCGGTCGGGGATCCGGTCCCGCATCCCGTCGGGCCGCCCTGCGGCCCGTCCCGGGCGGCCCGCTCACGGGGCCGTCCGGGCGGCGTCGGCGGGTGGCGTGCGTCCGGGCCCGTCTGTGGCTCTCGGAGGTACCAGGGGTCAGCGCGGCCGCGGTCCCCCCGGCGGGACCGGCCGCCACCGCCACCGCGGCCACGGCCGCGTACCGGGCGCTCGGAGCGGCCGGCCTCGGCCACCTCGGGGGCCGCCTGGAACTGCGTACGTACGGCGGCGTCCCCCGCGGCTTCGACCTGGCGAACGCCGCACGGCGCGCCGTGGCCGTCGCCCTGGCCGGGCAGCACCACCACGGCGATCAGCACCGAGATCAGTACGGCGAATACCGATGAACCACCCCACCCCTCCCACAGAGAACAGGTGCACCATGGACACCCCCGTAGAGCAGGCTCCCCGGCCCGGCCAACCGGTCCAGTGGGGCCGGGTCGGCTCCCTCGTCGGCGGCCAGGCTTCCGTGCAGCTCGGCAGCTTCGCCCTGCTCATCGCCATGAACTGGACCGCCGTCGAGCTGGGCGGGACCCGCGCGGTCACCTTGCTGATGCTCGCCGCCACCGTGCCCCGCGCCCTGATGCTGATCTTCGGCGGGGCGGTGGCCGACACCCTCGGGCCGCGCTTCATCCTGCTGCGCACCACGGCCGCCCGCGTCGTGCTGCTGGCCGCGGGCGCCGCCGTCACCGCGACGGCGCACCAGCTGTGGCCGCTGGTGCTGATCGCGCTGATCGAGGGGATCCTCCTGGGCCTCGCCGGGCCGGCGTCCGGCGTCCTGCTCCCGATGTTCGCCCGCGGCGACCAGCTGGCCCGCGCGAACTCCCTCTACTCGATGGTGCTGCGCGTCGCGCCCATCCTCGGATCGCCGGCCGGAGCGCTCCTGATCAGCGTCGGGGAGCTGTGGCTGGCGATGCTGGTCGGCGCCGTCACCGGGGCGATCTGGCTCGGCTGCCTGCTCCACGTCACCCACGGCTTCGTCCGCCCGAAGCCGGAGCCCGGCGTCTCCCTGGTCAAGCGCTCCGGTGACGGCTTCCGGCTGCTCGCCGCCCACCCCCGGCTGCGCTGGATGTTCGTCGCCGCCCTCTGCCTCGACCTGGCCTTCAGCTGGCCGGCGGAGGTGGCGCTGCCGCTGCTCGTCTCCGAACGCGGCTGGGGCGTGAGCGCGGTCGGCGTGGTCCTGGCCGCCTTCAGTGTGGGCGCCCTCGGCTCCAGCGCGGTGGGCGCCGCGATGGCGCACCGGATTCCGATGTTCGTACGCCTCGTCGTCACCGGCGCCGGGCTCGCCGCCGGAATCCTCGTGATGGCCCTGATGCCGTCCGTGGTCTCGCTCACCGCCGTCGCGGCCGGGGTGGGTCTGCTGTCCGGCCTCAACGGCCCCGCGATCGTCACCCTGTACCAGCAGTCGGCCCCCGAGGACCGGATGGGCGCGGCGATGTCCACCCTCGCCCTGGCCGGAATCGGCACCGCCCCCATCTCCATCGCCGTCTTCAGCTCGCTCTCCCTCGTCCTCGGCATCCAGACCACGTGGCTGCTGTGCGGTGCGATCGCCTTCGTCTCCCCGGTGGCGGCGGTACTGGCCCTGCGCCACCCCGCACGGGCCGAGGAGCCGGCGCCGGTGGAGCAGCTTCCCGTCCCCGCGGCCGCCTGAGGAGGTTCCCCATGTCCGTACTGACCCGGCAGCTCCTGCTCCCGGAAAGGCTGTCGGACCCCGGCCCGGCGCAGGCCGTCCTGGTGGCCGCGAGCCCGCAGCTGTGGCTCGTGGACACGACGGACTACCGCGTGCACGCCGCCCGGCACGCCCCCGGCACCCTGGACGCCCAGGAACTGGCCCGCGCGGCCGAGTTCGTCCAGGCCGCCGACCGCGACGCGTACGTCTGCGCGCACGTCGCGCTGCGGCGGCTGCTCGGTGCGTATCTGGGCATCGTCCCGCGCGAGGTCGTCGTCGAGCGCGCTCCGTGCGCGCACTGCGAAGAGCCGCACGGACGCCCCGTACTCCCGGGCGGGGCCCTGCACTTCTCGCTCTCCCACTGCACCGGCATCAGTCTGCTCGCGTTCGCGACGGCCCCGGTCGGAGTGGACGTCGAGGAGCTGGTGGCGCCCCGCACCATCCCGGAGCTGGCCGACGTCCTGCACCCGCGGGAGGCCGCCGAACTGGCGGCCCTCTCCCCCGGTGACCGCTCGGCGGCCTTCACCCGGGTCTGGACCCGCAAGGAGGCCTACCTCAAGGGCCTGGGGGTCGGCCTCTCGGAGAATCCGGCCGCGGACTACGTCGGTTCGGGCCCCGAACCGGCCCGTCTGCCGGGGTGGACTCTGAGCGACGTCCTGGTCCCGGCCGGCCACTGCGCGGCCCTCGCCCTGCGCACGCCGTGAACAGCCGCGCCGGCCCTCCCGGGGAGCTCACACGTGGACGACCGGGGTCGCACCCTCGTCGACGGGGTGGGGTCGGGGCGCGCCCCGCCGGTACAGGACGAAGGTGACGAGCAGGCCCACGGCGAAGAACCCGGCGGACCACCAGTAGGCGGTGGAGTAGCTGTGCAGTTGGGCCTGTGCCAGGGCGTCGGGGGTCGGCCTCCTGCCGGTCAGGTAGTGGGTCGCGGAGCTGGTGGCGAGGGTGTTGAGCAAGGCCGTTCCGATCGAGCCGCCGACCTGCTGGCTGGTGTTGACCATCGCGGACGCGACGCCCGCGTCCTGCGCCGCGACTCCGGAGGTGGCCAGGCTCATGCCCGGTGCGAAGATCAGGCCCAGGCCCAGGCCCATGACGAGCAGCGGGAACAGGACGTGCGGTACGTAGGAGCTGGTGAGGTCGAGCTGGGTCATCCAGACCATGCCGGCCGCCGCAAGTCCCATGCCGGTGGGCACGATGGGCTTGGCGCCGAACCGCGGCACCAGGATGTTGGTGGTGATCACCGAGGTGACGACCATCACCGCGACCATCGGGAGGAAGGCCAAGCCGGTCCTGACCGGCGTGTAGTGGAGGGACTGCTGGAGGTAGTAGGTCAGGAACAGGAAGACGCCGAACATGCCCGCGCCGGAGATGAACATCGCGAGGAACGAGGCTCCCCGGTCGCGGTCGAGGATCACGCGCAGGGGCAGCAAGGGGTGTTCGGCCCGGGGCTGCCACCAGGCGAACGCGGCGAGCAGGATCGCGCCGACGGCCAGGAAGCCCCAGGTCTGCACCGAACTCCAGCTGTGCGTTTCCGCGTTGGAGAATCCGTACACGACGCAGAACAGGCCCGCGGAGACCAGGACCGTGCCGGGGACGTCGAGTTTGGGCCGGTCGGCCGGTGCGCCGGGCTGGAGCAGCCGGACAGCGCCCGCGAAGGCGACGACGGCGATGATGAGGTTGACGTAGAGACACCAGCGCCAGTCCAGGTACTCGGTGAGCAGCCCGCCCAGGAGCAGACCCACCGCACCGCCCGCGCCGGCGATCGCACCGTAGATGCCGAAGGCCTTCGCCCGCTCCTTGGGGTCGGTGAAGGTGGTGGTCAGAAGCGACAGCGCGGCGGGCGCGAGCAGCGCGCCAAAGACGCCCTGCAGGGCGCGGGCCGCCACCAGCATGCCGAAGCTGGTGGCGGCGCCACCGAGCGCGGAGGCCAGGGCGAAGCCGACCAGGCCGATGAGGAAGACGCGCTTGCGCCCGACGAGGTCGGCGACGCGGCCCCCAAGGAGCAGGAGGGAGCCGAACGCCAGCGCGTAGGCGGTGACGATCCACTGCCGGTTGCCGTCGCTGAAACCGAGGTCGGCCTGGGCGGAGGGCAGCGCGATGTTCACGATCGTCGCGTCGAGGACCACCATGAGCTGCGCCAGCCCTATGACGCCCAGTACCCACCATCGGTGCGACGGATGATCGACGGACTCAGCACGCCGGCGGCGGGCGCCCGGCTCGTCGGTCTGTGCGGCGGGCTCACCGGTGACAGCCATGCAGGATCTCCTCGCATCGGCACGCTACCCCCGCATTACGCTAAACGGAGGATGTGACTCCTGCCATGCGGGGCGATCACGACTCGCCCGGACCGGCCGGCTGCCCGCCGCGTTCACATGAGGGGGCGTCCGGTTGACGGGTCCAGGAAGCGGTCGACGAGGAGGCGGCGAGGGCCGGCGCCGAGGTCGCCCAGGCGGTCGGTGGGGTTGGCGGCGGCGCACCGGTCCAGGGACAGGCAGCCGCAGCCGGTGCAGTCGTCGAGGAGTTCACGCAGGCGGGTGAGCTGCTCGATGCGGGCGGCGAGGGTGTAGCGCGCCGAGCGGAGCATGGAGGGGAAGCCCAGGTTGATCAGGGCGCCGGCAAGGGCCGAGCCGAAGGCGAACGCGAACTGGCCGATCGTGTTCAGGGCGGCGGACGCCTTCGTCGCCTCCTCGGGGTCGTCCACGGCGCCGAGGACGGAGGTCGACAGATGGAGCATGGCCATGCCGACCCCGGCGCCGGCCACGAGGTAGGCCGCGGCCCATACCAGGACCGTCCAGGTGCCCCCGTGCTCCCGCCGCGCGATCGCCGCCACGACCAGCCCACCGGTCAGCGCGAACGGGCCGACGCGGCAGAGGCGGGCCAGGGTCGAGGGCCGGGCTCCGGAGACGGCGACCTGAGTGCCGCACCAGCCCAGCGACAGCGTCGTCCCCAGGAAGCCGGCCGCCAGCGGGGACAGGCCGCCCAGCCGCTCGCCGAACAGGGAGATGAACGCCTCCAGAGCGGCTGCCGCGGTCATCAGGGCCCGGAGCAGGTACAGGCGCCGCAGCGGCGCTCCCGGCCGGTGCACGGCGGCCGGCAGCACCCGCGGCCCCCGGCCGCGCTTCTCCACCCGCAGGAAGACCACCACCAGGCCCAGGGCCACGACGATGGCCCCAGCGGTGACACGCGCATCGGAGAACACACCCGCCACACTGATCAGCGCAGCCGCGCCCGTCATCAAGGCCAGCGACACCACCGGCAGCGTTCCCGCACTCCCTCCGCCGCCCGCGCCGGTGCCGGTGCCGGTCGGCAGCGAGCGGGCGACCAGTACCACGAACGGCAGCGTCAGCACCGTGACCAGCAGGAACGCCGAGCGCCAGGCACCGAACTGGGCGAAGACCCCTCCGATGGCCGGACCGAGGAAGAACCCGACAGCCATCGCCGCCGAGACCAGGCTCGTACCCCGCGCCCACAAGTGCCGCGGCAAGGCCGTCCGTACCGTGACGAAGGCCAGTCCGTAGAGGAGACCGACACCGAAGCCCTGGACGAGCCGTCCGGCCAGCAGCACCTCCATCAACGGAGCCGCCGCCGCTGTCAGCATGCCCACAACGAACGCCCCGAGCCCCACCCAGTAGGCCCCGCGCCCGCCCCGCCGGGCCGAGACCGGCCCCACGAGCATCGCTCCCGCCACCGAAGCGACCATGAACACGGTCGTCGCCCACGCATAGAACCGCCGCCCACCGATGTCCTCCACCACGGTCGACAGGAGGCTGGTGGTCACCCACATGCTGGTGCCGTCCAGCAGCATCACACCTGCCACCAGCAGGGATGCCGCCCGATGCCGCCGCCCGAAGAGCTCACGCCAGGTACCCGTACCGGGCAGGTCATCGACAGCAACAGCGGGTTCCACGGAGTCGTCATGTATGTCCACCGGGCAACGGAACAACTTCAACCGCACATGAAGTCAAACGAGGCCACGAAAGTTCCTCGGCACTCCCCTTTTCGTCTTCTTGACGATATGAT
This sequence comes from Streptomyces sp. NBC_01264, assembly GCF_026340675.1. Lineage (NCBI taxonomy): Bacteria > Bacillati > Actinomycetota > Actinomycetes > Kitasatosporales > Streptomycetaceae > Streptomyces > Streptomyces sp. NBC_01264. The sequence goes on from NZ_JAPEOX010000001.1 coordinate 360,576, forward strand.
CGTCTCTCGTTATCGTCGTATTGACGAAATGAAGGGGGTTCTCCATGGCCGACATCACCCGGCGCTTCGGCTGGCGTCATCTGCGCTCCGCGCCCACCACTCACATCCGCCACCACAAGCGCGGCCGACTCGTCCACGACGGGCTGGGACTCAGTTTCTGGTACCGGTCGCTCTCGGCGGCGCTGTCCGAAGTCCCGGTCGACGACCGGGAGCTGGCCATGGCGTTCCACGCCCGTACGTCCGACTTCCAGGACGTCGCCGTGCAGGCCACCGTCACCTACCGGATCAGCGACCCGGCCGAAGCCGCGGCCCGACTCGACTTCTCCGTCGACCCGGACACCGGGAGCTGGCGCGGAGCCCCCTTGGAACAGATCGCCACGCTCCTCACCGAAACCGCGCAGCAGCACACGCTGGACGTACTGGCCCGGACTCCGCTGGCCGTCGCCCTGGTGGACGGCGTCGCCTCCGTACGGGCGAGCGTCACCGACGGTCTCGCCGCCGAGCCCAGACTCCCGGCCACCGGCATCGACGTAGTGGCCGTACGGGTCGTGGCGATCCGCCCCGAGGCCGAGGTGGAGCGCGCACTGCGCACCCCGGCCCGCGAGCAGATCCAGCAGGAGGCCGACCGGGCCACCTACGAAAGGCGGGCTGTCGCCGTCGAGCGCGAGCGGGCCATCGCCGAGAACGAGTTGGCCAGTCAGATCGAACTGGCCCGGCGCGAAGAACAGTTGATCGACCAGCGCGGCACCAATGCCCGCCGCGAGGCCGAGGAGAAGGCGGCGTCGGACGGCATCCGGACCGAGACCGAGGCGTCCCGCAAGGTCTGCCTGGCCCGTGCGGACGCCGAGGCGGCGCGCGAGACGGGCGCGGCGCACGCCGAGGTTCAGGCAGCCTGGCTGCGCGTGCACGACGAGGCCGGTCCGGGCACGCTGCACGCCCTGGCGGCGACCCGCCTGGCGGAGAACCTGCCGCGGATCGAGAGCATCACGCTCTCGCCCGACGTCCTCACCGGGCTCCTCGCCAAGCTCGGCCGGCCGGAAGGCGGCGCGGGCGCGTGAGCCTGGCCCCGAGGGCGGTGCTCGTGCACCGCAGAACCGAGTACGAGGAACTGCTCGCCCGGCACGGAACGCACGGGCAGGCCGCCTTCTTCCTTTCCAGCCGGGGCCGGTCGATCGACGAGGTGGTCCGCCGCCACGAACGCACGCGGCAGGCCCTGCGGGAGGTCGCGGCGGCGGTGCCTCTCACCTGGCGCAGCTCCCGGGTGGAGCGGGCGGACCTGGACCGCTTCCTGTTCGCCCCGGAGGACGTGGTGGTCGTGGTCGGCCAGGACGGCCTGGTCGCCAATACCGCCAAGTACCTGCGCGGACAGCCGGTGGTGGGCATCGACACCGACCCGGGGCGAAACCCGGGAGTCCTGGTCCGTCACCGCTGCGCCGACACGGCCGCGCTGCTGCGGGCGGCGATCGCCGGCGGAGGCCGGGCAGAGGAGCTGACCATGGTCGAGGCCGTCGCCGACGACACCCAGCGCCTTCTCGCCCTGAACGAGATCTACCTCGGCTCACACGGTCACCAGACGGCCCGCTACCGCCTGGGCTCCGAAGGTGACGACGGTCCGGGTGAGGCCCAGGCGTCCTCCGGCGTGCTGGTGGGTACGGGCACGGGCGCCACCGGCTGGCTGCGTTCCCTGTGGCTGGAGCGCGGCAGCTCGGCCGGGCTGCCCGCACCCTGCGAGCGGCGGCTCCTGTGGTTCGTGCGGGAGGCCTGGCCCTCTCCCGCAACCGGTACGACGAGGGTCGCCGGCGAGCTGGGGCGGGGTCAGGGATTGCGGCTGACCGTGGAGTCGGACCGGATCGTGGTGTTCGGCGACGGCATGGAGAGCGATGCGCTGGAGCTGACCTGGGGCCAGAGCGTACGGCTGGGCATCGCTGGAACATCGCTGCACCTGGTGACGTGAGCGCCCTGCCCTACGACCGACTGTGGCCACCGCCCGCTCGGCTTCGCACTCCGAAGAAGATCCGGACGCAGGCACACAGAACAGCAGCCACTTCGGAGCCGGCCTCGTAAGTCGTCAGGCTCTCATGGGACATCGCCCGGCAGCCGGCTCAGGTTCCGGGGAGGATGCGGCGCGTTTCGTAGGCCCACATCGCGATCTCGACCCGGTTTCGGGCCCCGAGTTTGGCCATCAGGCTGGCCAGATGGGTCTTCACCGTGCTGAGGCTGATGTGCAGCGCATCGGCGATCTCGGTGTTGGTCAGCCCGCGCGCGACGGTCAGGAGCACCTGCTCCTCGCGGGCGGTGACGGGAGAGAGCGGCTGGGCCAGGGGCCGGCCGGCGGGCAGGTCGGCGAAGGTCTGGAGCAGACGGACGGTGACGCTGGGGGCAATGAGCGCCTCACCGTCGGACGCCGACCGTACGGCCTGCGCCAGAAGGTCCGGTCCCGTGTCTTTGAGGAGGAATCCGCGGGCGCCCGCACGCAGCGCGCCGTAGACGTACTCGTCGAGGTCGAAGGTGGTGATGACCACCACGGCCAGCGGGTCGGCGACGCCCGGGCCGGCGACCAGCCGGGTGGCCTCGAGCCCGTCGATCACGGGCATGCGGATGTCGAACAGGCAGACGTCGGGGCGCAGTTCGCGGGCCAGGCGTACCGATTCCTGTCCGTCGGCGGCCTCGCCGATGACCTCGATGCCGGGCTGGGCGTTCAGCATGATCCGCAGCCCGGTGCGGATGATGGTCTGGTCGTCAGCGACGAGGACGCGTATGGGCACCGCTCTCGGTCCTCCCTCTCGGCAGTTCGGCTTCGACATGCCAGCCCTGGTCGGCGCCGGGACCGGCTCGTAGTTCGCCGCCGAGCAGGGTAGCGCGCTCGCGCAGTCCGGCAAGTCCGTATCCGGCACGGCCTCGGCCGGTGCATTGGCCGTTGTCGCGCACGCTCACCCGTACCGTGTGCCGTTCCGCGGCGACCCGGACGACGACCTCGGTCGCCTCGACCGCGTGGCGCATCGCGTTGGTCACCGACTCCTGCACGATCCGGTAGACGGCCGCGTCCACGGCCGGGGGCAGCGCGTCCAGTTCACCGTCGAGCCCCAGGACCACCCTGAGACGGCCGCCCGGGGCCCGCACCAGGCGCTCCAGATCCGCGACGCCGCCAGGCGGCGCCAGCTCGGCGCCGGCGCCGCGGTCCCGCAGGGTGGCGACCATGGCGCGCATCTCCTCCAGCGTGCGCGCCCCTTCCTCCTCGACCCCCTCCAGCGCCGCGACCGCGGCGGACGGGTCCGTGCCCGCGAGCACCCGGCCCGCCTGGGCCATGATCACCATGGCCGACACGTGGTGGGCCACCGTGTCGTGCAGTTCCCGGGCAAGCTGCTCGCGCTCGCGGGAGCGCACCTGGTCCAACTGCCTTTCGCGAGCGGTCACCCGGAACCGCACGGCGGCCCCGACCACGCCGTTGAGCAGCAAAAAGGCCAGGCCCGCGACCTTTTCGACGACCCGGGTGTCGTCCGTGACGGTCACCAGGGTGCAGGCCGCGAGGATCACCGCGCCGCCGAGCACGATCTCCCGTCCCGATCCCCACCGCGGCAGCGCGTACACGAGCACGAGCACGACCACGCCGGTGTCCAGGCCGACCGGCTCGCGCGGTGCGGCGACGAACGAGGCCACCTGAAGCAGGATCACCGAGCCGAACGCCAGCCTGACCATCGCCAGGGGGCGGGTCCGGCGCCACAAGAGCAGCAGGCACAGCCATACGGCGAACACCACCGCCACCGGCCGCCACACCACGTTCTCGCGCAGGGTGGCCTCCAGCACCACACCGCCCAGGCCCACGGCGAGCAACGCCCAGTCCCGCCACACCCGGGCGGGCGCGTCGGGCGGCCGGGGTTCGGTCCACAGGGTTCGCAGGTCGTCTCGTAGCACGGTCCTCAGCCTAGGTACCGCGGCGTGCCGCGCATCGGCCGAAAGGACGGGGCGTCACTCCGCCCCTGGGCCGATGGATCCGCGGCCCGCGGGCCGATGCCGCGGAGGGCCGTGCCGACGAGCCTTTGCATCGGCGGCCTTACACGGACGGCCGCCGAGGTGGTTGGAGGACCCGATGCTCTCGAAAACCCTGTTGCGCCTGGGCACAAGCGCCGCCCGCCGTCCCTGGCGGGTGATCGCGGCATGGCTGATCGCCGCCACGCTCGCCGTCCTCGCCGCGATCGCCTTCGGCGGGCGGACCGCGGACTCGATGACCGCTCCGGGGCTGGACTCCCAACGGGCCGCGGAACTGATCGAGCGGGCCGGCACCGGCCAGGAGGGGATGACCGCCCAAGTGGTCGTCACCCCCCTCGACGGCGGTGCGACGTTCTTCGACCACGGCGGCGCGCGCACCGCTCTCACGCGGCTGCAGTCCGAGGTCGAGCGGCTGCCGCACGTGCTCGGTACGAGCGACCCGGCGGGGGCACTCGACGCACGCGGGGACACCGCCGTGCGCGGCGGACTCGTCTCGGCCGACGGGCGGATCGCGGTCGTCCGCGTGCAGTATCCCGACCAGAGCCGGCTGTCGGCCAAGGACCTCGACGCCCTCGTCGCTCTCGGCGACCGGTTGCGCGCCGAGCTGCCCCTGCGCATCGAGATGGGCGGCAACCTCTTCTACGCCTTCTCCGACCCCGACGGCGGCGCGAGCGAGCTGATCGGCCTCCTCGCCGCGGCCGCGATCCTGTTCCTGGCGTTCGGTTCGCTCGTCGCCGCCGCGCTGCCGATCGGCATGGCGGTCTTCGGTCTGACCATCGGGGTCGCCACGATGACGGTACTGGCGGGGGTGACGGACGTCCCGACCTTCGCCCCCGTCCTGGGCAGCATGGTCGGGCTCGGAGTGGGCATCGACTACGCGCTGTTCGTGCTCGCCAGGCACCGGGAGTACCTCGCGCGCGGGCTCGATCCCCACGAGGCGGCGGGGCGAGCGGTGGCCACGGCGGGGAGGCCCGTGGTCTTCGCCGGCGGAGTCGTCGTCGTATCGATCCTCGGTCTGGCGGTCGCGAACGTGCCGTTCATGACGGTGGGCGGGCTCGCCGTCTCGATCGTCGTTCTGACCATGGTGGTCGCGTCGGTGACGCTTCTGCCGGCCTTCCTCGGCGCCGCCGGCCCACGCCTGGCCCGGGCCGGCCGGATCGGCCGGGCTCTGCGGACCTGGAAGCCGGGCCGACGCGCACGGCGGCGGGCCCCGGTGGCGGGCGCCGCTCCCGCCACCGGTTGGCGGCGCTGGATCGGCCACGTCAGGCGGCACCCGGTGCTGTACGCGATCGGTGCGGCGGGGCTGCTGCTGACCGCGACGCTGCCCGTGCTCGGCCTGCGCGTCGGCCTGCCCGACGACGGCTCACAACCCCACAGCCGCACTGAGCGTCGCGCCTACGACCTCGTCGCCAAGGGGTTCGGCCCGGGCACCAACGGTCCCCTCGTCATCGCCGCGGACCCCGCCGGTGATCCGGGAGTGCTGGGCCGGCTCGTCGGGGCGGTCGCGGCGGATCCGGGCATCGCCTCCGTCGCGCCGACGCACATCGATCGGGCCACTGGCATCGCGACCCTCGTGGTGTTCCCGACCACCAGCCCTCAGGACAAGGCCACGGCCGACACCATCGCCCGGCTGCGCACCGGCGTGTTGCCCACGGCCATCGGGCAGGGCCCGGCCAGGGCCCACGTCGGCGGCGCCACCGCGAGCCTGTCCGATGTGGGCCGACGCACCAGCCAACGCCTGCCGGTGCTCGTCGCCGCCGTGCTGGCGATGTCGTTCCTGCTGCTGATGCTGGTCTTCCGCTCGGTCGTCGTACCGCTCAAGGCGGTACTGCTGAACCTGCTGAGCATCGGCGCGGGCTACGGGGTCATGGTCGCGGTCTTCCAGTGGGGCTGGGGCGGTGCGCTCATCGGGCTGGAAGCGACGGTTCCGATCGTGTCGTTCATCCCGATGTTCCTCTTCGCCATCCTGTTCGGCCTGTCGATGGACTACGAGGTGTTCCTCCTCTCCCGCGTACGCGAGGAGTACCTGCGCACCGGCGACAACGCCACGGCGATCGTCGAGGGCATCTCGGGCACCGCCCGGATCATCACCTCGGCCGCCCTCATCATGGTGGCGGTCTTCCTGTCCTTCGCCGTCGCCGAGGACCCTTCCACCAAGATGTTCGGGCTCGGCCTGGCCACCGCGATCTTCATCGACGCCACTGTCGTACGCATGGTGCTGGTTCCGGCGACCATGACACTCCTCGGCCGGACCAACTGGTGGCTGCCGAGGTGGCTGGACCGGATGCTTCCCCGCGGCCCGGTCGGCACCGACGCGGAGGCGGACGCGGCATCCACTGGGTGAGACCCCTCATCCACGGCTGGTTGCCGAGGCAAGGCCCCCTCCACCTCCGGTGTTCAGCGAGACGCGCTACGGCGAGCGCTGGACCACGGGACAGGTCACCACGCCCGTGGCCGAATGCGGGGCCGGCCCCGAGGGGGCGGCGTGGTGGCGCGGACACGGTCTCCGACCAGCGGTTTTCGGCTACCGAAATGGTTCCGCCAGCAGGTGGTGCGCGGGGGGCCGGACGGAGGATTTCGGTCCGCCGTCCAGCGGTCAGTGCTGACCTGGCGCCAACGGCCAGTGGTGCGACGGCAACACCCGGGTCACGGGCACCGTCCACGACACCGACGCGGACGGCCGGTGAACCTCTACGCCCCCTGGGGTCTGACCATCACCTCGGTGTCGATGAGGTACATCACCTGCTGAGCCGAGCACAGGCCGGCACGCGTGCCCTCCCACCGCCTGCGGGCGGTGGGAGGGCAGGCCCCCGGGTCATGTCCCCGGATCCTCCGTCGGGGGCAGGCACTCGGCGAGCAGGTCGAGGACGTCGCGCCAGGCTCGTCGCGCGTGCTGGGGGTGGTAGCCGACGCCGGGGACCGTGGGGTGGTCGACCGGCGGGTGGTGGAAGGCGTGCAAGGCGCCGCCGTAGACCGTGAGGCGCCAGTCGACGCCTGCGGCCTGCATCTCGGCGGTGAACGCGTCCCGTTGCGCGGGCGGCATGATCGGGTCTTCCGACCCGACGCCGGCCCACACCGGGCAGCTGATGCGCGCCGCCTCGCCCGGTCGGCCCGTGGTGGTCGCGTTGACCGTCCCGATCGCGCGCAGGTTGACGCCGTCGCGCCCGAGTTCCAGCCCGACGGCGCCCCCGGTGCCGTAGCCGATGGCGGCGACCCGGTCGGGGTCGGCCCGCGGCTCGGTGCGCAGCACGTCGAGCGCCGCATGGCCGATGTCCCGCATCCGGTCGGGATCGGAGAGCAGCGGTAGGCAACGGGCCAGCATCTCCTCGGGGTCGCCCAGATAGCGCCCGCCGTGAAGGTCGAAGGCGAACGCCACGTATCCCAGCTCGGCGAGAGCATCGGCCCGGCGGCGCTCGACGACGCTGAGCCCCATGCCCTCCGGTCCGAGCAGCACCGCGGGCCGGCGGTCCGTACCGGCCGGGAGCGCGAGATGCCCGATCATCGTCAAACCGTCGGCCGGGTACTCGACCGTGCGCGTCGTGATCGTCGTAGTCGTAGTCGTAGTCGTAGTCATGAGACTGGACGGTAGTGAGCGTCCAGCCCAGTCCTGCCGGTGTTCTGCCGGCGGCGGAACACCGCGTGTCCTCGGCGCAGCCCCGTCGGCCGTCTCCTCCCGAAGGAGGAGGCCGGACCGGGCCGCAGGTCCCGGACCAGGGGTGGACACGGGACCGGGGTCCTCGTGCCCTTGGGCGATGTGCCGTACGGGGGCTGGTTCCTAGCCTCGGGGCATGCGATCACACGAAGCGGACGATGCTCGACGAGACCCCGCGACCACTGTCAGCCCCGCCGCACGACGCGCCTTGACCGTGGGGCTCGCCCTCGCCGCCTGCCTCACGTCCTCCCCCGTCCTGGCCACGGCCGCCGGGACCCCCGCCCGCGACAGCTCCGGGGCCGGACTGGACCGGTACTACCGCCAGCAGCTCGGCTGGGGCAGTTGCGTCAAGGGTCCCGACGACACCACGGGCCGCGATCTGGACCGGGCAGGTGTGCAGTGCGCGGACGTGACCGTGCCCCTGGACTACGCCGACCCCCGGGGCCGCACGATCACCGTGGCGGTCTCCCGGCTCAAGGCCACCGACACCCGCCACCGCATCGGCGCGATCCTCCTCAACAACGGCGGTCCGGGCGGTCCCGCTCTCCAGTCCCCGCCGCAGGCCCGCGCGTCGATGAAGGAGGTCGGCGCGCGCTACGACGTCGTCGGATTCGACCCGCGCTTCATCGGGCGCAGCACCCCGCTGGACTGCGGTTTGCCCGTCGGCATGACCTGGCTGTCCGCCGGCGCCGGCCGGGCGGGCTTCGACCGCCAGGTCGCCCTGCAGAAGAGCCTGGCCGACAAGTGCCGGGCCACCGACGCCGCGGTGCTCCCCCACATCACCACCCGCAACACGGCCCGCGACATGGACGTCATCCGGGGCGCGCTCGGCGAGCGGAAGATCTCCTTCCTGGGCTACTCGTACGGCACCTACCTGGGCACGGTCTACACGCAGATGTTTCCCGGCCGCCACGACCGGATGGTGCTGGACGGGGCGATCAACCCGAGCGACTACCGCCCCCGGCTGCTGCAGGGCACCGAGCGCGAGAACGAGAAGGCGCTCTCCGACTGGGCCGCCTGGGCCGCGGAGCACCACGGCACCTACGGCCTCGGCCGCAGCCGCGCCGAGGTACTCGCCGCCGTCGACCGCATCGTCGCGGCGGCCGCGCGCGGTCCGCTGACCATCGGCGCAGGCGCCGATGCCTTCCGGATCGACGACAGCCAGGTGCCGCTCCTCCTCTTCTCGGGCATCGCGGACGACACCGACCCGGCGCGGGCGTCGTTCGGCGAGCTGGTTTCCGTACTGGCCGAAGCCGCTGAGGGCCGGCCGACGAGGGTGCCGCCGATGCTCGTACCGGAGCTCCGGTACGTGCTGCGCGGCGAGGGCGAGCCCACCGGCGCGCAGTCCGCGGTCATCTGCGGGGACGTGGCCGCCCCGCGCGATCCCGAGCTCTACTGGCGGGACATCGAGCGCAACCGCACCGCGCACCCGCTGTTCGGCGCTCTGACCAACAACATCAACCCGTGCGCCTTCTGGGACTCGCCGCGCGAAGAGCCCACCCGGGTGCGGCGCGATGCCGCCGCACTGATCGTCGCCGCCACCGGTGACCCGCGTACGACGTACAAGGGAAGCGTCGAGCTGCACAGGCAACTGCCGAGCTCCAGGATGGTCACCCTCGAGGGCGCCAACCGGCACGCCCTCTTCGGGCGCTACGGGAACGCGTGCGTGGACGACCAGGTCAACCGGTACCTGGCCACCGGCAAGTTGCCGTCGCGGGACCGGATCTGCGTCAAGCAGGCGGGGTAGCGGCCCGCGGTTCACGCGCCGATTCACACCCCCGGACTCACCAGCCCCGACTCGTAGGCCACGATGACCAGTTGCGCCCGGTCCCGTGCCCCCAGCTTGCCCATGATGCGGCTGACGTGGGTCTTGGCGGTCAGTGGGCTGAGGCCGAGGGCCTCGCCGATCTCGGTGTTGTTGAGGCCGCACGCGACGAGGGTGAGGACCTCGCGCTCGCGGTCGGAGAGGCATTCGGGGCCGGTCCCGGGCGGCGCCGTCCTGGGGCTGCGCAGGAAGCGGGCGATGAGCCGGGAGGTCGGTCCGGGCGAGAGAAGGGCCTCGCCGCCGGCCACCGTGCGGATCGCCTCCAGGAGTTCGGCCGGACGCGTGTCCTTGACCAGAAAGCCGGAGGCCCCGGCGCGCAGCGCCTCGACGATGTTCTCGTCCGTGTCGTAGGTGGTGAGCACGAGCACCTTCACCCCGGCCAGATCCTCGTCCGCGGCGATCAGCCGGGTGGCCTCGATGCCGTCGAGGTCGGGCATGCGGATGTCCATCACCACCAGGTCGGCGCGTTCCTTGCGGGCCAGTTCGACGGCCTCCCGGCCGGTGCCGGCCTGGCCGACGACCGTCATGTCCGGGGACGAATCAAGGAGCATCGCGAACGCGGCCCGTACGAGCGCCTGGTCGTCGGCGAGCAGAACGCGGATGGTCACGGGTTGCCTCCCAGCGGCAGTACGGCACTGACCTCGAAACCCTTGCCGGGAAGTGGCCCGGCGTCCAGCGTTCCGCCCACACTGCGCGCCCGCTCGCGCATGCCGACGAGCCCGAACCCGGGCGTGCCCGCACCCGTACCGGTCCCGTCGTCGGTGACGGTGACCCACAGGGCGCCTTCTCCGGCGCGCACGCCCACCCGGATGCCGAGGTCCTGACGGCCGCCGTGCCGTACGGCGTTGGTGAGGGCCTCCTGCACGATCCGGTAGGCGGCCGCGCCGACGGCGGCGGGCGGCGCCTCGTCGGTGGCGACCTTCAGGTCCACCTCGGCACCGGAGACCCGGGCGGCCGCCACGAGGCCTGCCAGCCCGTGCAGGTCGGGCAGGGGGTCGCGGGCGTCGCCGCTGCCGTGCTCGCGCAACACCTCCAGGGTGGTGCGCAGTTCGCCGCGGGCGGCGCGGCAGGTGTCGGCTATGTCGTCGAGGGACTTGGCGACGGCCTGGCGGTCCAGGCGCTCGGGGTCCGCGTTCAGGACGTGCGCGGCGATGGAGGTCTGCACACCGATCAGGGTGATGCTGTGCGCGAGCAGGTCGTGCAGGTCCCGGGCGATGCGCAGCCGTTCCTCGGCGACCCGGCGGCGTACTTCCTGCTCACGTGTGCGTTCGGCGCGTTCGGCGCGCTCGACGACCGCGGCGACGTACTGCCGGTAGACGCGCAGGGCGATGCCGATGAAGACCACGGCGAGCACCCAGCCGGAGATCCGCAGCGCCTCGGCGGCCTGTTTCCTGTTGACGAACATCATGACGCTGAGGGCCAGGGCCATGGCCGTGCTGGTGGTGAGCAGGGTGTACAGGGGCCGGCAGGTGACGGCGAGGCTGTACAACACGACGACCGAGACCGGGAGCGGGGCGGTGTGGTTGTGGTCGAGGGCGTGGTACGGCAGGAGCAGGACGGCCTCGGCGGCCAGCGCGGGCAGCGGGTGGCGCCGCCGGCACAGGACCGGCAGCTGTGCCGCGAGCAGCAGGAGCCAGCCCAGCGCGTCCGGTCGCCGGGCCGGGTCGGTGACGAGGGCGAGGACCACTGCTAGGGCCGTGACGGCGAGCGCGAGCAGGACGTCCTTGCGGATGGCGTGCGGGGCGGTGCGCGGGTCGCGGTTGATCACCGCCATGATCCGCTCGCCGAGTTGGGGTCTGCGTTCTGGTTCGGGCACGGGCTCATCCTCCGTCACATGGGCGCCCCTCCCGCAAGGAGGGGCGCCCATGGGCATCACACGGGTGGGGAAGGTGTCAGACGCGCTCCGGCTCCCGGAGCGGGGCTTCGGGCTCGGGTGCCTTCGACATGCGGCCGGGCCACCACACCTTCCGGCCGAGGGCGACGCTGGCGCTGGTGACGAGGTAGGTGCGGACGAGGAAGGTGTCCAGGAGCACACCGATCGCGATGACGAAGCCGAGCTGGACCAGCGAGACGAGGCCCATGTTCATCAGCACCGCGAAGGTCGCGGCGAGGACGAGGCCCGCAGAGGCGATGACGCCGCCGGTGGTGCGCAGGGCGGTGAGCGCGGCCTCGGCGGGTTCGGCGCCGCCCAGGGATTCCTCCCGCATGCGGTGCATCAGGAAGATGCCGTAGTCGACGCCTAGGGCCACCAGGAACACGAAGGACAGGAGGCCGAGGGCCGGGTCGGTGCCCTGGAAGCCGAACAGCGGCTCGAACACGAGCCCGCCGATGCCGAGGGAGGCCCCCCAGACCGCGACCACGGCGGCGACCAGCATCAGCGGGGCGGTCAGGGAGCGCAGCAGTGCGATCAGGATGAGCAGGACGGCGAGGAGGACGATCGGTACGACGACCTTCTGGTCGCGGGCGTTGGTCTTCTCCAGGTCGATCTGCTGGGCGCTGGGTCCGCCGACGAGCGAGCCGTCCAGCTTGTCGCGCAGGCTCTCGATCGTGCGGGTCTCGGCGTCCGTCTGGGGCAGTGCGGAGGCGGTCACGGACACCTCGGTCCAGCCCTCTCCCGTCCGGCCGATACGGGCGGAGGCGACGCCCTCGGTGGAGGTGGCCGCCTCGACGGTGGCTTCGGCGCGGCCGGCCGGAGTCATGACGGTGATGGGCTGGCTGGAGCTGTCCGGGTAGGCGTCGGCCAGGGGCAGCATGGCGGAGACGGACTCCGGCCGGTCGACGAAGGCGTCCTCCAGTTTGAGGTCGCCGGGCAGGTTCAGGGCGCCGAGGGAGAGCGCCCCCAGCGCGAGGGCGCCGGTGACGAGGACGGTTACCGGGCGGCGTCCGGCGGAGCTGCCCATCGCGGAGAACAGCGAGCGGCGCTCCTTGGGGGCGCTGCCGAAGGCCGGAATGAGCGGCCAGAACACGCGGCGGCCGAGCAGGACCAGGATGGCGGGCAGCAGGCTGAGCATGGCGATCAGCGCGCACAGCACGCCGACGGTGCCGAGGGGGCCCATGGCGCGGTTGGAGTTGAGGTCTGCCGCGAGCAGACACAGCAGGCCGACGGCGACGGTGCCGGAGGAGGCGATCACGGCGGGCCCGCAGCCGCGCAGGGCGGCCTTCATGGCCTCGTACGGACGCTCGATGCGGCGCAGTTCCTCACGGTAGCGGGAGACGATGAGCAGGGCGTAGTCGGTGCCGGCGCCGAAGGCCAGGATGGTCATGATGCTGGTGCCCGCGCCCGAGATGGAGGTCCCGAAGGCCTGGTTGAGGCCGTAGGCGACGCCCATGGCCAGGTAGTCGGAGATGCCGGCGGCGATCAGCGGGATCAGCCAGAGCACGGGGCTGCGGTAGATGAGGATCAGCAGGAGGGCGACGACGGCGACGGTGGTATACAGCAGGGGGCCGGCGAGGGAGTCGTACACCTTCTTGGAGTCGCGGGTGACCGCGCCGGGGCCTCCGACCTCGACGGTGAGGCCGTTGGCGGAGCGGGCGGTCTCGCGGATGTCGTCGACGAACGCGTTGCGCCGTTCGTCGTCGTCACCGGGTTCGTTGCTGCTGAGCGGGTACATGAGCGTCGTGCCGTCCTGGGAGGGCACGCCCTGCGGGGTGTCGGTCAGCTCGTGTTCGTCGGCGATCTGCCCGATCTGCCGCTCGGCGGTCGCGCGGTCGGCGGGGGTGAGAGCCCCGTCGCGCTGGTAGACGAGGACGAGTTGGGTGCTCTCGCCGCCGGGCAGCCGCTCCTGGAGCTTGGCCACCTGGGTGGAGTCGGCGTTCGCGGGCAGGTAGTCGGTGACGCCGTCGCGCGTGACGTCGGCGAGTTTCCCGGCGAACGGCGCGGCGACCGCGAGCACGGCGACCCACAGCGCGAGCACCAGCCATGGCAGTGCTCGTCGCCGTCCCTGTGTAAGTCCGGCCCCCATGTTCGGGCCTCCCTCCGGTCCGGATGTCCTGGTGTCGTTCCAAGACTCCTGGCAGGCGAAGGCCGGATCGTCGCGCCTGAGACCGAGTTCGCGGGTACTGCCGGGGGTGGCCCGGGCGGGCTGATTACTCCCCCGGGAGTAACGGCCGGTGCGGCACCGCGGCGCCGGCCCCAGTAGCCCGCGCGGCCGTCCATCCCCCCTGACGGCGCCGCGCGGCGGTGGTGTCCTTGGGCGGGTCTTCAGCCGCCTGTCCTGCCGGGCCGGTGCTCACGCAGGTGCGCGGCCCGTCGGCGCAGGTGGGCGCCTAGGTTGACCGCTCCGTCCTGGGACGGTCCGCCCGGAGTTTCGCTGTGGCCGGTGATCGATGTGGTGGTGAGGCCGGCCATGACCCGTTCGGCGTGGGCGAGGTCGATCCGCCAGGTTTCCAGTGCGTCGTGGTGGCGCGGATCGGTGCGCAGGCGCGTCAGCTCGGTGTGTACGGCGGCCAGGTCGCCGTGGATGCGACGGCGCAGGGTGTGCAGGGCCCCGGCGTCGCCGGAGGCGGTGAGGGCGTGGTCGGCGTACTCGGCAATGGCCTCGTAGGCGCGGGCCAGTCGGTCGGGGACTCTGGCCCGGATGTCTTCCGGCCAGATCAGGTAGCCGCAGACGAGGGCGATGCCGCAGCCGGCCAGGGTGTCGAGCAGGCGGGCTGCGGGTACCGCTGAGCCCGCCAGGCCCAAGGGGTCGGCGAGCAGCAGCATGACCGGGGTCAGGAAGAGGGTCTGCAGGGCGTAGTTGCGGAGGGCGTAGGCCTGGAGCAGGGCGGTCAGGACGACCACGGCGGCGATGCGCCACCAGCCGGTGGGCAGGACCGTGACGGCGGCGAGTCCGATCAGGACCCCGGCCGTGGTGCCGATGGCGCGGGTCACCAGCCGGTCGGGCACGGTGCCGAGGCCGGGCCGTACGACGAGGGCGACGGTGAGTACCAGCCAGCCGGAGCGCGGCAGGCCGCTGAAGGAGGCGACCGCCTGGGCGACCGTCAGGCACAGGGCGAGGCGCAGGGCGTAGCGGCGGGCCGCCGGGTCGCGCGATCGGCCGGCGACGGCTCGGGAGAGACGGCGCGGGGGCGTGGGACGCGCCGGGAGCAGGCGGGGCCGGCCGGCCGCGGGCTCTTCGCCGGGGGTGGCGAGTGCGGCGACGGCGGCGCGCAGTGCGCGGCCGGCCCGGTCCTGCGGGGCGGGTGGCAGGGCGATCGGCCCGGGGGTCCGGGTCTCGACGGCGTCGGCCACGCGGCGTACCGCGTCGGAGTACTCCGCGGCGGACTCGCGGGCCGGGGCGGTGCGGACGGCGGGGGCCGAGGCGATCACTTCGATCAGCCGGTCGAGGTGGGCGGCCAGTTGGGCGGCGGTGCTGCTCGGGCGGGGTGGGGAAAGCCTGCGGATGACGACGGTGTCGTAGGCGGCGTCCATGGCTCCGGTCACCCGGTGGCGGCGCTCGGTCCAGGTGTTCTCGTCGGCGTCGAGGAGGTCGGCAACGGCGCGCAGGGCCCCTGCGACGGCCTGTCGTTCGGCCCGTCCGGGGTGGCGCAGTGCATCGGTCAGGGACAGCAGCATCAGGGGGACGCCGCCGAGGAGGAACAGCAGGGGGACGTGCCACCAGGGTTGGGCGGTGGGCAGTCCGAGGCCCATGGTGGTGGCGAGCAGCAGGACCAGGGCGGCCATGTCGCTGATCCGGCCGATGGTCGACAGCAGCCCGGAGACCAGGGCGACGGCGGCGACCAGCAGGATCTGTGCCCAGGCCTGGCCGCCGGTGAGCCGGCCCAGGGCGAGTCCGATCGCGCCGCCGAATTGCGGGAGGAGCAGGGTGAGGGCGCGGGTGCGCCAGGGCGCGGCGGTGTCGTCGACGGCAGCGCCGTACGCGCCGAGGCCGGCCGCGGCTCCCAGGTCGGGCCGCCCGGCCAGCTGCCCGACGGCGAGCGGCACCAGCATGCCCACGGCGCCGCGGGCGACGAGGGCGCGGTCGACGGGGACGGCCCGGATCTCGGCGGCGTGCCGCAACCACGCGGGGAAGCCGGGCATCAGTACGCCATGCCCATGGTGGCCCGGACCTCGGTGAGGGTGGTCTCGGCGACCGCGGCCGCCCGCTCGTTGCCGGCGCGCAGGATCTCGCGTACGTAGCCGCTGTCGGCCGCGAGTTCCGCGCGGCGGGCCCGCATGGGTGCAAGGCGTTCGTTGACGGCCTCGGTCACGGCCTTCTTCAGCTGGGCCGCGCCGCCGTCGCCGATCTCCTGCGCCACAGCGACGGGATCGCGTTCCTGGCACAGGGCGGCGAGCAGGACGAGGCTGGAGACCTCGGGGCGGGTGGCCGGGTCGTAGGTGATGCGGCGGGTGGCGTCGGTCTTGGCGCCCTTGATCAGGCGGGCGGTCTCGTCGGCGGTCGCGGACAAGGTGATGGCGTTCCCGCGGGACTTGCTCATCTTGGTGCCGTCGGTGCCGAGGAGCAGCGGTGCGGCGGAGAGCAGGGCGTCGGGTTCGGGGAAGACCGCGGCGCCTTGGCCGTAGCGGTCGTTGAAGCGGCGGGCGATGGTGCGGGTGACTTCCAGGTGCGGGAGCTGGTCCTGGCCGACCGGGACCAGGTTCGCCTTGCAGAAGAGGATGTCGGCTGCCTGGTGCACGGGGTAGGTGAACATCAGCCCGCTGACCGAGGCCTGCCGGGAGTGGGCGATCTCGTCCTTGACGGTGGGGTTGCGGCGCAGTTCGGCGACCGAGACGAGGGAGAGGAAGGGCAGCAGGAGCTGGTTGAGGGCGGGCAGCGAGCTGTGGGTGAAGATCGTGGAGCGTTCGGGGTCGATGCCGGCGGCCAGGTAGTCGAGGACCAGGTCCTCGACGTGCTCGACGAGGTGCTCGGCGATGTCCCGGTCGGTGAGGACCTGGTAGTCGGCCACGATGACGAAGGTGTCCACGCCCAGGTTCTGGAGTCTGACCCGGCCCTGGAGGGTGCCGAAGTAGTGCCCCAGGTGCAGCCGTCCGGTCGGCCGGTCGCCGGTCAGCACCCGAAACCGCCCCGGATCGGCGGCGATCAGGCCCTCCAGCTCGGCGCTGCGCCGCCGTGCCACCGGAAGGTCGGGGGCCGGGGGCGCCGCCGTGTCGTGGGTGCTCATGGAGTTCTCCTGGTTCGTCGTCGTGGGGGCGGGCGTCCCTCGGAACCGGACGCCCGCGTCAGAGGCAGATCAGCTGACTCCGGGCACATGCCTAGAAGTCATAATCTGCACCGTTATCAAGTGAATGGTGTTGATCGGCGCGAGGCTACCGATCGGCCGCACGCAGCCGCGTGAACAGCCGGGGCGGGGCGCCGCACCGGGGGATTTCTCCCTCGGGATCCGACGTGCGGGCGGGACCGGTGCGGTGTCCGGGCCTCATCCGCCGGTCAGCGGAGACGGGCCCGCTGTCCGTCCGGTGGGGAAGGCGTGTGCGCGTGCGGCTATCACGACCGCCAGCGCCAAGGCCAGGAGGGCCAGGGTGGTCCACGGGAAGGACGCGGGGCAGAAGTTGCCCAGCAGGACGCCGCCGATCGCGCCGCCTCCGGCAAGGGACGAATTGCATACGGTGACGAACAGGGCTTGTCCTCGCCCTCCGCCGGCATCGGTGACCGCGGTCTGGAGCAGGGTGGCGACCCCTCCCCAGCCCAGACCCCACAGCACCATCGCCGCGTAGACCGCGAAGAGGCTCCCAGTCGAGGTGATCAGCACGACGGACGCGGCGATGAACAGCGCCATGGCGGTGACGGTCAGGACCCGCAGTCGGCGGTCGACCAGAGCGCCGGTGACCAAGACGGCGGCCATGGAGGCGAGTCCGAAGACCAGCAGCACGCTCTCGCGGGAGTCGCTCAGACCGCGGACGTCGAGGAAGGCGGCGATGGAGGTGTAGAGGATGGTGTGGGCCAGCACGTAGGCGGCGGTCACCAGCAGGACGGCCGCCACGCCCGGAAGGCGCAGGGCCTTCCAGACGGGTTGGCTGCTTCCGGGGCGCTGCCCCGGGGCGTCGGGGACTACCACGCCGGTCCACCCCAGCAGGAGGAGGGCGACCAGGGTCACCAGGGCGAACGTCGGCCGCCAGCCGATCAGGCCTCCGAGGAGGGTGCCCAGGGGGATGCCGAGGGAGAGTGCGAGCGGGATGCCCGCCAGGGTGATGGCGATCGCCCGGCCCTGGAGGTGGGGTGGCGCCAGGCGGCGTGCGTAGCCGACCAGTTCGGCCCAGACCGCGGCGGCCGCGATGCCGGCGAGGACTCTGAACGCCAAGGTGAGGGGGTAGTTGGAGGAGATCGCCGTGACCGTGTTGGCAACGGCGAAGACTCCCACCGACAGGAGCAGCCTCTTGCGCCGCCAGGCCGCCGTCGCCTTGGCCAGGGGGATGGCCGCGAGGCCGGTGGCGATGGCGTAGACCGTGACGGCCTGGCCCATCGCGGGTTCGCCGACCGACAGGTCGCGGGCCATTTCCGGCAGGACGCCCGCGGGCAGCGCCTCGGTCAGCAGCGTGATGAACGCGGCCATGGACAGTGCCAGCAGCGGCGCGAGGGGCAGCCTCCCTCCGCTTGCCTCCGGCGCGAGCGCTTCGGCGGCGTCGGTGGTCGTGGTGAGGGTTGGCTGTGTGGGGGAAGGCGGCATGGGTGTGATCCCGGAACCTTCGGATCAGTGCGATCGCCGAGCGGGCTGGTCGCGAGGGAGGGTCAGCTACGGATCGGGCGTCGTAGCGCACCGTTTTCCCTCACAGCGCTGTCTGCGGGCCGGCGCGGGCCGGGCCGCGGCCATCGGCCATTGGCAATCAGCTATCGGCCACGTACGGGATGACCGCGGAGCGTGCGGGACGGCCGCGGGGCAGGGGCAGCAGTGAGCGGGCCGGACGCGGACGCGTGTCCGGCTGGTGCTCGGGTGAGGGGTGGAAGGAGACGGCGGGAGGGAGGATTCCCTCAGGCGCCCTGCACGGTGCGCGTAGCGCACAGCCATCGCATGCCGTTGACCTGGCCGCGCTCGGAGCCGATCACGTACCGCACCCGGCGGCCGTGCACATGCCGCGCGGGCGCCCTGCAGCCACGAGGGCGGCAGCCGGGAGCGAGGCGGGCGTGTAGAGGCATGACCACAGCCTAAACCCGCCCCACGACACCCGCCAGCGGACCAAGGGCCCGCATCCGCGGACACAAGACCCGGCCGGACGGCCTCCCGGTGGTGGTGGTTCGGTCAGCCTGTGGGTGCGGCCATGGTCCAGGCCGAGTTGTGGCGCTCGAAGCCGATGTGCGGGTAGTAGTCGACGGCGGCGGGGGCCGAGAGCAGGATGAGCTTGGCCCGCGGTGCGGCCTCACGGGTGGCGCGGACGAGGTCGCGGCCGACGCCCTTGCCCTGCCAGGCGGCATCGACGGCGAGGTCGCTGAGGTAGGTGGAGTAGGCGCCGTCGGTGAGGGAGCGGGCGATGCCGATCAGCCGGCCGTCGCAGTCCCGGGCGGTGACGACCAGGTTGGCGCCGGCCAGCATGCTCGTGAAGCGTCCGGTGTCCTCGACCGGGCGGCGCTCGGCGAGGGTGGAGGCCCGGTAGAGGGCCGCGACCTCGGCGACGTCGAGGCCGGCTCCGATGACCTGTTCACATGTCCACATGCTGCTGGTGCTCCTTCTTGAGGTTGTCGAGTCGGGACTTCAAGTGGTCGCGGTTGCCCAGGAACCGACGGGGTTCGAACCACGCGTCGGGGGCGTGCATTCCGCGGGCCGCGAGCGCCTCCGCCAGGGTGGAACCCGTCGCGTGCGCATCCTCGGCGGCGGCCTGTACGAGGCGGTAGGCGCTCTCGCGGTCGGTGCCGTCGGCGGTGAGGCCGAGGAAGACCTCGGAGGAGTGGACGAGCCCTCGCGTGGCGCCGAGGTTGCGGGCCATTCGCTCGGGATGGACCGTGAGGCCGGCGAGGAGCTCGGCGGCGGAGACGAGCTGGTAGTGGGCGACGGCGAGGCTGTCGGGGAGGACGACGCGTTCGACGGAGGAGTGCGCGAGGTCGCGCTCGTGCCACAGCGCGATGTTCTCGTACGCCGCTCCGGCGTTCGCGCGCAGGACACGGGCCAGGCCGCACAGCCGTTCGCTGGTGGTCGGGTTCCGTTTGTGGGGCATGGCGCTGGAGCCCTGGTAGGCGCCGCTGCGGGGTTCCTCGACCTCGCCGACCTCGGTGCGCTGCAGGAGGCGCATCTCCAGGACGAACTGCTCCACCACCGCGCCGAGGATCGCGAGCGCGCCGAGCAGCTCGGCGTGGCGGTCGCGCGCGACGACCTGGGTGGGGACGGGCTCTACGCCCAGGCCCAGCTCGCCGCAGACGTACTGCTCCACCTGCGGGGAGATGTGGGAGTAGGTGCCGACGGCTCCGGAGAGGGTGCCCACGGCGACGGCCCGGCGGGCGGCGGTGAGCCGGCCCGTGCAGCGGTGCAGTGCGTGGGCGTGGACGGCGAGCTTGTGGCCGAAGGTGGTCGGCTCGGCGTGGACCCCGTGGGTGCGGGCCACGCAGACCGTGTCCCAGTGCTCCAGGGCCCGGTCGATCAGCAGCCCGGTCAGCTTGTGGGCCGCGTCCAGCACGAGGTCGACGGAGTGGGCCAGCAGCAGGCCCTGGGCGGTGTCGACGAGGTCGTAGCTGGTCATGCCGTGGTGGACCCAGCGCGCCGAGTCGGCCGGCATGGTCTCGGTCCAGGCGGCGAGGAAGGCGAGGATCTCGTGGTCCCGCTCGGCCTCCAGCTCCCGGATCCGCGCGACGGCCGGCAGCGGGGCCCGCCGGATGTCGGCCAGGGCCGCCCCGGGTACGACTCCGAGGGACGCCTGCGCGGTACTGGCCAGCACCTCGACGCGCGCCCAGGCCGCGTACTTCGTCTCCTCGCTCCACAGCGCCGCCATCTCGGGGCGCGTGTACCGCTCGATCACTACACACCTCTCCTCCGGACGCCTGCGGGCCATGTCCGTACGGACAGGGGACGTGGCGCCGAAGGCAGCATACGGTAATAGTCAGAGTGCCTATTGGTCTATTACAAAAAGCGGTCGCGGGCGGGTGCGGGGACCACGAGGACCATCACCCGTAGCCGAGGCCCGGACACGGCGCGGAGCGGCTACGGGGGCACGCGAAGGGCCTCCGCGGGAGTGCGTGCAGACGCTCGGTGCCCGAGGTCAGTCCTGACGGAAGCGGTGAATGGTGGGGTCGTAGGCGGGGGCCGAGAAGCGGGTCCCGGTGATGGCGTCGGGAACGGCGGCACCGGGCGTGGTGGTCAGGGGGATGGTCCCTGCCCAGGCCGCGACCTCGTCGTCCTTGGGCTCGTCGCGGGCGAAGCCCGCGCGGACCTTGATGGAGAACTCGCTGATGGGCATCGTCATGATGGCCGTGTACTCGGCCTCCTCGACAGAGGGACGCCGGGCCGCGTTGGCCCCGCTCAGCCGGCCCGGAACGACGTTCTCGACGACACGGGCGAGCGCCTCGGCGCGTTCAGCGGCGTCCTCGACAGGAGTGGCCGTCCCGAACACCATGACCGAGCGGTACGCGGCCGAGTGATGGGAGGCGGCCCGCCCCAGGATCAGACCGTCGATGATGGTCGCGGTCACACAGACCGGCGCTCCCGAGGACACGGTCTTCACGAACCGTCCGTGGGCCGAGCCGTGCAGGATCAACCGGTCCCCCTCCCGCGCGTGCAAGGAAGGGATGACGAAGGGGCCCTCCTCAGTGGCGAAGCCCACGTGGACATGGAGGGCTTCATCGAGGATCGCGTAGGCATCCGCACGGTCGTAGGTGACGCGCTCGGGGTATCGGTACGCCGTGGTGCGCTCGGTCTGAACAGCCGGACGATCGTTCACAGGGTGCCTCCGGGATGGACAAAGGGCCAGGACGGATTGCGGGGACAGGCTCGCCGCCCAGGACTCCCTCCCTTCGCCCCCACCACTCCTCGACCGGCCCGTGGCCGGCCGCCGAGATCGCTCGGAAGAGCGATCAAGGACACCCGGGTGCCCAGATCAAGCCGTCAGGGCCCGGCACATGGACACGGGCAGCCGCGACCGGCTGTCGGACAGGCCCACAGCGGCTCGGCGCACGGATCACGGACCTCGTGCGGGCCCGCTGGCAGCCGCTGATCCGTGCGCCGCGCCGGCGGGCCGCCGCCGGGGCAGGCTGTGTGGTCGTCCATACCCGTGCCCCGTTCGGGTTCGAAGCCGTCGGCGACAGCTCCGACGATCCGCCGTTGTGGTCCCCGTCACTCTCGAGGGGGCGCGATGTTGCGGGCACGGTGACCGGCCTCGAGGATGCCCTCGGCCGGCACCAAGACTCCCCCGGGACCTACGCCTCCTCGAATACGGCCCCGGTCTCCGCCCCGGCGGGCCACCTCGCCGACCCGGCCCACCGCGTCCTGACCAGGGCGCAGTCTGCGCGCCACCCGCGTTCCCCGGTCGCGGCCGTACGCGACCTCCCACCCTCCGAGGACATCCCCTATGTCCGGATTCATCCCGCACCTCCCCGGAGTGACGGGGCGTGACTCCCGTCACTTCCAGTGACGGATGGGACATAGCTTCCACGGACCGGGGCACCCGGGAACGAGCAACACCACTGCGGGTGAGCCGCGGTGCCGAAATCGGAGGTACACCGAGTCGTGTCCGAGCAGACGACCATCCACATCGCGGGGACCTGGCGTTCCGCGGTATCAGGAGCCACCCGAGAGCTCCTCGACCCGGCGGACGCCACGGTCTTCGCCCTCGTCGCCGAGGGCGGCATCGTGGACACCGACGCGGCCGTCGACGCCGCCCGCGCGGCCTTCGACGGCGGGGAGTGGCCCCGGACCCCCGTCCTGGAGCGAGCCGCACTGCTGCGCCGCACCGCCGACCTGCTCCACCGCGACCGCGAACGCATCGGCCTGCTGGAGAGCCGCGACGCGGGCAAGACCCTGGAAGAGGGCCGCGTGGACGTGGACTGCGTCGCCGACGCCTTCCGCTACTTCGCCGACCTCGTCGCCGGGGAGAGCGCGGGCCGCGTGATCGACGCCGGCACCCCCGACGTCCACAGCGTCGTCGTCCACGAGCCCGTCGGGGTCTGCGCCCTGATCACTCCGTGGAACTACCCCCTGCTCCAGGCCTCCTGGAAGATCGCTCCCGCCCTCGCCGCGGGCAACACCTTCGTGCTCAAGCCCAGCGAGATCACCCCGCTGTCCACGGTCGCCCTCATCGGCCTGCTGGCGGAGGCCGGTCTCCCGGCCGGCGTCGCGAACCTGGTCACCGGCCCCGGCGACTCCGTGGGCGCGCGCCTCGCCGCCCACCCCGACGTCGACCTCGTCTCCTTCACCGGCGGTCTCACCAGCGGTACGAAGGTGATGCGCGCGGCCGCGGACTCCGTCAAGAAGGTCGCACTCGAACTCGGCGGCAAGAACCCCAACGTCGTCTTCGCCGACGCCTGCGCCACCGAGGAAGGCTTCGACACCGCCGTCGACCAGGCCCTCAACGCCGCCTTCATGCACAGCGGCCAGGTCTGCTCCGCCGGCTCTCGGCTCATCGTCGAGGAGAGCGTCGCCGAGCGCTTCGTCGCCGAACTCGCCCGCCGGGCCGACCGGATCCGCCTCGGCCGTGGCACCGACCCGGGCGTGGAATGCGGGCCGTTGGTGTCCGCTGCCCAGCGCGAACGCACCGAGGAGTACGTGGCCTCCGCCCTCGCCGAGGGAGCCGTACTCCGCTCCGGCGGCGAACGCCCCGACGGGCCCGGCTACTTCTACCGGCCGACGGTCCTGGACCGCTGCCACCGCGGGATGCGCGTCGTACGGGAGGAGGTCTTCGGGCCGGTCCTGACCGTCGAGACCTTCCGTACCGAGGCCGAGGCCGTCGCGCTCGCCAACGACACCGAATACGGCCTCGCCGGCGCGGTGTGGACCTCCGACCCGGGCCGCGGCCGCCGCGTGGCCGGCCGGCTGCGCCACGGCACCGTCTGGATCAACGACTTCCACCCCTACCTCCCGCAGGCGGAGTGGGGCGGCTTCGGCAAGTCCGGCATCGGGCGCGAACTGGGCCCGTCGGGCCTGGCCGAGTACCGCGAGACCAAGCACGTGTACCAGAACCTCGCCCCGCGCCCCGTGCGCTGGTTCGCGGGCTGAAGGAGGAGCAGAGCATGACCACCCCCAAGCACAGCCCCAAGCACAGCCCCAAGCACACTCCCGCGCACAGCCCCGCCCACTCCCCCACGGAGCAGGAGTACGACTACGTCGTCGTCGGCGGCGGCACCGCCGGCTCGGTGATCGCCTCCCGTCTCACGGAGGACCCGGATGTCACCGTCGCCGTCATCGAGGGCGGCCCCAGTGACGTCGACCGCCCCGAGGTGCTCACCCTGCGCCGCTGGATGGGCCTGCTCGGCGGCGAGCTCGACTACGACTACCCCACCACCGAGCAGCCCCGCGGCAATTCGCACATCCGCCACAGCCGCGCCCGCGTCCTCGGCGGCTGCTCCTCGCACAACACCCTGATCGCCTTCAAGCCGCTCCCGTCCGACTGGGACGAGTGGGCGCGGTCGGGGGCCGAGGGCTGGCACGCGGCCGCCATGGAGCCGTACTTCGACAGGCTCCTCAACAACATCGTCCCGGTCGCCGAGAAGGACCGCAACGCCATCGCGCGCGACTTCGTCGATTCCGCGCAGAGCGCCTTGGGCGTCCCGCGCGTCGAGGGCTTCAACCGCAAGCCCTTCCACGAGGGCGCCGGCTTCTTCGACCTCGCCTATCACCCCGAGGACAACAAGCGCTCCTCCGCGTCGGTGGCCTACCTCCACCCCGTCATGGACGAACGCCCCAACCTCCGGATCCTCCTGGAGACCTGGGCCCTGCGCCTGGAACTCGACGGCACCCGTGCGCGCGGAGTCCGCGTACGCGCCTCGGACGGTACGGAGTCCCTGGTCACCGCCCGCCGCGAGGTGCTGGTGTGCGCCGGCGCCGTGGACACCCCGCGACTGCTGCTGCACTCGGGCATCGGCCCGCGCGCGGACCTGGAAGCCCTCGGCATCCCGCCGGTGCACGACCTGCCCGGAGTCGGGGAGAACCTGCTCGACCACCCCGAGTCGGTGATCGTCTGGGAGACCGACGGCCCGATACCGGAGAACTCCGCGATGGACAGCGACGCGGGGCTGTTCGTCCGGCGCGATCCCGACTCCGCGGGGCCCGACCTGATGTTCCACTTCTACCAGGTCCCCTTCACCGACAACCCCGAGCGCATCGGCTACGAACGCCCTGCCCACGGCGTGTCGATGACCCCCAACATCCCCAAGCCGCGCAGCCGCGGCCGCCTCTACCTGACGAGCGCGGACCCCGAGGTGAAACCAGCCCTGGACTTCCGCTACTTCACGGACGAGGACGACTACGACGGCCGGACCCTGGTGGACGGCATCAAGCTCGCCCGGCAGATCGCCGCGACCCAGCCCCTGGCCGGCTGGCTCAAGCGAGAGGTCTGCCCCGGCCCGGAGATCACCGGCGACGAGGAGCTGAGCGCCTACGCCCGGTCCGTCGCGCACACCGTCTACCACCCGGCCGGCACCTGCCGGATGGGCGCCGACGACGACCCCGGGGCCGTCGTGGGCCCGGACCTGAAGATCCGCGGGCTCGAAGGCATTCGCATCGCGGACGCCTCCGTCTTCCCGACGATGCCCGCGGTCAACCCGATGATCGGAGTGCTCATGGTCGGCGAGAAGGCAGCCGAACTGCTGTCCCGGGAAGGCGGTACCCGATGAACACCACCACCCCCGCCGAGACCCCCGTCTTCTCCGTGGACGGCCTCTGGAAGGTCTTCGGGCCCGACAAGGCCGCCGCGAAGGTCCCCGGCTCCGCCGACGCCGATCTGTCCGCCACCGAACTGCGCGAGCGCACCGGGTGCACCGCGGCCGTCCGCGACGTCACCTTCGACGTCCGCAAGGGCGAGGTCTTCGTCGTGATGGGCCTGTCCGGCTCCGGCAAGTCCACCCTCGTTCGCTGCCTCACCCGACTCATCGAACCCACCGCCGGAAGCCTGTCCATCGACGGCGAGGACGTCCTCGCCATGGACGCCACCCAGCTGCGCGCCCTGCGCCGCCACCGCACGGCCATGGTCTTCCAGCACTTCGGCCTGCTCCCGCACCGCACCGTCCTCGACAACGTGGCGTACGGACTGGAGATCCAGGGCGTCGGACGCGGTGACCGCCGACGCAAGGCCGGCGAACTCGTCGCCAAGGTCGGCCTCGAAGGACTGGAGGACCGGCGCCCCGGCCAGCTCTCGGGCGGCCAGCAGCAGCGCGTCGGTCTCGCCCGCGCCCTCGCCGCCGACCCCGAAGTGCTCCTGTTCGACGAGCCGTTCAGCGCACTCGACCCCCTCATCCGCCGCGAGATGCAGGAGGAGGTCGCCCGGCTCCACCACGAAGAGGGCCGCACCATGGTCTTCATCACCCACGACCTCGCCGAGGCCCTGCGCCTGGGCGACCGGATCGCGCTGATGCGCGACGGCCGCATCGTGCAGCTCGGCACGCCCGAGGAGATCGTGGGCTCGCCGGCCGACGCGTACGTACGGGACTTCGTCCGCGACGTCCCCCGGGAACAGGTGCTCACCGTCCGCACCGCGATGCGCCCCGCCACTGCCGGCGAGGCCGAGCAGGGACCCGCGCTCCACCCCGCCACCACCGTGGTCGAGGCCATCCAGGCCGTGGCCCGCAGCGGTGGCCCGGCCCGCGTCGTCGACCGCGGCCGCTGCCTGGGCGTCGTGGACGACGCGGGGCTGCTCGCCGTCGTGGCCGGGCTCCCGGCCACCGCCGGACGGGGGGTGGCGGCATGACCTGCCCGGCCCGCCCCACGGCCCCCGTCCCCGATGCCCGGAGGTGGTGCGCATGACCGCGACCCCGACCCCGACCCATACCCCGCCCGGCAACCGCACCGCCGCCCCTTCGGAAGCCCCGCAGTCCTCCGAACGGCCCGCCGGACCGCGTCCTTCCGGCACCGGGTCCGCTCCTCAGGACCACCCCCGCGGGCCCCTGGCCGCCCTCGCCGCGCGCCGCGGAGCCCTCCTTCCGATGGGCCTCGCCGTCGCCCTGCTGATCCCGCTCGCCCTGGCCTTCCCGGGCGCCGGCAGCTGGCCCGCGGCCCTGGCGGTCGACCTGTCCGGCCCGCTCGGCCGCGCCGGTGACTGGATCATCGACCACCGCGACAGCCACCCGCTGTTCCTCTACTTCTTCGGCCACGTCAGCAACGCCGTCGTGGTGTCCGTCCGCGTCGTGTACGTGCTCCTGCTCGCCGCCGGCTGGACCGGGGTCACCGCCCTGGCCACCCTGGTCGCCTGGCGCCTCGCCGGCATCCGGCTCGCCCTGACCTGCGCCGCCGCCTTCGCCGCCTGCGGACTGCTCGGCATGTGGGTGCCGACCATGCAGACCCTCGCGCTGATGGTCGTCGCCGTCGCCGCCTCCGTCGTACTCGGCGCCCTGCTGGGCCTCGCCGCGGGGCTCTCCCCGCGCGCCGACCGCGTCCTGCGCCCCGTACTCGACACCATGCAGATCCTGCCCGCCTTCGCGTACCTGCTGCCGATGGTGCTGGTCTTCGGCATCGGCGTGCCCGCCGCCGTCCTCGCCACCGTCGTCTACGCCGCCCCGCCCATGGCCCGGCTCACCGCCCTCGGCCTGCGCGACGCCGACCCGGGCGTCCTGGAGGCCGCGGCCTCGCTCGGCGCCACCGGACGCCAACGCCTGCTGACCGCCCGGCTCCCGCTCGCGCGCCTGCAGCTCCTGCTCGGTGTCAACCAGGCCATCATGACGGGCCTGTCCATGGCCGTCATCGCCTCCGTGATCGGCGCGGGCGGCCTCGGCGACCGCGTCTACCAGGCCCTCGCCTCCGTGGACGTCGGCGCCGCCCTGACCGCCGGCATCCCGATCGTGCTGCTCGCCGTGGTGCTGGACCGCACCGCCGACGCCGCGGGCCGCCGGATCGGCGCCGATCCCGTGCGCGCCCACGAACAGCACCTGCTCCGCCGGGGGTTCTCCGGCTGGTCCGGCCGCCTGCTCGTCCTCCTCGCGGCGGTCGCCGCCGCCGTCGCCGGCCGCATCGCCGGCAGCTCCCTGTGGCCCGGGTCCTGGACCGTGTCCCTGGCCGATCCGGTGAACTCGGCCGTCGCCTGGATGACCGACCACCTCTACTCCGGCGTACCCGTGGTCGGCGGCACCGCCGACTGGGCCGCGCGCTTCACCGGCTGGGTCCTCGACCCGCTGCGCGGCGGGCTCCAGGCCGCTCCCTGGTGGCTGCTCCTGCTGGCGGCCTGCGCGCTCGCCCTGCTCGCGGGCACCTGGCGCACCGCGCTCACCGCGGTACTCGCCCTGGGCGCCGTCGGCGTGCTCGGCGTGTGGGAAGCCTCCCTGGACACGCTCGCCCAGGTCCTGGCCGCCGTGGCGGTCACGCTCGTACTGGGCTTCGCGATCGCCGTCGGAGCCGCCCGCAGTGCCCGCGCCGAACGACTGCTGCGGCCCGTCCTCGACGTGTGCCAGACCCTGCCGCAGTTCGTCTACCTCATCCCCGTGGTCGCGCTGTTCGGGGTCGGTCGCGCACCGGCCGCCGCGGCCGCCGTGGTCTACGCGCTCCCGGCCGTCGTCCGGATCACCGTCCAGGGCCTGCGGGAGGTGGACGCGACCGTCGTGGAATCCGCCCGCTCGCTCGGAGCCACCCGCTCACAGCTACTGCGTCAGGTCCAACTGCCTCTGGCCCGGCCCGCGTTGCTGCTGGCTGTCAATCAGGCCGTGGTACTGGTCCTCGCCGTCGTCATCATCGGCGGCCTGGTCGGCGGCGGCGCGCTCGGCTACGACGTCGTCCTCGGCCTCGCTCAGGGCGACCTGGCCACCGGCCTGGTCGCCGGCGCCGCGATCGTCTGCCTCGGCCTGCTCCTCGACCGCATCACCCAGCCCGTCAAGGAGGCCTGACATGCGCCACGCACACCACCGGGGCCGCAGCCTCGACCGCCGGCGCGCCGCGGCCGTACTCGCCGCCGCGACCGGACTCGCCGTCCTCACCGGCTGCGGGGCCGCCGACATGACCCGCCAGTCCTCCCCGTACGCCGCCGCACAGGGAACGAAGACCGTCACCCTCTCCGTCCAGTCGTGGGTCGGCGCCCAGGCGAACACCGCCGTCGCCTCCTACCTCCTCGAGCACGAGCTGGGCTACCGGGTGGACACGGTCCAGGTCGACGAGGTCCCCGCCTGGGACGCCCTCAGCCAGGGTCGCGTCGACGCGATCCTGGAGGACTGGGGCCACCCCGAGCAGGAGAAGCGGTACGTGGAGGACAAGCGGACCATCACCCCCGGCGGGGATCTGGGAGTGACGGGCCACATCGGCTGGTTCGTCCCCACGTACTTCGCCGAGGCCCATCCCGACGTCACCGACTGGAAGAACCTCGACGAGTACGCCGACCAGCTGCGCACCCCCGAGAGCCGCGGGAAGGGCCAGCTGATGGACGGCTCCCCGTCCTACATCACGAACGACAAGGCACTGGTGAAGAACCTGGGCCTGGACTTTGAAGTGGTCTTCGCCGGCTCCGAGGCGGCCCAGATCACCCAGATCAAGCAGTTCGCCAAGGAGCACAAGCCCTTCCTGACGTACTGGTACGAGCCGCAGTGGCTCTTCGAGCGTGTCCCGATGACCGAGGTGAAGCTCCCCGAGTACACCGAGGGCTGCGCGGACGATCCGCAGAAGGTGGCCTGCGCCTACCCCGACACACCGCTGCAGAAGTACCTGAACACGCGCTTCGCGGAGTCGGACGGAAAGGCGGCCGGATTCCTGAAGAAGTTCCGCTGGAGCAAGGAGCAGCAGAACGAGGTGTCCCTGATGATCGCCGAGGAGAAGCTGTCGCCGCAGCAGGCGGCGAAGAAGTGGGTGGAGCGCAACGAGAAGGTGTGGCAGCCCTGGGTGGAGTGACCGGCCCGCCCCGCCCGCTCCGGCAGCGCCTCACGCTCCGCCCGGTCCGCCGCCGGCCGGCGGGGAGCGTCATTGCGGGCACGCGATATTCGGAGGGCTTCGGCGTCAGCGAACCGTAGGGTTGGCGCGCCAAGACAGTCCGGTAACGATGGAGAAGCGTGCGGTCCGAGGAACACGTGGGGTGGGAGCGGGACTTCCCGGTCCGGTATCTGCTGGTGCGGGAGGACACCGACGGTGAGGAGGAGGGCGTGCTGTGGGGGCGGTGCGCCGAGGTCGAGGGCCTGTTCACGGACCCGCCTCCGCTGCCGCGAGAGGTCCTGACGCTGCGCGGCTGCGCGCGCGAGAGCCCGCTGGTCCGGGCCGTGGCGGACAGCGCCGAACCGGTGCGGCTGCTGGGCGACGGACTGCTCTCGATCGAGCCCGTGGATCCCTCGAACGGCGGGCCGGCCCGCTACTGGGACCTGGAGGACACGACTGTCCTGGCCCAATGGCCCACGCCGGGCGATCCCGGGCGCGTGGACATCGTCGTGGGCACCGGCGTCAGGGAGGACGACTGCTGGGGCGGCAAGCGGCCTCCTTCGAGTCCGCGGTTCGACCTGTGGTTCCCCTCGATCCCGGGGGACGACCTATCGGACGTTTGCCGTTCCATTGGCGGCCTGCTCACCCTGCGCCCCCGGCGACCCACCCCGCCCGTGCACCTGATCGGCTGCGAACCCGCCGCACCGCTTCTGGCCCTGCTGTGCCGTCCCCTTCCGAAGGGGGGCGACCGGATCACGCTCTGGCGCCTCGACCACCACGGCCGGACCATGGCCGGGTACCGCCTCGGCCCGGACACCGTCGAGGCACGCCCATCCGTCCTCGGCGGAGCCCTGATCGACGTCACCGTCACCGACCCCGGTGACGACCGCCCCACCCTGGCCGCCCGCGCGGTCTGGGAAATCTGGTCCGACGGTGTTCCCACGCGGCCCGACCAGTGGGCACGGTTCGGCGCCGAGGGCCGGACCGAGTGGCTGGCCCTCACCCACGTCGGCCCGTACGGGCTGCGGGGCCTCTCCGGCGGGACGTACCACTTGGACGGACAGCACGTCACCGACAGGAGCGGCTTGCTCCTGGCGCTCGGCGAAGCCCTGCTCGGCCCCGGCACCAACTACGGCAGGTGTCTGGACTCGGTGGAGGACTGCCTGTGCGGCGGGCCCTCCGTCGTCCCCCCGTTCACCCTCGTCTGGCACCACGCCGAGTTACGGGCCGTCCGGGCCGGGCGGGTTGGTGCGGGCGGTGACCAGGCCGGACTCGTAGGCGGCGATGACGAGCTGGGGCCGGTCCCGCGCCTGGAGCTTGGCCATGATCCGCGAGACGTGCTTCTTCGCGGTGAGGGGGCTGAGGTCGAGGCGTTCACCGATCTCGGTGTTGTTCATGCCCCGGCCGATGAGGGTGAGGACTTCGCGTTCCCGCCCGGAGAGCAGCTCCGTTACGGGGCCGGTCGGCGGTGCGGGCGGGGTGCTGAGGACTTGGGCGATGAGGCGGGAGGTCGCGCTCGGGGACAGGAGGGATTCCCCGGCGGAAACGGTTCGCATGGCGGCGAGGAGGTCGGCCGGAAGCGTGTCCTTGACGACGAAGCCGGCGGCGCCGGCGCGCAGGGCTTCGACGATGTTCTCGTCCGATTCGTAGGTGGTCAGGACGAGGATCTTCAGGCCGGTGAGGTGTTCGTCGGCCGCGATGAGGCGGGTGGCTTCGATGCCGTCCATCTCGGGCATGCGGATGTCCATGACGATGAGGTCGGCGGGTACGGTGCGGGCGGCGTCGACCGTTTCCTGGCCGGTGCCGGCCTCGGCGACCACTTCCATGTCCGCGGCCGATGTGACGAGCATGGCGAACGCTCCTCTGACCAGGTGCTGGTCGTCGGCCAGGATGACGCGGATCACGGGCGGTCCTCTCGTGCGGTGGCGGGGTGTGAGGTCAGGGGAAGGACGGCGTGCACGGCGAAGCCGCCGACGGAGCGGGGGCCTGCGGTCAGGGAGCCGCCGACGCTGCGGGCGCGCTCTTCCATGCCGATGAGGCCGAAGCGGGAGCCGGTGGTGCCGGCGGAGGGCCGGCCGTTGTCGGTGATGGTCAGGTACAGGCTCCCGTCGCGGGAGGTGAGGGTGATGTCCGCGCGGGCTTCGGGTCCGCCGTGCCGGGAGGTGTTGGTGAGGGCTTCCTGTGTGATGCGGTAGACGGCCGCCTGGACGGCCGGACGGATCCGAGCGCCTTCGGTGTGCCGGGTCAGGCGGGCGTCGGCCTGGCGGGCGAGTGCGGGCAGGGCGGCGATGTCCGGCAGCGGGCCCTCGCGCTGGGCGCTCTCTCCGTGGCGGAGGACCTCGAGGGTGGTGCGGACTTCGGCGCGTGCGGTGCGGCAGGTGTCGGCGATGTTGTCGAGGGCCTCGGCGATGGCGGCCCGGTCGAGCTGGTCGGGGGCCACGTTGAGGACGTGTGAGGCCACCGAGGTCTGGACGCCGATCAGGGTGATGGAGTGCGCGAGGAGGTCGTGCAGGTCGCGGGCGATGCGCAGGCGTTCCTCGGCGACCCGGCGGGCGGCGACCTCCTCCTGGGTGCGCTCGGCGCGCTCGGCGCGCTGGCGGTAGGCGCGGACGTAGACGCCGGCCATGCACACGGCCGCGATCCAGCCGGAGATCCGCAGGGTTGCCAGGGCGCCGCCGGCGTCCGAGATCCAGTTCGCGCCGACGGTCCCGGCGATGACGACGGCTCCGGCGATCAGGGCCCGTCGGGGCGGGCCGGTGACGGCGACGGTGTACAGCAGGGTCATCGAGCTGAGGGTGGGGGCCACGTGGTTGTAGCCCAGGGCGTGGTAGACACCGATGAACACCACCATGGCCACCAGCGCGGGCATGGTGTGGGTCCGGCGGAACGCGACGGTCGCCGTCCCCAGCACCAGCAGCACCCACCCGAGCGCGTCGAGGGGCTTTCCCTCGTGGTCGAGTACGGCGAACCCGGCGGCCAGCGCCATCAGGACGAGGGCCAGTACCGTGTCGCGGCGGCCGGCGTGTGGGACGGCGGGGTCCTGGTGGACGGCAGCGGTCGCCCAGGTCCACTGCGCCACGCTGCCCGACGGCCGCCGCGTCGTCGTCAAGATCCAGCGCCCCGGCATCGTCCGCAAGGTCGAACAGGACCTCGACATCGTCCGACGCGTTGCCCGCAGCCTTGACCGCCACTACGCCTGGGCCAGGGGCCATCAACTCCACCGCCCTCGCGGACGGCTTCGCCGAGGCCCTCACCGAGGAACTCGACTTCCGGATCGAGGCCCGCAACCTGAACGCGGTCCGGGGCCGCCGCCGGCGACCAGGCCCTGCTGACCCTGCCCGAGGTGCACGGCGAGCTCTCCACCGCCCGCGTCCTCGTCCTCGAACACCTCGACGGCATCTCCCCGGGCCGTGCCCGCAGCGCTCTCACCGACCGTGAAGTCGATGGCGATGCCCTGGCCCGGACCCTGCTGACCGCTCTGCTGCGGCAGGTCATGGTCGACGGCGTCTTTCACGCCGACCCGCACCCCGGCAACATCATGCTGATGCCCGACAACAGCCTGGCCCTCATCGACTTCGGCTCCGTCGGCCGCCTCGACACCCAGCTCCAGGGCTCCCTCCAACGCCTCCTGCTCGCCATCGACCAACGCGACCCCGCAGCCCTCCGCGACGCCTTCCTCGACGTCATGGACCGCTCCGACACCATCGACGGCGAGGCACTGGAACGGTCCCTCGGGCGCTTCATGGCCCGCCACCTCGGCCCCGGCCTCACCCCCGACGTCGAAATGTTCACCGACCTCTTCCGCATCGTCACCGCCCACGGCGTCGCCGTCCCGGGCGAAGTCGCCGCCGTCTTCCGCGCCCTGGCCACCCTCGAAGGGACCCTCGCCCACCTCGCCCCCGGCTTCGACATCGTCAACGAGTCCCGCGCCTTCGCGGCAGAGGAGATCGGCGAGCGGCTCCGCCCCGACAGCCTCCGTCAGACCCTGTCCGACGAGTTCACCGCGCTGCTACCCGTCCTACGGCGCATCCCCCGGCGAGCCGACCGCATCACCGCGGACATGGAGAGGGGGAAGCTCACCCTCAACGTCCGGCTGTTCTCCCACAAGGACGACGAGCAGGCCGTCGGCCGCCTCCTCCAACAGGCCCTGACGACCGTCCTCGCCGCCACCACGGGCATCATGTCCGCGCTCCTCCTGGCCAGCACCGGCGGACCCGCCGTGTCCGACACCCTCCGCCTCTACGAAGTCCTCGGATACAACCTCCTCGTCCTCAGCCTGGTCCTCATGCTCCGCGTCATGTTCAACAGCGCCCGACGCCGAACCTGAACGCCCCAACACGCCGTCCCGGCCGGCCCGCGGGGGCCGTGACCGGGACGGGCCCGACCCCTGAAGAGGTTCGTCGTCAGGTACGGCGGCGCAGGTAGTCCTGGCGGAGGGCTTCCAAGATCTCGGCGGCCTCCGGGTGACCGGCGTCGCGGCAGCGGGCAGCGGCGGTGGTGAGCCGGGCCGTCGCCTGCTGGACGAAGCCGAGGCCCTTGCGCCGATCAGGGCGGCCATACGGACCGCTTCGGCGCGCGGCACCTCGCCTTCCTCTCCGCCCTCCTCGTGGGCCGCGATGGCGGCCTCCGCCTCGGGCAGGGCCTCCTCGAAACGCTCGGTCTCCGCCAGCACACAGGCCCGGCGGTAGTGCACGGCGCCGCGCTCGTACCAGTGGGTGAAGTCCTCGGCGTCCTGCGGTACCGCGGCGCGTACGGCGTCCGCCCGCGCGAGGTGCGCCAGCGCCGCCTCCAGGCCTTCGGCCTCCTGCGCCTGGACCGTGAGGCGTGCGAACTGGCACATCATGCTGACGATCAGCGACGGATTCGGCCCCTCCGCGTGCGCGGCGACCGCCCGCTCGTAGGCGGTGTGCGCGGCCTCCCACCGGTCGGCCACGGCCAGTGTGACGGCAGCCTCCGCCGCCACCAGCGTCTGGACCAGCCGGTCGTCCTCCCACGCGGCGACGGTGTCGGCCAGGCGCAGGAACTCCTCCGCCGCGGGCAGGTACTCGCCGAGATCCCGCAGCCCGCGGGCCAGGGACAGGCGGGCCTGAGCGAAGGCGCGTTCGTTGTCCGGGGACTGGGCATCGTCCGCCAGCAGGGATTCCAGGACGGCGACCGCGTCCTCCGGCCGGCCACCCCGCCCCAGCACGTCCGCGAGCTGGAGGCGTACGCCGATGGCTTCGACGGGCTCCCCGTCCTGGTCGAACAGCGCGGCGGCCTCGGAGAGATGCCGTACGGCGGCGACCAGGTCCCCGGTGTGCGAGGCCGCGTGCCCCAGCAGGGAGTACACGGGGGCCTGTGCGAAGTCCGTGTCGTCGTACCGGGCCGCGTCGGCGAGTGCCCGGTGCAGGAGCTCCGCCGCTTCCTCCGGTTCGCCCTTGGCGAGGAGGAACTGCGCGAGCAGGGCCCGGGGGCGTGAACCGCGCCAGGGCCGCGCCGAGGCGTCCACGGCGTCCAGGGCCGCGCGCAGCAGTTCCTCGGCGGCTTCCGTGTCCCCTCCCCGGCCGGCCAGGTCCGCGGTGAGCTGCAGGGCGTTGGCCACGTGGTGCGGCGCGGAGAGCCGCTCCGCCTCGGCGCGCAGCGTACGGGCCCGCTCCTGGAACCGCTCCGCCGCGGTCCCCTCGGTCTCCGGAAGGTCCCGCAGCGCGTCCTGGTAGGCGGCGAAGGCGGCGGCGTACCGTAGGGCGAGGTACTCCGGCTCGGTCTCCGCCGTCAGGGGCGCACTGGTCCGCAGGCGCTCCGCCTCGGCCAGGACCGCGTCGAGGGCCGCGCGGTTCGCTTCGCGGTCGGCGTCCTCGGGGGCGGTCGGCCAGGCCAGTGCACGGGAGCGCGCGTTGACGGCGTGCCAGGGCATCCCCAGGCCCTCGTACAGCGCGGCTGCCCGCTTCAGCTCGGTGGCGCTCTCCTCGTCGCGGTCCTCCCGGGTGAGCCTGTAGGCACGCTGGTCGGCGAGCTCCGCCGCCAGGAGGTCCTGCGGGCCGAGCTCCTCGTCGTGGGCGACGCCGCCGTCGGCCAGGCGTTCTTCGATGCGGTCCCAGAGCCGGTTCTCCCCGGGGTGTCCGGCGGCGGCCAGCCGGCGTGCTTCACGGACCAGGGTGGCCAGGTCCTGGGAGAGGTCCGCTCCGGCGGTGGGCGTCACGGCGAGGGCCTGCGCCCCGGCAGCGGGCGCCGGCGCGGACGCGGCGGGGCGCGTGGCCTTCGTGCGCAGGCCGAGCGGCAGCGGTTCGTCGAGGAGCGGGCGCTGCGCGAGACGGGTGCGCCGCCGGTCCCCGACGGTGCCGGTGGCGTTGCGCGCGTCGAACGCGGCCGCGAGGCGGTCGGCTTCGGTGCGGGTGTGGGCCAGGAGCGTGCCGGCCGTCCAGTCGCGTCCGGGCGGCCCCGCGACGACGGTGCCGGCGTGTCCGTCCTCGACGAGGCGGGTGAGCAGCACCCCGGCTCCGGTGAGGAACTCGAGGTGCGCCAGGGGCGCGCCGGTGGCTTCGAACAGCGGGCGGTTCTCGGCGAGGATCTCCAGTCCCCGGCCCTCGTTGCGGGAGAGCGCGCAGAACTCCAGGTGGAGGCCCACGGCGTCCTGGGTTCCGGTGTTCCCCCGGACCTGGCGGTAGCCGCTGAGGTGGTGGGAACGTGCCTCGTCGGCCCGGCCCGCGCGCAGCAGCGGCAGGAGCGCGCGCGCCCGGCTCAGCTGCGGTTCCTCGGTGCAGCCCGTGTCGCCGCCGAGGACGGGACCCCAGGTCTCCAGGGCCCTCGCGTCATCGCCCGACGCCACCTGGTACTCGGCGAGGTGCCGGATCTCGCAGGCCTCGCAGTCGCTCAGGTCGGTACGTGTGCGGGTGGCCCAGAGGTCGTAGGCGTCGGCGCGGCCCGTGCCGGTGTGGTGCGCGACGTGGTAGCGCATCGCCGCGACCGGCTGCATGCCGTGGCCGGCGGCCGTGTAGCGGTCGCGCATCGTGTCGATCCAGCCGTTGACCGCGGCCAGCGGTACGTCCGGTACCTGCAGCAGGGAGGTGGCCACCCACTTGAAGCGCCAGAAGACCTGATGGGACTCCCACGGGCTGAAGGTGTCGGGGACGGTGTCCAACAGCTTGAGCAGCCGGGCGAAGACGACGGGTGACTTGCGGTGCTCGCCGGTGAACTCGTACGAGCTCATCAGCTCCAGCAGGGCCGTGACGAGGGTGCCGGGCTCGTCGAGGAGCTCGGCCGCGTCGACGATCTCCTCGGCGGTGACGGTGCGGTGCAGGCCGTGCGGGCGGTCATGGTTCTCGCGGAGCGCCTCGACCACGGCCTCGGGAGTGTCCAGCATCTACAGTTCCTTCCGGGGCTCGGAGCCGGGTGCGGTGGTACCGCTGTGGTGCATGGCGTGGGTGAGCAGGCCGATGAAGGCCCGGTTCAGCAGGGCGCTCTCACTGGCCCGGAGCGGGCGGCGGCTGAGCAGCAGCGCCTGACCGTAGAGGGCTTCGGCCGTCGTGACGGCGAGACCGCGCTCGGCGATCGTGATGGCCTGGCGCACCAACGGGTTCAGGTGGTTCAGGACGAGCTGGGCCCGCGGGGTCTCGCTGCGCAGGGACCCGAGGATGTCGGCCCACACGCCGTCGCTGTCCGCGGCCAGGCTCGACCTGGTCCGCTCGTGCCGGGCCTCGCGGTTGTCGAGGAACAGGGCGGAGGCCGTGACCGGCTGGAAGTCGCGCAGGACGACGTCGCAGTCGTGAACGGCGACGGTTTCCCGGGCGATCGCGAGGAACGCCGCCGCGCGCAGTTCGGCGGACCGGTCGACGTCGTCGAGATGGGCGGTGACCGTGGCCGGGTCCAGGTCTGTGACGGACGTCCCCGGCCGGATCTCCGGGAGCCGGAGCACGAGGTCCCGGTCGTACGTGTAGCCGCCGTT
Organism: Streptomyces sp. NBC_01264; assembly: GCF_026340675.1. NCBI lineage: Bacteria > Bacillati > Actinomycetota > Actinomycetes > Kitasatosporales > Streptomycetaceae > Streptomyces > Streptomyces sp. NBC_01264. The sequence continues at coordinate 397,845 of NZ_JAPEOX010000001.1, forward strand.
GACGACGCCGAGGCCGGCGGCCGCGGCGATGGGCGCGACCTGGCGGAACTCCTCGACGCTGCGCGTGATCAGGAGTGCCGGGTGGGTCCGCGCGAACTCCTCCAGCGTGACGTTGCCGTCGGTGGTTTCGAACGGCAGCCACGGCAGCACGATGCGCAGCAGCTCGTCGTCGTAGCGGGCCAGTGCCTTCACCGCGAGGTGGTGCGTTTCGATGAAGCGGTGCAGGAGGGAGGGGTCGCTGGCGGCGAGGCCGGTGAGCCAGTCGCGGATCCGGTCGCCCAGGGCGTCCCGTACGGCGGACAGGGTGCCGTCCTCGTACAGGGCCTCCCGCGAGGCGGTCGGGCGCAGGCTCGTGGTGTCGACGACACAGCGGACGAAGAACGCCCATTCCGGGAGGAGTTCGGGCGCCTGGTCCGTGAGCAGCATGCCCTTGAGGTGGACGCGGTGGCCGGCCCGCTGGGCCGGGCTCATGGCCGTGGGCAGGACGTACGCGACGCCGCGCAGCCCGGCGGCCGGCAGGTCGAGCTCGATGGTGTCGAGGGGCGTGAAGCCGAACAGGGTCCGGCAGTACGCGGTCATGGCTTCGCGGCGGGCCAGCGGGGAGCGGTGGGTCTGCTCCCAGGGGGGTGTCTCGTTGACCTGGTCGGTCTCGCCGCGCGGGCCCTCGACGGTGACTTCGTGCCGCAGGAGGCCGCCGTAGTGCCGGGCCAGTTCGGCGACCTTCCGCGGACTGGTCCACTCGGCGTTGTCGGCGCGCGGGGTGAGGCGCACGGTGGTGCCCGGTTCCGGCACGGCCGAGGCGGGCAGGGTGCGGATGGTGTAGCGGCCGTCGGAGTGGCCGGTCCATTCGACGGCGGGCGCCGCGGGGTCGGCCGCCGAGCGGCTGAGCACGGTGATCTCGTCGGCGACCACGAAGCAGGCGAGCAAGCCGATGCCGAACTGGCCGATGAAGTCCCCGCGGGCGGCGTCGAGCCCGGCGCCGTCCAGGGTCCGCTTGGAGCTGCGGCCGATGGTCGCGAGGAACCGGTGGACGTCGGCTTCGGTCAGGCCGATGCCGGTGTCCGTGACGGTGAGGGTCGCGCCGGTGCGCACCGTGATGGTGGCGGGTGACCCGGGTTCCAGGGCCTGGCGTGCGGTGATGGCGTCCACGGCGTTCTGCAGCAGCTCGCGCAGGTAGACGCGGGGGCTGGAGTAGAGGTGGTGGGAGAGCAGGTCGACCAGGCCGCGCAGGTCGACCTGGAAGGTGTGGGAGGTCTCGGATTCGGGCACCTTGCGGGCTCTTTCGGTGGGTCCGCCCGACGCCGTGGGCGGCGCGGACGGAGGCGGAGGGAGGCGTGTGCGGGCTACGGCGCACCGGGAGCGCCGTGCCGGAGCGGCCCGGGCGGGTGGAGCCCCCAGGGGGCGGTCCACCGACAGGCCGTGCGCTGCGCTGCCGCGGGCCGGGAGCGCGGCGGCCGGACCGGGCTCCGGTCCGGAGGCGACCGCGGCGACCGCTGCTCACGGTGGCCCGTGGCGGGTCGGCGGCCGCCGGGGTCGGCGGCCGGCGGAGTCAGCGACCGGTCGAAGCCCGCTGCTTGCGGTAGGCCGCGGCGGGGTCGGAGCCGTTGACGTAGTACCAGGGGAACTCGGTGACGCGGCCCCGGGTCGCCTCGAAGCATTCCCGTGCCGCCGCGCGGTCCCCCGCGAGGGAGAACGCCATGGCGAAGGTGTTCAGCAGTTGGGCCGCCCCGGCGCGACGCACGAAGTCCGGGTGCCGGAACGAGTGGTCGGCCGCCTCGTGCAGGGACGCGGCGACGTCCGGTCGGCGCATGTACGCGTCGTCCGGACCGGAGTCGAGGGAGAGCCACTGTTCGATGTGCGCGATGGCGACGAGCTGGCCCAGTTGTGTGCCGGCGGGGGCGCCGAACGCGGAGTCCCGGGCGAAGGCGTGCGCCTCCTCGTGCGAGCCTCCCCACTTCTCGCAGACCTGCTGCAACTGCTGCTGGTGCGCTCCCAGGTGGTGCGGATCGCGGCGCACGGCCGCCTCGAAGCGGCGGCGCGCGACGGTCGCCCCGACCTCTAGACCGCGGCCGGTGAGCTGGAGGCCGTACCAGGGGGAGGTCCACAGCGGTTCGCGTTCGGCCGCCTCGTAGAGCCACTCCTCGGCGCTCCGCAGTCGCGTGTGGAACACCTCGAACTGCTCGCGCGAGACGTTCGACGCCCTGGCGCCGGTCCGTGCCTCCCAGCCCCAGCTGATGTGGCGGACGCCCGCCACGAGCCTGGCCAGCGACGCGTCGGGGTCTGCTTCGAGGACCGGGACGATCCACCGCTCCACACCCGCCGTGTCGCCGGCCGCCCAGAGCAGTTCGGTCCGGTCCTCGCTCTCGGGACGCGCTTCGAGCACCTCGCGCACGCCGGTCCAGTCGCGGGCCGCGGCGGCCTCGCGCACCCGTCGCACGTCCGGATCGCCGGAGTCCTCCTGGACCCGCGCGGGAGGCCTGCCGCCCCACTTCCCCAGTGCGAGCCCCCACTGACGGAGCACCGCCATCTCCCCACCCCTTGCCTTGCCATGTCCTCGTGGGAAGGCGAGGAGCGCCTTCCGTGAGACAGGTGATGACCACGCGCGCCCGAGAGTCGCACGTTTGTTTCTGCGAAGATCCCGCACCCTGCCGGGCCTAACGCGCCATCCCGTGACCCTGAACCGTCGAGGTGGGCCGCGCCCTGGACAGCTTCACGGCCCTGCCACGGGCCGTTTCGAAGGCCATGACCGGGTTCCCCGCCTTGCGCCAGGGTTCGGCTCCGCACCACGGCCCGATCAGGCGGAACTGCTCCAGGGCAGGGCCGTACATCATCGACTGGAGCATGTAGTGCGCCAACAGATGACGCAGGAGCGGCAGTCGCTCGTCGTCGGGCGCCACCTGCTCGAAGGAAGCGGCGGTCCGCTTCAGCAGGCCCCTCGTCACGGGGGTGACCGGCACCGAGACGGCGGAGGACCGGGCGGAGAGTTCGCTCAGCGCGTGCAGGTAGATCCCGGCGAGCGGGCTGCCGGCCGGGGCCTTGCGGACCGCCTGGCGCGCGAACCGCATCATCCGCCGGTTGCTGCCGAACCACTTGGCGCACCAGTACTGGAGGGCCTGCCAATGCCCCTCGTAGTGGTGGGGCGCACGGGCGACGAGCCCCTCCCAGAGGGGCTTGAACTGTGCGTGGCCGTACTGGGCTCCGCGTGCCGCGGTGACCATGACGACCCAGGGCCCCGGGTCGGCGGGGTCGAGCAGGGCGGCCTGGCGGGCCTCCTCGATCGCGGCCGGGAGCATGGCGCGGAAGCGCTGCATGTCCGAGGCCTGGACCTCGTTGACGAAGCCACTGCCCCGGATCGCCCAGGCCCGGTGGACCGTGAGGCTCGCGTGCAGGGTGGCCGCGTCACAGCTGCCCGGCTCGGCGGCGCGCCAGGTGTCGAGCCAGGCGCTGTCCGTCCCGGCGACGTGCTGCAGCAGTTCCAGCCGGTCCCAGCGGGCGTCCCAGTCGTCACCCGCCTCCCGGACGTACCGGGCGGCGGGCTTCCAGTCGCCCTGCCACGCGGCATCGGCGACGGCCTGTCGCTCCCGCGCGCGGTGCTCCGGGGCCCGAGGGCCGGGGCGCTCGCTGTCGAGCGCCTCGCGGGGCGGAAGACCGTAGGAGGACGCCTCGAAGTTCTTTTCGATCCAGCGGTCGGCGCCGCCGAGGACGGTGGAGCGGAGGAGGACGACGAGAAGCACGACGAGTGCGACGGCGAGAAAGATGGTCACGGCGGGATCATCGCCGAAGTGATCACGCTCCGCAATAGTCTGGGCCAACGATAAGCCGAGGTCAGCGGGGTATGAAAGCCTCCCCCAGACACCGCACGGCCGGCCGGGAGGGAGCCGGGGCGCGCTCCCCGCGCGCGGCCTGGCGGCCCAATTCGCCGCGCGGCGGGGGCTTTTCAGCCCGGCTGCAACACCTTCCCGAGGTCGCGCGGGATCGCGGTGCGCGAAGGCCTGGCCGGACTCCGCGCGGGCCCACTCCCCCGGCCACTGCGAAGCCACGGCTCCGGACCTGTCGGGTTCGCGGGATCAGACCTCGATGTATGCCACGACCACCACGGTGCGCAGTGCGGTGACGAAGTACAGGACGCGGACGGCTTCGACCTCGTCGGTGTACTGGCGAAGCTGGGGGCCGGTGGTGTCGCCGGGGATCGGTTCGCCGATGCCCGGGTCGACGGAAATGACGACCAGGGCACGGTCCAGGGCGTGGATCTCCGCCTCTCGGGTGATGCTCTCCAGCTGCTTGGCGGCGGCGTCGGAGAAGGCGATCCGGGCCCGGCGGCGGCCGTGTCCCGGCATCAGGCGACGGCCGGGCGCTGGGCGGCGAGACGGGCCAGGTGGGCCTCGCGCAGCTCCTCCCAGGGCGTGCACCGCTCCGGGTCGGGAAGACCGTTGGTGGCGACGTCCTCCAGGACCGCGGCGAACTGGTCGGCCTGGGCGCGGGTCCTGGCCGCGTAAGCGCGCACCGCGTCGGCGGCCGCGGGCGCGAGTGGCTGCCGGGTGGCGGTGTCGGCGGGGGCCGGCTGTTCGCTCATCGAGGGCTCCATGGGCCGAACGGGCAAGTCCGACCACGGTATCGCCGGGCGCGCGGGCCCGGGACCACTCCGGGCAAAGCCGAAGCGTGCCGGTCCCGCCCCTGGGTGGTGACAGGCGTCCGGGACCCGCACCATGTGGGAGGCATCGGGAGTCGACAGCACCAACACCAGCGAGAAGCCGTGCAGGGTCTACCGCTACCCCCTCGTCCAGATCGCCGCCTGGCAGCGCCTGGCCACCGAGATCAAGGACGGTGCCCCGATACCCGGGACGCCGTACGAGACCGTCGCGCCGGGTGAGCAGCTGTACGCCGCCCTGTTCCATGGCGGCCCCATGGACGCGCTCCAGCCGGAGATGGAGAGGACGATCACCGTCCAGCTCCAGGACACCGGGCACGTGAGCAAGAAGGGCGAGCCGATCACGATCGACTTCCCCGGCACAACCTATGTGTACGACAGCGACTCTTCCCAGGTCACCCGCTGGATGACCGCTCCGGAGCCGGCTCTGCGCTTCATCGAGACACCCTGACGGTCCGGCCGTCCGTGCGCCCCGCCCGCATGGTCAGACCTTGCGCCAGCAGGCCATGGCCCAGGAGAACACCCCGAACAGCACGAGCCCGGCGGCGACCACCACGAGGAGCCACGGGCCCGCAGGGGTCTGGGTGAACGTGCGGAGGGTGCCGTCCATCCCCTTCGCCTTCGCCGGGTCGTAGCTCATGGCCGCGTGCACGGCGAAGGCTCCGGCCGCGGCGAAGACGGTGCCGCGCGCCAGACCGCCCGCGACCCCGAGGATCTCGACCGTGGTGCGGACCTGCTCGGGCTGTCGCCCCATCGCCAGGTGCTTGCGGAAGGTGCGCCGCGCCGCCTGTACCGCGATCACGACCCCGCCGATGGCGATCGCCACGCCCGCTGTCCCGACCCACCACGGCCCGCCCGGCACATCGAGCACCCGGGCCGTCACATCGCGCGACTGCTCGTCGCCGGACCGGCCTTCGCCACCGGTTCCGGCGGCGAAGGAGAGTACGGAGAACGCGACGACCCCGTAGAACACGGCCCGGGCCAAAGAGGCCAGTCGCTTGCCGGGCTTGTCCCCGTCGGGGCCGGCCGCACCCAGTGCCGCCTCCGAGAGCCGCCACAGCGTCATGCAGACCAGACCTATGCCGACGGCCCATACGAGGACGCCGCCGAAGGGCTTCTCCGCGAGCTCCTGCAGTGCGCCCGTCCGGTCCGCCTGCCCGCCGCCGCTCACACCGAAGGCGACGCGCACCGCGAGTACGCCGATGAGCACGTACAGCAGCCCGCGCGTCACCAGGCCGCACCGGGCCAGTACGCCCCGCGCCTTGCCGCCGCTCGAAGCGGTCTCCACACCCTCGCGTACCGCTCCGCCAGCTGTCATGCCCCGCGAATACCCTGCATTCCCCGCTCCATGCCCGGCCACCGGGGCCTCGGCATGCGGGGGTTCCATAGGGTGAGCCCATGTCTGACACGCTGAGTTCGAGAAGGACGGCGTCCGCGCTACGGGCGTCCGCGCGGGTTTCCGCCGAGTTGCTGCTGGTCTTCGTGATGGCTGCCGCGATGTTGTGGCTCCTGGGCCGGATGTGGTCGGTGGTCTGGCCACTGGTCGTGGCCCTGTTGCTCACCACGCTCACGTGGCCCCTGGTCGCCTTCCTGCGGCGGCGCGGGTGGCCTCCCGCCGTGGCCGCGTCGCTGGTGACCGTACTGTTCCTCGTGGTGGCCGCAGGTGTCGTGGCGCTGATCGCGGTGCCGGTGGCGTCGCAGGCCGGCGAGCTGGGTGACGGAGTGGTCAAGGGGATCCAGCAGCTGCGCGGGTGGGCTGCCGGCCCGCCGCTGAACATCGGCGATGCCCAGATCACGGCGGCGTTCGACACTGCGGTCGACCGGGTCCAGCACAGCGTCGGCGCCACGGTGTCCACGGTCGTCACCGGCGTGAGCACCGTCTTCAGCGGTCTGATCACCGCCGTCCTGGCACTCTTCCTGATGTTCTTCTTCCTCAAGGACGGCCCGCGGTTCCTGCCGTGGCTCACCCGGCAGCTCCCCGGTCGGCTCGCCACAGACGTCCCCGTGGTCGCCGAGCGCGGCTGGGAGACCCTCGGATCGTTCGTGCGCTCCCAGGCGTTCGTCGGTCTGCTCGACGCCGTCTTCATCGGGCTGGGGCTGTGGATCGTCGGCGTTCCCCTGGTGTTGCCGCTGGCGGTGCTGACCTTCGTCTCCGCGTTCGTTCCGATCGTGGGTGCCCTGTTCGCCGGCCTGGTCGCGGTGCTGATCGCGCTGGTCTCCAACGGTCTGACGGACGCGCTGATCGTGCTGGTGATCATCGTCGTGGTGCAGCAGCTGGAGGGCAACGTCTTCCAGCCGATGATCCAGAGTCGCGGTCTCGGACTCCACGCGGCGGTGATCCTGCTGGCGGTGACCCTGGGAGGCAGTCTGGCCGGAGTGGTCGGCAGCCTGCTGGCGGTTCCCGTCGCGGCGCTGCTCGCGGTGGTGTGGAAGTACCTGCGCGAGCAGCTCGTCGAACCCCCGGCCGCCGCCCCGGAGACCGACCCGGTCCCCGCCGGCTGACGGACGGGCCTGGGGCCTGGCGGCCCGATATCGGCTTGAATGGGAACAACATGACGTTTCATCACGACATGCGGTTCCCATCTCTCGGCGAAGGGGGCTTCGTTGGCTTCCGATCAACGTTCCCGCACGGACAGGGTGGTCTTCGGGGTCACCGCGCCTCACGCTCGCCTTCGTCCTGTGGGGCGCAGTGGCGACGGACTCGCTGGAGAGCGTGTCGAGCAGCCTGCTCGAAGGGCTCATCCACAACGGTGGCTGGGCCACCACTCTGTTCCACTGGACGCTCCACCCGTGGGCGATCTACGCGGTCGTCGGCCTCGCCATCGCCTACATCACGTTCCGCCGCGACCGCCGCCAGACGATCAGCGCGGTGTTCGAGCCGCTCATCGGCGCCCGGCACGCGCACGGCGGCATCGGCCGCGTCATCGACATCGTGGCGATCTTCGCCACACTCTTCGGCTCCGCGGCCTCGCTGGGCCTCGGGGCCCTCCAGATCGGCAGCGGCTTCCGTGAGCTGGGCTGGATGGAATCGGTCAGCACCGCGCTCCTCGTCGCCGTCATCGCCGTCCTGACCGTCGCCCTCGTCGCCTCCGCGGTCTCCGGCGTGGAGCGAGGCATCCAGTGGCTGTCGAACATCAACATGGTGCTGGCCCTGCTGCTCGTCGTGTTCGTGTTCATCGCCGGGCCGACCATCATCGTGCTCGACCTCCTGCCCACCTCCCTCGGCGCCTACCTCGGCGACCTGCCCCAGCTCATCGGCCGCACCGAGGCGACCGGCGCCGGTGAGGTCGCCGAATGGCTGGGCAGCTGGACGGTCTTCTACTGGGCCTGGTGGATCTCCTGGACCCCGTTCGTCGGCATGTTCATCGCCCGGATCAGCCGTGGACGCACCATCGGCAGTTCATCGGCGGCGTCATCCTCGTACCGAGCACGGTCAGCCTGCTGTGGTTCGCCGTCTTCGGCGGCACTGCCATGAAGCTCCGGGAGAGCGGCGGCCTCGGCAAGGAGAGCACCCCCGAGGGACAGCTCTTCGGGCTGCTCCAGCAGTTCCCCCTCGCCACCGCGATGAGCCTGCTGGTCATGGTCCTCGTGGCCATCTTCTTCGTCTCGGGCGCCGACGCCGCCTCCATCGTGATGGGCACGCTCTCGCAGAAGGGCGTCCTGGAACCGGCCAAGCCGGTGGTCGTCTTCTGGGGCGTGGTCACCGGCGCCGTCGCGGCCGTGATGCTGCTCATCGGCAACGGCAAGGGCGACGCGCTCGCCGGACTGCAGAACCTGACGATCCTCGTGGCGGCGCCGTTCACCCTGGTCATGATCGGGATGTGCGTGGCACTCGTACGGGACCTGCGTCAGGACCCGCTCATCATCCAGGGGGAACAGGGCGAGGAAGCCGTCGCCGTCGCGGTCGCCGCGGGCCACGAGGAGTACGGCGGCGACTTCGAGATCCGCATCGGCCCGGCCGGCGACCCGGAAACCGGCACCGCACCACCGCCTGCGGCGCCTTCGCCTCCGGACCAGCAGGACACCCGGTTGGCGCGCGGACCAGGCGGCCGGGTTCCGGGCGCACGCGGGCGGGCGTTCGGGTCATTCCGCGTAGTCGTTGCCCTGGAGGTGGAGTGAGCGCAGGGCCGCCTCGAGCGTGAAGCGGTGTTCCGGGTCCGTGATGCGGTCGCCCAGGTGTGCGTCCAGGTTGCGCAGGCGGTAGCGGACCGTCTGCGCGTGGACTCCGAGCAGCTCGGCCACCTGATCGGCGGGGCCCCGCGTGGAGATGTGGACGCGCAGCGTCTCGACCAGGCGCCCGCGCCTGGAGCCCGTGAGGCCGCTGAGCGGGGCCAGTTCGCGGGCCGCGATGCGGGTGACGAGCGCGGGGTCGGACAGGAGCCACAGTGTGGTCAGGTGGTCTTCGCAGTGCACGAGCGGCTGGTCGGGCACGATCCCGTCGTCGATGAGCTGCAGTACTCTCCTGGCCCACCGGATGGAGTCGGCGGCCTGCGGCGGAGGCACGGTCAGGCCTATGACGGCCGGCGCGCCCGCCAGGGCGGATTCGAGCATCGCCCGCCGCTCGGGGGTGAGCGGTCCGGGGATCAGCAGGTGTGGCTGGGGCATCCCGAGGTCGGCGAGGACGTCCCGGTCGAGGCACGTCCGTATGCGGTCGGGCGCCGGGGCCCGTAAGGCCACCAGCGTGCACTGGTCCGGGAGTTCCCAGGACGCCTGCTCGCACAGCTCGGCGATGGTCGCCTGCGGCAGGGGGGACCCGACGAGGATGAGGTGGAGCAGTTGCCTCCGTAACGCCGACACCTCGGAGGCCGCACGGGCCTGGACCTCCGCGTACCCTTCGCGCGCGATCGCCTCCAGCTCGTCGACGTACGCGAAGAGCGCGTCGGCGAAGGCGAGGATCAGGGAGGGCGACAGCTTGTACCGGCGGCCGAGGGTCTTGGCCCGGCGCAGTGCGATGCGCGCGCCGAGCCGGTAGGCCCCCTGGAGGGTGTCGAGGTCGCGGCCCTCGTACGCCTCGACCCGGCCGAACTTGCGCAGCAGCTCGTCGCGCAGGACCGAGCTCGTGTCGGGGTCCGCGACACGGTCCACGAACGTGGCCAGCGCCTGTTCGACGCCCTGGCGGATGGCGTCCGCGTTGGGGCCGTTGAGGAGGCGGGCGTACACCGGATAGGCGCGCTCCACCTCGACGCGGATCTCCTTGATGAGGCCCGGAACCTCGGGCCTCATCAAGGCGGCGAACTCCTTGGGGAGCGGGTCGAGCGGTTCACCGAGGTCCGGCGATGGTGCGGCTGAGGGCATGACGGACCCCTTGCTCTCCTGCGCGCCCGGTGGGGCGTGGCGTGGCAGTGCCCTGTCTGACCGGGAGGGCTCGGGCACCGCCGTAAGGTGCGTACCTTTGTGCGGTACTGACGCTAAGTCAAATTGCTTGTGCTGTACACAACTTGAGCACGAGCCGCGCAGGAGGAAGTGGCGGGGCGGGCGAGATAGGCCGGGAATCGGCGCTCGGTGACCGTTACTTGACGGCGGAGTGCCAGTTCCGGGCGAGCTGGGCACCCGCGTCGGGGGCCATCGTCCCCGGGGCGTAGAGCCCGCCCAGGTAGGTCTGGGTGTTGTTCAGGGTCAGGCTGTTCCTGCCCGCCGCCGACGGCAGACCGGTCTTGAGGTTGACCGCCGCGTCGATCAGGCCGAACAGACCCAGGCCGCAGCCGCTGGCGCCGGGGACGGCGAAGGTCGTGTCGTACTGGGTGGAGCCGAGGAGATTGAGGCGGCTCATGTCGCCCTCCTCGTTCGGGCTGCCGTCACCGTTGAACCGTTCCACGCCGAACTCCGGGTAGGTGCGGTTCTTGGGCTGCAGGACGATCGGGTTCTCCTTGGTGCCGATGTAGCAGTGGCTGCCCAGGAACGGGTTCTCCAGGTGGATGCGGACGGGGATCTTCACGATGGTCTGGTCGGTGACGACGCCCGCTATCTGGTCGAAGTCCGAGGGGGTGCCCACCGACTCCAGCGTTGCCGTGATCTTGTTGAGTTTGGCGTCCGAGAGCTGCTTGCAGATGGTGGTGATGCCCGGGATGTTGCTCGGACACATCAGCCCGAGGAGGCCGCCGGGCACCGTCGCGGAGTCGGCGATGATCGCCCCGGAGGCCGGCGCGACGACGGTGCTGGTGCCGTCGGAGTTCTGGACGACGCCCATCTGGAGGTTGCTGTTGGCGGTGACGACCGTCGTGTTGCCGAGCTTGATGGATCCGCTGGTGGAATAGGAGACGACGCACTGCGGCGTCCTGTCCAGACCGTCCGCCCCGAGCATCGTCGCCGAGTCGACGGGACAGCGCGTGAACGGACCCCACGACCCGTTGAGGGCCGGCGTGGCGGCGGTCGCCGTGCCGAGGGAAGCGAACGCGCCGAAGGCGGTCAGCGCCGAAACGGTGACGAGCCGGGTGCGGGCGGAGACGAGTGGCATGTCGGTGCCTTTCGATGACGGGGGACGTTCAGGGTCGTGGTGCGGGGGTCGGGGGTGCTGTGGTGTGGTGCGGATCAGCGCTCCGGTCGGGGGACCACGTACGGCTGGCGGTCCTCGGTGCACTGGCCGTCGGTCGGTACCTCGACCGCCACCGCGCAGGTCTGGCCCTGGATCTGCTTGATGTGGTTGCCGGGGCCGGAGATGGACGCGGTCAGCAGCCGGTCCAGGTCTTCGCCACCCGCGCCGCAGCCCGTGAAGGCGGGGATGGTCACCTCGCCGGTCAGCGGCCCGCCGGAGGTCAGGACGTAACCGGTGGCGTCCGTGCCGTTGATGAGCTGCCCCTTTCCGAGCATCACCAGGTGCGGGCCCGGGTACGTGGCCGGATCGGGCTCCGGGGAGCTGAGCGGGGTCTGCGTGCGGCACGACGGGCCGACGTCCAGGCGCGTGCCGTTGACCTCGACGTCCAGTACGCGCAGGACCAGCGGGGCCCGTACGTACGTCTCGGCGATGTTGTCCGGGAAGACGAGCAGGACGTCCGAGGCGACGGTCATGGGCCCCGCCTGCTCCAGGATCATGGTCGCCGTCGTCGGGGTGAACCCGAAGGTCAGGAAGGTGGCCTTGAACGGCGGGGTCTGTTTGCGGCCCTGGTAGTCGAGATAGGCGTCCGACTTCTGGAGGAGGTGGAGGGTCCCGTCCGGCGGGAAGGCGATCTCCGGGTCACCCTGCTCGATCTGCACGCACGACACCGGGATCAGGGAGGCACCGTTCAGTTTGCGGACGTTGGCGTAGCCCGTGATGTAGGCGTTGAGTGACTTGTCGGTCGGGTTCTTCTTGACACAGGGCGGCGCCGGCGGCCTCGCGGCCGAGGAGCCGGCGTTGCCGACCTTCGGCGCCGGGCCCGTTCGCCCCTTCGCCCCTTCCGTGGGAGTCCGGGGCGCCGACGGCCCCTTCGGGGAACCGGAGACCGTCGGGGACGCGGGGGCCGTCGGCCGCCCGGACCCCGGGGCCGCGGAGTCCGACGGGGAGGGCGAACCGCTCGGGGTCGGGCTCGGGGTGGGGACGGGGGTGGAGGTGGCCGGAACCACCGGCACGGTGGCGAGCAGGCCGTGGCCGTCCGCGTCCTTCGCGAGGGTGCAGCTGAGGGAGAGGGACGCGGGAGTGGCGGGCGCGCCGTCGGCCGTACCGAGGGCGAGGTCGACGCCCAGGTCCGTGGCCGTGAAGGTGAGGTCGCCGTTGGCGACCGCCGTCACGGCCGGGGCTTCCCCGGTCGTACCGAGCCTCAGTGAGCCTTCGGCGGGAACGGCGACGGGCTTGGCGGCGCCTGTGCCGCGCCAGAGGGCCTGCGCCTTCGCCCCGCGCTGGGCGACGTCGAGGGTCAGCCTGGTCTCGGGCACCACCGTGGTGGCCTTGAGGGCCGTCAGGTCGGCGACGGCCCCGGCCGGGAGCTCGACCGTCGTGGTGACCCCGGTGGGACGGATGGCCTTGCCGACCGTGGCCCGGCCGGGAAAGGTGGCCGTGACCCGCACCGCGACGCGCTGCGGTCCCGAGGACAGCGCGCAGTCGTAGGGCAGTTCCGCGCTGATCTCCTGCGGGCCGACCGCGGCGGCGGCTGATGGGATCAAGGGGGCGAGCGCCACGAAGGCGGCGATCGCCGCGCCGCGGGCACGGACGCGGGTTGTCCGCAGGGCGGGACGGTGGCCTCTCATGGCTTGCTCCACTCGGGGTCGTCCGGGAACACCGACGGTCGGCGTCGTGGATCGGTGTCGTGGGTCGGTGTCGTGAGCCGGTGTCGTGAGCCGGTGCGTCCGGTCGGTGCGTCCGGTCGGCGTCATGGGTCGGCGAACGCCCGGCCGGTCCCGCCGGTCGGGCGATCGGACCCGGGGAGTGCCGGCGACACTCCCGCACGCCTTACGGGTTGGAGCCGACGATGGTCGGGATGACCGCGGTGCCGGTCTTCTTGACCAGGTAGGCGCCGGTGAAGATCGGCTTGGCACCGACCGGTACGGCGCTGCCGCAGTTGGTCGACGAGACGACGTTGAGCTCACCGCTGACGCTGGAGACCGCGAGCTTGCCCGTCGAGTTGGTGTAGGTGCCGGACGCCTTGCCCGTCACTCGGAAGACGCAGGCACCGACGGTGACCTTGGCATCGACGTTGCCGATGTAGCCCTTGGTGACGCCGGTCGCCGCGGTGTAGTCCTGGGCCACCACGGTCCACGGGGTGGTCGCGACGGTGGTCACGTTCCCCAGGACACTGGTGCAAGGGAAGCCGGTGGCACCGAAGTTGATGGCGCTGATCGAGGCGACGGTGGCCGGATTGCCGGTGGCGCTGGCCATCGAGCCGGAGGCGCCCGACTTGGTACACGTCATGGCGATGCCGTTGACGCTGAGGACGATGTTCCCGCTGTTCGTCGCCGTGAAGGCCGCGGGGGACGGGTTGACGGTCCACACGGTGGACGGCACGGCCGATGCCGGGCCGGCCGCCAGGAGGAACGCGGCGGTGGCGGTGCCGGTGACGACGGCGACGTTTCTGATGGTCTTCTTCATGACTCCGGGACTCTCCTTGGGGATTGACCGGCAGAGGTGGGCCGCAGCTGTGCAATAGGGGGAGACACAGACGACCCGCGGCTCGGTGTTCCTCGGCCGCGACGCTGACGTTACTTGCGGGAAACTTGGCTGAACAATGGCGTAGTTCAAGATTCTTTGAAGAGCCTGAATTAACTGTTCGCCGGATGAGCGGTCCCCTGCAACGCATTAGCCCCCGGGTGCGCAATGTCGACAATTTCCGGCCGATCGCGCACCGCACCGAAAAAGCCGGAACCCGCGTATTGCCGTCGGATGTTACCCGGCCGTAGCGTTCCGGGTGCGCCGTCCACCCCTGGTCGGCGGCCACCGAAGGCACTGTGGGGCCCCACTATGTCTCTCCGGACACAAAGTGAGCATCCGGTTTTGTCCACGGGGTGACAAATTCCGGGGCGGCGGGCCGAATCGGTGTCACGCCTATTGTCCCGGTGATCGTGAACGACTTAACGTGCGGCCCGAGACGCACTCGCCGCGCACGCCTGCTGGAGGTGGTATGGGAATCGAAATAGCCGTTGAGGGTCTGACCATGTCCTTCGGCAAGCAGAACATCTGGCAGGACGTGACCTTGACGTTGCCCGCGGGAGAAGTGAGCGTCATGCTCGGCCCCTCCGGCACCGGGAAGACGGTGTTCCTCAAGTCGCTCATCGGCCTGCTGAAGCCGGAGCGGGGACGCGTCCTCGTAGCCGGCGTCGACATGGTGAACAGCCCCGAGCGCGACATATACGAGGCCCGCAAACTCTTCGGTCTCATGTTTCAGGACGGCGCCCTCTTCGGTTCCATGTCCCTCTTCGACAACATCGCCTTCCCGCTGCGCGAGCACACGCGGAAGAAGGAGTCGGAGATCCGCCGGATCGTCATGGAGCGCATCGACGTCGTCGGACTCCTCGGCTCCGAGGGCAAGCTCCCCGGCGAGATCAGCGGCGGCATGCGCAAGCGGGCGGGACTGGCCCGCGCGCTCGTGCTCGACCCGCAGATCGTGCTGTGCGACGAGCCGGACTCCGGCCTCGACCCCGTCCGCACCGCCAACCTCTCGCAGTTGCTGATCGACCTGAACGCACAGATCGACGCGACGATGCTCATCGTCACCCACAACCTCGACATCGCCGCGACCGTCCCCGACAACATGGGGATGCTCTTCCGGCGCAAGCTCGTCACCTTCGGCCCCCGCGAAGTGCTGCTCACCAGCGACGAGCCGGTCGTGGCGCAGTTCCTCGCGGGACGGCGCGAAGGCCCCATCGGAATGTCCGAGGAGAAGGACGAGGCCACGCTCGCGGCCGAGGCCGCCGTGCCCGCCGTCGCACCCGCCACGCCCCGGGTCATCGTCCCGCAACTGGAGCCCTCACCCGGACTGCCGCGGCGCCGGGCGGTCCTCAGGCGCCGCGAGCGCGTACTCGCCATGCTCGACACGCTGCCGCCCGCCGCCCGCGCCGCCATCGAGGACACGTACGCGCACGGGGCGCAGGCACCGACCCTGCGCCTTCCGGCCACCGGGAGCGGCTCGTGATCACGGGCGCGCTGCGGCAGACCGGCCGGCTCTTCGCCCTCGCGGCAGAGGTGGGCCGGTCCATCTTCCGACGGCCCTTCCAGTTCCGGGAGTTCGTCGAGCAGTTCTGGTTCATCGCCAGCATCACGATCCTGCCGGCCGCACTCGTCTCCATCCCGTTCGGCGCGGTGATCGCCCTCCAGGTCGGTTCGCTCACCCAGCAGTTGGGCGCGCAGTCGTTCACCGGGGGCGCCAGCGTCCTCGCCGTCATCCAGCAGGCGAGCCCGCTCATCGTCGCCCTGCTCATCGCCGGCGCCGGCGGCTCCGCCATCTGCGCCGACCTCGGCTCCCGCAAGATCCGCGAGGAGCTCGACGCGATGGAGGTGATGGGCGTCTCCCCCGTCCAGCGCCTGGTCGTGCCGCGGGTGCTGGCGACGATGGGCGTGGCCGTGCTCCTCAACGGCCTGGTGTCCGTCGTGGGCACGCTCGGCGGCTACTTCTTCAACGTCATCCTCCAGGGCGGCACCCCGGGTGCCTACCTGTCCAGCTTCTCCGCACTCGCCCAGCTGCCCGACCTGTACATCAGCGAGTTCAAGGCCCTGATCTTCGGGTTCATCGCGGGCATCGTCGCCGCCTACCGCGGTCTCAACCCGCGCGGCGGCCCCAAGGGGGTCGGCGACGCCGTCAACCAGTCCGTCGTCATCACGTTCATGCTGCTGTTCTTCGTGAACATGGTGCTGACGGCCGTCTACCTGCACATCGTCCCGCCGAAGGGAGGCTGAGGCAGATGGCCTCCCCGTTCGTCTGGCTCGACCGGTCCGGCGACCAGTTCCTGTTCTACGTCAAGGCGCTGGCCTGGATCCCGCGCACACTGCGCCGCTACCTCAAGGAGGTCCAGCGGCTGCTCGCCGAGGTGGCCTTCGGTTCCGGCGGCCTCGGTGTGATCGGCGGCACCATCGGCGTGATGATCGCGATGACCCTGTTCACGGGCACCGTCGTCGGCCTCCAGGGGTACGCCGCCCTCGATCAGATCGGCACCGCCGCGTTCACCGGGTTCATCTCCGCGTACTTCAACACCCGCGAGATCGCGCCCCTGGTCGCCGGGCTCGCCCTCTCCGCGACCGTGGGCGCCGGCTTCACCGCCCAGCTCGGCGCGATGCGGATCAACGAGGAGGTCGACGCCCTCGAAGGCATGGGCATCCGCTCGATCCCTTACCTGGTCACCACCCGCATCATCGCGGGCGTGGTCGCGATCATCCCGCTCTACGCGATCGGCCTCCTCTCCTCCTACCTCGCCTCCCGCTACGTGACCGTCCTGTTCAACGGCCAGTCCCAGGGGACGTACGACCACTACTTCAACCTGTTCCTCTCCCCCACCGACGTCCTGCTGTCGGTCCTCAAGGTGCTGATCTTCAGCGTCATGGTGATCCTCGCGCACTGCTACTACGGCTTCCGCGCCTCCGGCGGCCCGGCCGGGGTCGGCGTCGCGGTGGGCCGGTCCGTGCGCAATGCCATCGTCATCATCAGCGTCACCGACTTCTTCCTGTCGCTGGCCCTGTGGGGCGCGACCACGACCGTGAAGGTGGCGGGGTGAGATGAGCAGCCCACGGAGTGAGACCCTGCGTCGCCGGCTCGCCGGAGTCGTCTTCCTGCTGGTCCCGGCGCTCCTGGTCTGGCTGGCGATCGCCGTCTACGACAAACAGTTCACCGACGCCGCCCCGATCACCATCGAGACGGGCAGCGTCGGCAACGAGATGCACCCGGGCGCCGAGGTCAAGCTGCGCGGTGTCGTCATCGGCGAGGTCCGCTCCATCGACGCCACCGACTCGGGAGCCCGGCTCACCCTCGCGATGAATCCGGCCGCCCTCGCCGACGTCCCCTCCGACGTGCGCGCCCAGATGCTGCCGACGACCCTGTTCGGCGAACGGTTCGTGGCGCTCGTCCCGCCGCCGACGCCGTCGCCGAAGCCCATAGGCGCCGGGGCCGTGATCCCCGAGGACCGCTCCAGCAACGCCGTGGAACTCCAGCAGGTCCTGGACAACGTCCTGCCGATGCTCACGGCCGTCCAGCCGCAGAAGCTCTCCGCCACCCTGTCCGCCGTCTCCCGGGCCCTCGAGGGACGCGGCGACAAGCTCGGCGCCACGCTGGCCCAACTGGACTCCCACCTCGCCAAGTTCAACCCCGAACTGCCCACGCTCAACCGGGACCTCCGGGAACTCGTGAAGGTCGGCAACCTGTACGCGGACGTGGCGCCGGACATCGTCACCGCGCTCACCGACTTCACCACCACCAGCGGCACGCTCGCCGAGAAGGAGACCGCGCTGGCCGCCACCTTCGGGGCCACCACCCGCACCGCCCAGGACCTGACCGCCTTCCTGCGCCAGAACAAGGACAACATCATCCGGCTCAGCGCCACCGGCAGGCCGACCCTGGAGCTGCTGGCCGAGTACTCCTCGTCCTTCCCCTGCACCCTGCGCACCCTCGCCGAGTTCGTGCCCGCCATGGACAAGGCGCTCGGCAAGGGCACCGACCAGCCGGGCCTGCACGTCAACGTCGTCACCGTGCCCTCACGCGGCGCGTACGTACCCGGCCGCGACACCCCTTCGTACACCTCGGGCGGCGGTCCGCACTGCTACCCCGTGCCCTATCTCGGTGTCCCGGTGGCACCCGCCGCGCGGGCCTCGGCGGCGGCCGAACAGAACCTCGGGCCCGCCAACTCCCCGCAGGAGAACGAGTTCCTCAACGAGCTCCTCGCCCCCGCGGCCGACAAGCGGCCCGGCGACCTGCCCGACTGGAGCAGCATGCTGGCCGGACCCGCGTACCGCGGCACGGAGGTGATCCTCAAATGAGAGACGACCTCGCCCACACCCGACGGCGCCCCCTGACCGGCCCGCTGGTCAAGTCCCTGCTCTTCGTCCTGGTCACCGCCCTCGCCACGACCGTGCTCGCGCTCAGCATCGCCAACACCGGCGTGGGCTCCGGTACCCGTTCGTACAAGGCGCTGTTCACCGACGCCACCGGGCTCATCGACGGGGACAGCGTGCGCATCTCGGGCGTGAAGGTCGGGGAGGTGACCGACGTCCGGGTCGTGGACCGGCGCACCGCCCAGGTCAGCTTCAGCATCCGCGAGGACCGCACGCTCCCCGGCTCGGTGACCGCCTCGGTGAAGTACCTCAACATGGTCGGGCAGCGCTACGTGGCCCTCGACCGGGGCAGTGGTGACGTGGACGGCGTCCTGCCGCCCGGCTCCACCATCCCGCTGGACCGCACGAAACCCGCGCTCGACATGACGCTGCTCTTCAACGGGTTCAAGCCGCTCTTCGAGGGCCTGTCGCCCAGTGACGTCAACGACCTCGCCGGGTCGCTCGTCCAGGTCCTCCAGGGCGAGGGCGGCACGGTCGACAGCCTGATCCGGCACATCGGTTCGCTCACGCAGACCGTCGCCGCCAAGGACCAGGTGATCGGCCAGGTCGTCGCCAACCTGAACATCGTCCTGGACACGCTCAACACCCGCGAAACCGCCTTCGAGGACCTCGTCGTCACCCTCCAGAAGGTCGTCACGGGCTTCAACGAAGACCGTGAACCCCTCGGCAAGGCCGTCCAGGCGATGGGCGACCTGACCACCGTCACCGCGGGACTCCTCCAGGACGGGCGCGCCCCCCTGAAGCAGAGCATCGGCGAGCTGGGCCGCCTCTCGGACACCCTCGGTGACCACGCCCCGCAGATCGAGGACTTCCTCAACAGGACACCGGCCAAGATGACCGCCCTGGCCCGACTGTCCTCGTACGGATCCTGGTTCAACCTCTACCTCTGTGAGGCCCGCGTGAGCGGTGTGAGCACCTCCGACGGCTCCACGCCGCCGACCGGCATCCTCGTCACCGAATCGAGGTGCCGAGGATGAGCCGACCGCCCTGGTTCACCCCCGTCAAGGCCCGCAACCCCGTCGCCGTGGCCGTCGTCGGACTCGTCGCGCTCGCCCTGCTCGCCGTCCTCGCCTACCGCGTGGACCGCCTGCCGTTCGCCGGCGGGGGCACCGCCTACAGCGCCGACTTCACCGAGGCCGCCGGCCTCGGCACCGGCGACGAGGTGCGCATCGCCGGGGTCAAGGTCGGCTCGGTCACCGCGGTCGCCCTCGACGGACCCAAGGTGAAGGTGACGTTCGAGGTCGGTGACGCCTGGGTCGGCGACCGCTCCACCGCAGCCATCGCCATCAAGACCCTGCTCGGCGACAAGTACCTGGCTCTCGACCCGCTGGGCTCCCGCCGCCAGGACCCCGGCAGCCGCATCCCGCTGACGCGCACCACGTCCCCGTACGACGTGACGCAGGCGTTCCAGGACCTGAGCGGCACGGTCGACGCCATCGACACCAAGAAGCTCGCCGAGAGCTTCCAGACGATCTCCGACACCTTCAAGGACTCGCCGCCGAACGTGCGCAGCGCCGCCACCGGCCTGTCCGCACTGTCCAAGTCGGTCTCCAGCCGGGACGCCCAGCTGTCCCAGCTCCTCCAGGGGAGCCGGACGTTCACCAAGACGCTGGAGGGCAAGAAGTCCAGCTTCGAGACCCTCCTGGAGGACGGCGGCTCGCTGCTCGGCGAGCTGAAGGACCGGCGCGACGCCATCCACGCGCTGCTCACGGGCAGCCGGGACCTGGGTACGCAGCTCAGCGGCATCGTCGACGACAACGACCGCCAACTCGGCCCCACGCTCAAGGCCCTCAGCCGCGTCACCAAGGTCCTGGAGAAGAACAGCAGCCAGCTCGACAAGACCCTCGCGCTCGTCGGCCCGTACTACCGGCTCGTCGGCAACACCCTCGGCAGCGGTCACTGGTTCGACAGCTACCTGTGCGGAGTCGTACCCCGCAACTACCTGCCGGAGGCGTCGCAGCCCAAGACCGGATGCCGGCCGCCGCAGCAGAAGACGTCGGCGAAGGGGAGCGGTGAATGATGACCAGACCCAGAAGGCCCCTCGTGATCGGGCTCGCCATCGTGGTGCTCGCGGCCTGCGGCCTGGTCGCCGTGCGCTTCCTCGAGTCCGACGGCACCCGCGTCACCGCCTACTTCGACCGCGCCGTCGGCGTCTACGCCGGATCCGACCTGAGGATCCTCGGGGTGCGCGTCGGTGAGGTCGAGTCCGTGCGGCCCGAGGGCACCCGGGTACGCGTCCGGCTCCGCGTCGACGAGGGCGTACGCGTCGCGGCCGACGCACGTGCCGTCATCGTCGCCCCCAGCATCGTCGCGGACCGGTACGTCCAGCTCACCCCGGCGTATGATTCCGGCCCCGCCCTCACCGACGGCGCCGAGCTCGCGGCGTCCCGCAACCGCACCCCTGTCGAGATCGACCAGCTGTACGCCTCGATCACCGAACTCGGCGAGGCCCTGGGCCCCGACGGCGCCAACGCGACCGGCGCCCTGTCCGGCCTGCTGGACACCGGCGCCAAGAACCTCGAGGACAACGGCGACGCGATCGGGACGTCCATCCAGGAGTTCGGCAAGGCGGCCAAGACCCTCGACGGCAGCAGCGAGGACCTGTTCGCCACCCTCGGCCAGCTCCAGACGTTCACCACCATGCTCAAGGACAAGGACGGCGACGTCCGCACCGCGCAGGAGCGCCTCGACGACGTGGTGACCTTCTTCGCCGACAACAAGGACGACCTCGCGGGCGCCCTCACCGAACTCGGCAAGGCCCTCGCCCAGGTGAAGACCTTCATCCAGGACAACCGGGGCGAGCTGAAGCAGAACGTCGACCGGCTCGTCCCCCTCACCCAGACCCTCGTCGATCAGCGGGCCTCCCTCGCCGAGGCCCTCGACGTGGCCCCGCTCGCGGCGGACAACGTGGTGGGCGCGTACAACGAGAACACCCGCACCCTCGACGGCCGGGCCAACCTCAACGAGATCAGCATGGGCGGACCGCTGCTCCCGCTGCCCGTGGCCGGTGGCTCCTCGGCCACCCGTGGGAAGGGGGACCGGTGAAGCGCATCGGACCCTTCACCGGCAAGGCCGCCGGGGCCGGGATCGGCGGGGTCGTCGCCCTGGGCGTGGCCGTGGTCCTCACCGTGACCCTGCTCCCGAGGGACCTGCCCCGCTTCGACGGCATCGAGGACCTGCCGCTGCCCGGCGGCGCCGACCTCGGCTCCCACCCGTACACGGTCACCGCCGAACTCGCCGACGTCCTCAGCCTCGTCCCGCACTCCGCGGTCAAGGTCAACGACGTCGCCGTCGGCCGCGTCACCGAGATCCGCCTCGGAACCGGAGACTGGACGGCGCGCGTCACCATGCAGATCAACGGCGACATCCGGCTGCCGTCCGATGCGAGCGCCCGCCTCCAGCAGTCGAGCCTGCTCGGCGAGAAGTTCATCGAACTCACCGCACCCGCCAAGGACGCGGGCGGTGCGCGCCTCACCGACGGCAGCACGATCCCGCTCGCCCGCACCAGCCGCAACACCGAGGTCGAGGAGGTCTTCGGCGCCCTGTCCCTGCTGCTCAACGGCGGCGGGGTCAACCAGCTGAAGACCATCACCAAGGAGCTGAACTCCGCGCTCGGCGGACGCGAGCCCGAGGTCCGCTCCATGCTGGAGCGGGTCAACACCCTGGTGACCGACCTCGACGCGCACCGGGAGGACATCACGCAGGCGCTCGACGGGGTCAACCGGCTCTCCGCCACCCTCGCCGAGCGGAAGAAGGACGTGGGAACGGTCCTCACCAACCTCTCGCCTGGCCTCAAGACCCTGGAGAACCAAAGGGGTTCGCTCCTGACCATGCTGCGCGCCCTCGACACGCTGTCCGGTGTCGCCGTCTCCACCATCAACGCCGGCAAGGACGACATGGTCGCCGACCTCAAGGCCCTCGCGCCGACCCTGAAGGCACTCGCCGACGCTGGCGCCGACCTGCCCGACTCGCTCCAAGCGCTGCTGACGTACCCCTTCACCGACGAGGTGATGAGGGGCATCAAGGGCGACTACCTCAACACCTACCTCTCCATCGCCGCCGAACCCGGCACCCAGGTCATCCCGCCGCTCGTCCCGCAGACCACGCCCGGCCCGACGCAGACCCCCGCGCCCGGTCCGGGCACCACCGACCGCGAGGGCCAGTCCGGCAGCAGGGCCACGAAGCCTCCGTCCCCGCTGCCGCTGCCACCCGTCCGGAGCACCGGCCCGGCCGGGCCGGCATCCTCTCCGAGCGCACCGGGCACCGCCGGCGGAGCGCAGGACGGAGGAAAGACCCGGTGATCACCCTCGCCGTACGGCTGAAGAACCTCGCGTTCCTCGTCATCGCCGTCCTCGTCCTCGGCTTCCTCGGCATCCGCTACGCCGACCTCGGCCGCTACGTCGGCGTCGCCGACTACTACACCGTCAACGTCCACCTCGCCCGCACCGGTGGCCTGTTCCCGCACTCCGACGTCACCTACCGGGGCGTCTCCGTGGGACGTGTCGGCGCCATCGACCTCACCGCCGACGGGGTCGTCGCCCGGCTGCGCATCAAGAAGTCGGCCGCCCGCGTCCCCGCGGACGCGAAGGCCGTCGTCGCCGGACTCTCCGCCGTCGGCGAGCAGTACATCGACCTGCGGCCCGACGGCGACCAGGGCCCCTACCTCGCGGAGGGGGCCCGCATCGACCAGGCCGACACCGAGGTCCCCGCGCCCGTCACCGACCTCTTGACCAGCATGAACGATCTCGCCCGGTCCGTTCCGCTCGAATCGCTGCGCACGGTCGTCGACGAACTGGGCAAGGCGTTCGAGGGGCACGGCGACGATCTCCAGGCCCTGATCGACGGCGGCAGCGCGTTCGTGCAGGCCGCCGACCGCTCCTTGCCCGCGACCACCCGCCTCATCACCGACGGCGAGGTCGTCCTGCGCACCCAGGCCGAGGAGGGCCAGGCCATCCGCGACTTCGCCACCGGCGCACGCGAACTGGCCATCACCCTCAAGGGATCCGACGCCGACGTACGGCGCCTGCTCGCGGTCACCCCGGGCGCGGCCACGCAGATCAGCGGCCTTCTGCGCGACCTCGACCCCAGCCTCGGAGTGGTCCTCGCCAACCTCCTCACCACCTCGGAGGTCGCCGTCACCCGGCAGCGCGGCATGGAGGAGCTCCTCGTGAAGTTCCCCGCGGCCGTCTCCGCGGGCGCCACCACCGTCGACGGAGGACGGATGAACCTCGGCATGGCCGTCACCTTCTTCAAGCCCCTGCCCTGCACTTCCGGCTACGGCGGTACGCGCTACCGCAACGGCCTCGACCTCGGCACCTCACCCGCCCTCAACACCGGGGCCTCCTGCACCAGTCCGCCCTCGTCCGGGACGAACGTGCGCGGCTCCGCGAACGCCCCGAAGGGCGGTCCCGTCCCCGCTCCGGCCCACCCGGGCTCCCTGCCCTCGGGCAGCGCCGGCCCCGCCACGGGGCCCGGCGCACCGGCCCTGCCCGGCGCGCTCGCACTGCCGGGCCGGGACGGGCCCACCGACATGGCCGGGCTGCTCGGCCTCGGCGCCGGAAGTGGCCGGTGAGGCGGGCACGCGTCCTCGCGGGCGCCGCACTGGCGGTGGCGCTCGCCTTCTGCGGCACCGGCGCCTGGACGTACGCGCAGGCCCGTACCGACGACGGTCTCGCCTTCGGCCGGGAGCGGGACACCGTCCTCGCCCAGGGCCGCGACCGCATCGCGGTGCTCAACACCCTGGACGCGTCCACGCGTGACCGCGCGGAGGCCGGGATCAAGGCGTGGCAGGACGCCTCCACCGGGCCGCTGCACACCGAACTGGGCTCCACCCGGCCGGCGGCGGGCGCCTCGGCCCGCGCCACCGTCACCGAGGCGGCCGTCACCGCGCTGGACACCCGGGCGGGTACGGCGAAGCTCATCGCGACCTTGCGCGTCGACGTCACCCCCCAGGGGGGCTCGAAGGCCACGAGTGACCGCAAGCGGCTCGAAGCGGTCCTGGAGCGTACGGGCGGCTCCACGTGGAAGGTCAAGGCGCTGAGTGCCGTCGCGGGGGCGAGCCCGGACGCCGCCGGGTCCGGTGCCGGTACCGCTGCCGGGGGGAGCGAGGCGGAATGACACGACTGCAGCGGAAGACGACGGACAGGCGCACGGAGGCCCGGGCGCCGGAGGCGGCGCAGGACACCGAGGCGGGAACGGCCGGACCCGTCGGCGCGGCTGGGACGAGCACGCCCGCCGGAGGCGGGGACGAGGCCGGGGACCGTGCGGAGGCCGCGGGCGAGGGGGACGGCCACGGCGACGACCACGGCGAGGCGGATCTGCGCGCCTCCGACTCGGACTCCGGCTCCGGCTCCGGCTCCGACCCTGGATGCGACTCCCGCTCCGCCTCCCGCTTCGGCCGCCGGTGGCGCACGGCGGCCTTCGCGGCCGCCTTCGCCGCGCTGCTCCTGGGCGGAAGTGCCTTCTTCTACGGCGCGCACCACCTGCGCTCCGCCCCCTCCGCCCAGAACCGCGCCCTCACCGACACCGCGGCCACCGAGCGGGTGAGCGGCGAGGTCGGTGACGGCCTGGCCCGGATCTTCTCCTACACCCCCACCGGCGCCGACGCCACCGAGCGATCGGCGCGGTCGGTCCTCGCGGGGCGGGCCGCCAGGCAGTACGGCGACCTGTTCGCCCAGCTCCGCACGAACCTGGAGACCCAGAAGATCACCCTGATTACGCAGGCCGTCCGCACCGGGGTGATCGAGCTGGACGGGAACACCGCCCGGCTCCTGATCCTCCTCGACCAGACCTCACGGCGGGACGAGGGCGCCGCCACCTCGGCCGCGGCCCAGCTCACCGTCACCGCCCGGTTCCAGGGCGGCCGCTGGCAGATCGTCGACATCAAGGCCCGCTGAGAGATGAGCGGGAGAGAAGAGCACCCCATGACACGCACGGTCCGCGCCCGCACGGGCACCCGGCCGGTCCTGGCCGCCGCCCTCGGGCTCACCCTCCTCGCGGGCGGCTTCGCCGCGTGGTCGGCCCAGGACTGGTACGGGGCGAGCCATGACGCGTCAGCCGCGTACGCCGTCCAGCGCGACCGGGCGCTCGCGGCGGCGGAACAGGCCGTGCAGAACCTCAACACCCTCGACCACGCCGAGGTGGACCAGGGCCTCGACCTGTGGGAGTCGTCCACGACCGGCGACCTGCACGACCAACTCGTACAAGGACGAGCGGAGTTCAAGAATCAAGTCAAGGCGGCGAAGACCGTGACGACGGCCAGGGTGATGTCCGGCGCCGTCACCGAGCTGGACGACCGCGCGGGGCGGGCCCGGGTGCTGGTCGCCCTGCGCATCACGGTGAAGGCGGCCGACGACAAGACCAGCGACAAGGACAGCCGCATGCTCGGCGAACTGACCCGCACCGGGAGCCAGTGGAAGCTCAGCGCGCTGGGTCAGGCACCCGTGGGCGGCGCGGCGTCCGGCTGACCGGACCGCCGGTACCGCGAAAGCCGCCCGCACCCGAGAGGACACGCACGATGTCGACGACCCGCCACCTCATCAACCGCCAGCGCCGCCGTCAGGCCGTCGGCCACCGGACGGTCCCCGCGGCGCGCGCGACCGACGACGCCGGCCCGCAGGAGACCCCCGGCAACGCGTCCCGCACGCTCATCCCCCTCCTGACCCTCTGTGCGCTCACCGTCCTCCTCGGCGCCTTCGCCGGATTCGCCCACAGCCAGGCCTCCGTGCTGCGGAACGATCCGGTGCGCGCGAACACCGCGCTCACCGACCTCGCCCGTACCAGCGAGATCAAGGGACAGGCCACGAAGGCCGTCGCCTCTCTCTTCTCCTACGACCACGCGAAGCCCAGCGCCTTCGAGAGCGCGTCGAAGACCCTGCTCACGGGCAAGGCCGTCACCCAACACCGGGCGCTCTTCGGTGACGTCCTCGCCCAGGCCGAGAAGGAGAAGACGGTGATCACCACGGCCGTCACGGACAGCGCGGTCGAGCGGATCGACGGCGACCGGGCCCGGGTCCTGGTCTACGCCGACCAGAGCAGCGTGAGCACGGCGGGAACCGGGAAGCAGGCCCAGAACGCCCAGAACCAAGGCGTGTACGCGGGCGCGATGCTCGCCCTCGACCTGGTGGACCGCGACGGGCACTGGCTCGTCGAGGGGATCGACACCTTCGGCCGCTGAGCGCCCCAGGGGTACCACCGCCCTCTTGCGCGACCGCCACCGACCCGTTTTGGTGTTCCCGTCACTCACGGGGCGAACGGGAAGGCG
Source organism: Streptomyces sp. NBC_01264 (assembly GCF_026340675.1). Classification (NCBI taxonomy): domain Bacteria; kingdom Bacillati; phylum Actinomycetota; class Actinomycetes; order Kitasatosporales; family Streptomycetaceae; genus Streptomyces; species Streptomyces sp. NBC_01264. The sequence continues at coordinate 424,197 of NZ_JAPEOX010000001.1, forward strand.
GCCACAATGGCGGACATCACCCGGGCCAATGCGGTGGAGAGCGAGAACAACGCTCCGCGTAAGGCCAGTTGGCGATCCATCGGTCCCGGAATCGTCGTGGCGGCGACCGGCGTCGGGGCCGGCGACCTCGTTGCCACGCTCATCGCGGGCAGCAAGTTCGGTTACACCCTGATGTGGGCCGCGGTCATCGGTTGCCTCGTCAAGATCTCGCTCGCCGAGGCGGCCGGCCGCTGGCATCTCGCCACCGGCCGGACCCTCTTCGACGGCTGGCGCAGCCTCGGCTCGTGGACCACCGTCTACTTCGCGGGGTACGTCGTCGTCTGGGGCTTCGTCTACGGGGCCGCCGCGATGTCCTCCAGCGCGCTCCCGCTGGCCGCGCTCTTCCCGGACGCGATGGACCTGAAGCTCTGGGCCGTGCTGTGCGGTCTGGTCGGGCTGGTCTTCGTCTGGTTCAACCAGTACGCCGTCTTCGAGAAGGTCATGACGGTCCTGGTCGGCGTCATGTTCCTGATCACCGTGTACCTCGCGATCCGCGTCACACCCCGCCTCGACGCCGCTTTCGCCGGCCTGGTGCCTGTGCTGCCGGACGGTTCGCTGGTCTACACGCTCGGCCTGATCGGCGGGGTGGGCGGCACGATCACGCTGGCCGCGTACGGCTACTGGGTCAACGCGAAGGGCTGGACGAACACGAGTTGGATCAAGGTGATGCGGCTCGACAACCGCGTCGCCTACCTCACGACCGGCGTCTTCGTGGTGGCCATGCTCATCGTCGGAGCGGAGCTGCTGCACTCGTCCGGCGTGGCGCTGGCGAAGGGGGACAGGGGCCTGCTCGATCTGGGTGCCGTTCTCGAGGACCACTACGGGAAGGCGACCGCCAAGCTCTTCCTGGTCGGGTTCTTCGCCACGTCCTTCACCTCGCTGATCGGCGTGTGGCACGGAGTGAGCCTGATGTTCGCCGACTTCGCCACGAAGTTCCGCCCTTCCCTCGCCCCGGCCGGAACGGACCCGTCGAAGTCCCTGGCCTTCCGGGTCTATCTGCTCTGGCTCACCTTCCCGCCCATCAGCCTGCTCTTCCTGGACCAGCCCTTCGGGCTCGTCATCGTGTACGGAGTGATCGGCGCGCTCTTCATGCCCTTCCTGGCCCTCACGCTGCTGTGGCTTCTCAACTCCTCGCGCACACCGTCCCCTTGGCGCAACGGCCCGCTGAGCAACGTGATGCTGGGGGCCGCCGGTCTGTTGTTCGTGGTGCTGTGCGTCCAGCAACTGCGGGAGCTGCTCCGGTAGCGGCGTCACAGCGGCGGAACCGAGCATCGCACCCCCGACCCGTCGGCGCCTCTCGGCATGTTGCACGAACTCCGGCCCCGCCGCTTGCCCCGATTGCGCAGAGACGGGCTTCGAACCGTGCTTCAGGATGTGCGATCAAACAAGGTGTGAGCCGGATGAAACATCCGGCTCACCGTGCCGACATCGGGAGTCCGCCGTGTTCTGGAGAAGACTGCTCGTACCTGTGACCTCGCTCGTACTCGTGCTGACGGCTTCCGCCGGCGCGGGCGCGGCGGCAGCGCCCACCGGGGGCGGTGCCGAGGTGGCCGCGGCCGACTACGGCGCTCCCGGTCCCTACGCCACCGCGGTGGACGTCGGGGTCGTGACCACCCTCTACTACCCGCGCGACATCGCGACCAGCGGCCGCCGCCACCCCGTGATCGTGTGGGGAAACGGCACCTTCGCCTTCCCGGTCGTCTACCGGGACCTGCTGCTGCACTGGGCCAGTCAGGGCTTCATCGTCGCCGCCGCCAACACCCCCCAATCGAACCTCGGCGTCTCCATGCGCGCCGGCATCGACCTGCTCACCCTGCGCAACGCCGACCCCGGCAGCGCCTTCCACGACCGCGTCGACCTGGAACACGTCGGCGCGTCCGGTCACTCGCAGGGTGGGGCCGCCGCCATCGTCGGCGGCGCGGACCCGCGCATCGACACGATCCTGCCCATCCAGCCCGGGCCGCTCGCCGACATCGACCACGTGCGCGTACCCGCCCTCCTCCTGGCGGGGCAGAAGGACAGCATCGTCTTCCCCTTCCTGGTCAAGGCCTTCTACGACGACGCCGATCACATCCCGGCCGTCTACGGGGAACTCCGCGGCGCCGACCACTTCACCGTCGTGGGCGACCCCGGACCGTTCGCCGCACCCACCACGGCCTGGTTCAAGGCACACCTGATGGGTGACCAGGCCGCGCGCGCCCAGTACTTCGGGGCCGGCTGCGGGATCTGTACCGACAGCGGCACCTGGTCCGACGTCCGCCGCAACGGCCTCGCCACCCGGTGACCCGTCTCATCGCGACCACCGGGCAGGGCAGGGTCCGGGGCCGTTTCCACAACGGGATCGCCGCCTTCCTCGGCATCCCGTACGCGGCTGCGCCCTTCGGCCCCCACCGCTTCCGCGCTCCCGCCCCGGTCGAACCCTGGGAAGGGGTGCGGGACGCGCTGGAGTACGGGCACACCGCCCCCAAGCGCCCCTACCGTCCGCCCCTCGACCGGCTGATGCCCGGCCCCTGCATCGCCGGGGACGACTGTCTCAACCTCAACGTCTGTACGCCGTCCGTCGGCGAGGGCCGGCTGCCGGTCCTGGTCTGGATCCACGGTGGTTCCCTGCGCAACGGCTCCGCGAGCCTGCCGCTCTACGACGGGCGCGCGTTCGCGCGCGACGGTGTCGTCCTCGTCTCCGTCAACTACCGGCTCGGAGTGGAAGGGTTCGGGGTCTTTCCCGACGCGCCCGTCAACCGCGGTCTCCTCGACCAGATCGCAGCCCTGATCTGGGTCCGCGACAACATCGCCTCCTTCGGCGGAGACGCGTCGAACGTCACCGTGTGCGGCGAGTCCGCCGGGGCGATCAGCGTCGCGGCCCTCATGACCAGCCCCGCCGCGGCCGGGCTGCTGCGCCGGGCGATCCTGCAGAGCGGACCGCCGCACACGGTGTCGCGCCGCGAGGGCGCGAAGGCCGTGCGGTCGATGGCGAGGAGACTGCGGATCCCGGCCACCGCCGAGGCGTTCGCGGGCGTGGACCGGGACCTGCTGCTGGACACGCAGGCCTCGGTGGTGGGCCGGTCGGACCCCATCGGTGGCGGCCCCGGTTTCCACATCGTGGCCGACGGCGACGTGGTGCCCGCCGACCCGCCGCTTCCCGAGGCCGACCTGCTGCTGGGCTGCAACCGGGAGGAGTACCGGCTGTGGTTCGTACCCGGCGGAGCCGTGGACCGCGTCAGCCGGCTCACCCTGCGGCTGGCCTTGCTGAAGCTCCGTGTCCCCCAGCGGGTGGCTCGGCTGTACCGGGCCACCCGGCCGCACGCCACACCCGGTGAGATCCTGGGAGAGATGGCGACCGACCTGCTGCTGCGGGGGCCCCTCAACCGGCTCGCCGACTCCCGGCCCGCCCGCACCTTCCTCTACGAATTCGCCTGGCGCTCGCCCGTGATGGGGCTCGGTGCGTGCCATGCGCTGGAACTCGGCTTCGTCTTCGACAACCTGCGCGCCGCCGGGGACATGACCGGACCGGACGCGCCCCAGGCGCTGGCCGACGCCATGCACCGAGCCTGGGTCTCCTTCGCCGCCACGGGACATCCGGGCTGGCCGGGCTGGAACGCGGACCGGCCCGTCATGGTCTTCGACCACCCCGGCGTCGGCCCGGTCCTCGCGCCCCGGCACGAGGAACTCCGCGCCTGGCTCTGACCGATGACAGGTGTCATCCGGCGATGCCACGATGGTCCGCAGGCCCGGACAGGTCCCTGGCGACCAGCGCTGCCTGGAGCAGCCGCGCCTGCGCGGGAACCGCGAGGTCGAGGCCGGTCAGTGCGCTCACTCGCTGCAAACGGTAGTCCAGGGTGTTGCGGTGGACGCACAGCTCCGACGCTGTCCGGCGGCGGTTGAGCCCCCGCTCGACGAACACGCGCAGCGTCTCGAGCAGGAAGGGGTGCTCCTCCAGGGGGTCGAGTTTGGCCGCCAGGCGTACGAGGCCGTCCCCGGGGCGCGCGATCTGGTGCTCCAGCAGCACGTCGTCGAGGCGGTAGCACCCCGGTGGGCGTCCCAGGCGTCGTACGAGATCCAGCACGCGGCCGGCCTCCTGCGCCGCCGCCGGGACGGCCGCCGGCGCGTGGGAGCGGGCGGCGGCGGCCCACACGCCCTGCCCCATGTCCTTCTCCAGCCGAGCCACCAGGCCCGGGACGTCGGGCCTGCCCGGGAGCAGGGCGATCCAGGCGACGTGGTCCATCAGCACGGGAATCCCGGTGAAGGCGTCGAGCGAGGACTGCACCAGTCTCGTGGGCGGGTCGGACTCGAACGCGAAGGCCACCACCTCGTGCTCGCCCGCCACGGACACCCGCGCCGCGTCGGCCAGTTCCTCGTGGGGACGTCCCGCCAGCAGGGCTCCGAGCAGGGCCCGCCGGACCCGTTTGTCCTCGCTGTGGATGTCCTCCTGGGCGTTCTGGTGCGCGAGGACGACCGCGGGCAGAGCGGCGTGCAGGCAGCCGAGCAGCTTGCCGCCCGCTCCGGCCAGCCCACCGGGCTCCGCGACCTCGGTCAGAGTCTGCCACCACACCTCGGCGCCGATCAGGTACGCGGCGATCACCGCCTCGAGGGGAACGCGCTCCTCGGCCCGGCGCGCCGACCATTCGATGAGCCGGGTCAGGTCGCCCGGAGCCATCGGACTCCCGCCGCCCTCGCGCAGTGCCCTGAGCAGCAGCGCGTGCACCGCCGCGATGGAGCGCGCCACCTCTCCCTGGAGGGTGCGGCGGGGCAGGGCCCCGTAGAACGGCGCCTCCGCCGCGCAGCGCGCGACCACGACGGCGGTGAAGTCACCGGCCCGGGCGGTCATCCGGGCGTGCAGGTCCGTCATCGGCGCATCGTCACACCGGCCCGGCCGCGGCGTCAATCACGCGCCGGACCGGCGCAGCTCGCGCTTGAGCACCTTGCCGCTGGGCCCCAGGGGCAGCGCGGGAAGGAACCGTACGATCCGCGGGTACTTGTGCCGGCCCAGGCCCTCCCGGCTCCAGGCCACGAGCTCGTCCCCGGTGGCGTCGTGGCGCAGCACCACGACGGCGCAGATCTCCTCGCCCCGGGCCGGATCGGGCAGACCGACGACGGCGACCTCGGCGACGGCGGGGTGACGGGCGAGCACCTCTTCGACCTCGTGGGGGTAGACGTAGTAGCCGCCCCGGATGATGAGGTCCTTCTCGCGGTCGACGATGGTGAGGAAGCCGTCCTCGTCGCGCACAACCGGAGCGCCGCGGGGCGGCGGTCGTCGTCCGCTGCAGCCTCGGTGAGAGCGTGGTACATGGTCGGGACGCCCATGAACACGGTGACCCGCTCGTGGATCATGGCGTCCAGGGCGGTCGGTCCGCTGAAGCGGGGCAGCAGGACGAGGGTGGCACCGGCGCGCAGGGTGGCGTTCATCGCGCAGCTCTGACCGTAGCTGTGGAACAGCGGCAGACATCCCAGCACCGTGTCGCCGGGCGTCAGACCGAGCAGGTCCGGCCGCAGTGCCCCTCCGCTGACGAGCGCCTTCGCTCCGCTGTGCCGCATCACGTACTCCACCTCGTCGGCCACCAGCAGTGCGTGCACCGGGACCACGGTCGCGCCTGCCGCGAGCACCGCGTAGTAGGCGCGGAGGAAGTCCGCGGTGTTCGGCAGCAGCACCGCCACCCGGTCACCGTGTCCGATCCCGCGGGTCCGCAGGACGGCGGCGAAACCCAGGACCTCGTCCCAGAGCCGCGCGTAGGTGAGGCGCACCTCCCCCTCGACGACGGCGATGCGGTCCGGGTGGCGGTGGGCCGAGTCGGAGAGCAGGGTGGCGACGCTGAGCGGCACGGTGGCTCCTTCGTACGGGGGTAGCGGCAGGGCCAGAATCGGGGACGGGCCGATGGCGCGGCCATCTGCATCCGCACAGCGTTCGTACCGCAGCGTTGGGCACGGGCACCCGGGCTTCCGAGCGGACGGTGCATATGCCTAACCTGCGGCCATGAACGACGAGGAACGGGCGCTGCGCCGGCAGCTGGCGACAGCTCTGCTCGCGGACCTCGGCCGCCTTACCGACGCCCTGACGGCCGACATCCGCGCGCACAGCCCCTTCTACGCAGCCGGCCGGACCGTCTCCCACGCGGATCTGCGGACCACCTGCCGCCGCAACGTGGAGCTGGCCCTCAACGATTTCGGCGAGCTGCCGTCGAGCGGGCGCCACATCGAGGCCGCCGCCACCGAGACCGGACGGCTGCGCGCCGAGCAGGGTGTGCCGCTGGTCACCGTGCTCCATGCGTTCCGGCGCGGCGGCCGGGTCATCTGGCAGGCGCTGGCGGACCGGATGCGCGACCGGCCACCGGCACAGCAGCGGATGCTCGGCGACATCGCGGGCGCCCTGTGGGAAACCATCGACCGGTTCTCGTCCGCCATGGCGGACGCGTACGGGATCACCACCGTGGAGCTGCAGCACCGGGAGGACTCCCGGCGCGGCGCCCTCTTCGAGGCGTTGCTCGACGGGCGGGGCGGTGACCCGGCCGTGGCCGCCGCGGCGGCCACGGCCCTCGGGGTGCCGGCCCGCGACCTGTACGCCGTGGTCGTCATCGCCCAGGACCCGGCGTCGCCCGCCGAGCCGGGGCCCGCGCTGGAAGCCGCCGGGCTGTGGTCGTTCTGGCGGCCGCGCGCGGAGGTCCTCGCCGGCCTCGTACGGTTCGGCTCCGCCACACCCGAGGAGCTGACGCGGACCCTGCGCGGGGTGGTGCGCCGCGCGGCGGGGATCTCGCCGCCGTTCGAGGAACTGACCGGGGTCGACCGGGGGCTGCGGCTGGCGGGGCGTGCGCTCGCGACGCTCTCGCCGGGTGCCGGGGAGGTCGCGGCCCTCGACGACAGGTTGGCGCACGCCGCGCTCCGTGCCGACCCGGAGATCGCTCAACGCCTGGTGGGGCGCTATCTCGAGGGTGTCCTGCGCAGTGGTGCCGAACGGGCGGTGCTGCTGGACACGCTGCGGGTCTGGCTCGACGAGGGGTGTTCCGCCTCCCGTACCGCCGAGAGGCTCTACTGCCACCGCAATACGGTGCGGGGCCGGGTCGGACGAATCGCCGAACTCACCGGCTGGTCCGCGGAATCCGGCGAGGCCCGTCTCGGCTGGGCACTCGCCTTGCGGGCGCTGGGGGTATCGCCCTGAAGGCCGGGGCCGGGCACGGGCCCCGGACGCTTCAGCCGGTTTCCAGAGCCTTCTTGAGGTTGCGCAAGGTCGTGCCGATGTTCCTGCGCTGGAAATCGGCGAAGACGCTTCCGCCCGTCGCCACCCGGTCGAAGGCGTTCGCCACGAAGTCCGGCCACGACCGGCGGTCGTCGGTCCACGTCTCGGTCACCCGGGTCCCCTCCGGGACGGGCTCGAAGCGGTACTCCCACGTGGCGATGGGGCCCGGCAGCCGCGGCCGCGTGACACCGATGGCATGTACCCGGAACCGGAACAACCTGTCCGGCTCGAGTGCCGTCACGGTGCAGCGGGTGGTCCAGCGGAAGGCACCGCGTTTGTTCCGCCCGTCGAAGACCATCCCGACGCTCGGTTCCGGGGCACCCCCGTGCACGATGGCACCGAGGTTCTCCGGGCTCCAGTCCCCCATCCGCGCGGGATCGGATACGCGCCGGTAGACCTCTGCGGGACCGACATGGACGACGATGCTGTCGGACACCGTCAGCGTACGAGGCATGGTTCTCCTTTCAACAGGTCAGACGCTACCGCCCTGCCTCACCCCGTGGCTACCCCTCGGTAACTTCAAGACCTGAGGCACCGTTCGCCGGGAGTCCCGCACCGCCAGGACAGCGGCTTCGGACGCGAGGGTGAACATCAGGACGCCCGCCTACCCGTATCGGCGCAGTTCGTGGAAGAAGCCGTCGATGACGTTCAGTTGCCCGGTGCGGGCTGCCTCGTCGTAGACGTGTTTGCCGACGGCGAGGTCGAGTACGCCCAGGCCGAAGGGTGAGAACACCACCGGCCGGTCTTGCGGCAGTACCGCACGGCCGGTCGTGACGTCGTGCAGTGTGCCGGTGAGGAAGTCTCGGTTCCCCGTGAGCTGTTCGGCCAGGTGGGGCGAGGTGTCGGCCTTCAGGCAGTGCTCGATGTCGTCGACGACGTTGGCCGAGGCGAGCAGGATTTCGGGGGCGAGGTCGCGCAGTGACACGTGCAGGACCAGGGGGTTGTGGTCGAACCATGCCGGGTCGGTGACGTGTGGCCGGCTGGCGACGGTGGCGAAGACGAGCAGGTCGCTGGAGCGGATCAGCTGCTCGGGGCTGTCGTGCACCGTGATCCGGGTGGCCGCGGGGGTGTCTTGGAGGTAGCTGCGGAAGCCGGAGGCGCTGTCGGCGGAGACGTCGTACACGCCGATCTCGTCGAAGGACCAGCCGGTCGCGGTCAGGAAGGTATGGATGTAGCGGGCGATGAGGCCTGTTCCGAAGAATCCGACGCGGGCCGGTCGTGTCCGGCGGCCCTGGCTGAGCCTGCCGGCCGCTGATGCGGCCATCGCGGCCGTTCGGGTGGCGCTGATGATGGAGCTCTCCAGGCAGGCGAACGGGTAGCCGGTGTCGTGGTCGTTGAGGATCAGAACGGCCGATGCCCTGGGGATGCCGGCCTGCACGTTGTCGGGGAAGCTGGAGATCCACTTGAGGCCGTCCACCGGCGCCTGTCCGCCGATCGAAGCGGGCAGCGCGATGATGCGGGCGGTCGGGCGGTCCGGGAAGCGCAGGAAGTACGAGGGCGGGTTCACCGACTCCCCCACGGCGTGGAGATGGTAGGTGGCCTCGATCAGCTCCATGATCTGCTGTTCCTGACCCTGAAGGGTGTGCTGGACCTGGGCTCCTGGGATCACGGCGAACGGGGGCACCGTGATCGGGGGCACGGCGAGCGGCGCCGGCCCTGCGTTCGGTTCGGGCATCGGGGACTGCGCGGCAGCGGGACGGACCGTGGTCATCGGGTGCTCCCTTCGGGGGCCGCGGCGGGTGCGGGCGGGAAAGAGGCCGGGGGCCGTGGTGCGGCCATGGCGACGAGGACATCGCGCGGCGGCTCGAAGGGTTCCCTGCTGTGGGCGGTGCGGATGTTGTCGATGAGCATCAGGTCGCCCGACTGCCACGGCTCGCGGACGGTGTGCTCGTCGTAGACCGTGTTGATCAGGTGGACCACGTCCTCGCCGATCGGTTCGCCGTCTCCGAAGAAGGTGTTGAACGGCAGGGCTTCGGGGCCGTAGACGTCGACGAGGTACTCCCGTACCTCGGGTGCCAGCGTCCACTCGTTGAGGAACGCGATCTGGTTGAACCAGCGGCGCCTGCCGGTGGCCGGGTCGCGCACCACGGCCGGGCGGCGCTGGCGGGTGCGCAAGGCGCCGTCGGCTTGCCAGGCGAACTCGACGGCGTTGGCGCGGCAGTAGCTCTCGACGGCCGCCCGGTCGTCGGTGCCGAACGCCTCGGTCCAGGAGGCGCCGATGTCGTCGTTGTAGGTGCGGGTGAGCAGCCAGCCGTGCTGCTCGAACCGCTGGACGAGTTCCGGCGGCAGTGCCTCCAGGACGGTGGCGGAATCCGCGAGGGCGGTGGCTCCGCCCGTGGTGGGTGCCGTCAGACAGGCGAGCAGCAGCAGACCGGGAGGGCTGTGGGTGTAGCTGAGCTCGTGGTGCATGCACATGGGCTGGTTGGCCGGCCAGGCCGTGGAGGAGTACACGCCGGGGGCGTACGCCTGACGGGGGGCGAAGGCTTCGGTGTCGGTCATCAGGGCGGGGGTCAATCGGCCGAAGACGGAGGCGACCTGCCCCGTGTCGCACAGGGCGAGCCCCCGGACGAGTACGGCGCCGTGCTCGGTGACGAGGCCGTGCAGGGTGTGGCGGTGCTCGGCCGCCCAGGCCGGTAGACCGGCCTGGTCGGGGGTCGGAACACGCAGGATCGGGGGCTTGCCCGGGCACAGGTCCGCTCGGGGCACGGACGCGGAGGTGAGCACGGGGCCGGGGCTCATCGGGGCGGAGCTGGTGAATGACATGGTCTCTGTCCTTTCCGTGACGGTGAGGAGGACGCCGGCGATCAGGGGGAAGCCGGCTGTGCGACGGGGCGCTGGTGGGATGCGGTGTCCAGGAACCTGGCCAGATCGATGAGGACGGGGTGTCGTACGACGTCTGCCGGGGACACGGCGCGGTCCAGGGTGATGGCGAGTTTCACGGCCGACAGGGAGGTGCCGCCTCGGTCGAAGAAGTTGTCGCGCCGGTCGATCCGGCCCTGCGGAATGCCGAGCGCGCTCGCCCACGCGGCCGCCATCCGCTGTTCGGCGGGCGTACGAGGCGCCTGGACATCGTCCTCGGTGGCGTGAAGCCGCGCGGCCAGGGCCGTCAGGGCTTTCCGGTCGATCTTGCTGTTGGGGGTCAGCGGGAGGCTTTCCTGCCAGTGGATGGCCGAGGGGACCATGTACCCGGGCAGTGACGTGCCCAGCCGGTCCAGCAGGATGCTGGTTTCGAGCGGGTACGGGGCGGTGTAGAACGCCACCAGGTGGGTGCTGTGGTCGGGCCGTTCGGTGACCACGACGGCGCTGTCGCGGACCCCGGGTGCTCGTAGCAGGGTGTTTTCGATCTCGCCGGTCTCTATGCGGAAACCACGGATCTTGACCTGGTTGTCGCGGCGGCCCAGGAACTCCAGCTTGCCGTCGGGCCGCCAGCGGCCGACGTCGCCGCTGCGGTACAGCCGCTCGCCCTCACGGTGTGGATCGGCGAGGTACGTCGGCCGCGTGCGCTCGGCGTCGTTGACGTAGCCGCGGCCGACGCAGACCCCGGAGAAGGCGATCAGGCCGGGCGCGCCCAGGGGCACCGGGTTGAGGTGCTCGTCGACGACGTAGAGGCGCACGTTGTTGACGGGCCGGCCCAGCGGGACCCGGTCGGCGTCCGGTGCGCGGTCCATGACCTCGTGGTTGGTGTCGTCGCTGGTCTCGGTCAGGCCGTAGGCGTTGACGAGTTTGATGTGGGGCTGGGCGGTGAACCAGCGCTGGGCGAGTTCCTTCTTCAGTGCCTCGCCCGTGACCGACACGTACCGCAGGTGCGGCAGCGCCCGGGGGTGCTGCTCGAGATGGGACACGACGACGTCGAGGTAGGAGGGGACGACCTGCAACACGGTGACCTGGCCTCGGGCAACGGTGTCGACGAACCGTGCGGCATCGAGGATCGTTTCCTGCTCGATCAGCAGGGTCCGCCCGCCGGCCAGCAGCGGGGCGAGCAGTTGCCACAGCGAGATGTCGAAACACTGGGGCGCGGTCTGGGCCACCACCTGCCCTTCGCCGATCTCGAGGTCGTCGATCTTGGCGTAGAGGTGGTTGAGCATGCCCTGGTGTTCGCACATCGCACCCTTGGGCTCACCCGTCGAGCCGGAGGTGAAGTAGATGTAGGCCAGCTGGTCCGGTGTGACGTCGATACCGAGATCGGTCCCGGCATGCTCCTCGCCGTAAGCGGTGTCGACGAACAGCGTCCGGACCTCGGGCCGGGAGGCCAAGGCCGGCTGGAGGGTGGCGGTGGCGGCCGGTTCTGTGATCACGAGCCCGCATCCGGCACGGGCCAGCATGGCTTCGATGCGTTCGGCCGGCAGATGCGGCTCGATGGGCAGGTACGCACCGCCGGCTTTGAAGACGGCCAGGACGGCGGCCAGCCAGTCCAGGTTCCTCTCCATCGCCACGGCAACCACCCCTTCATGGCGGAGTCCTTGGGCCCGCAGGGCGCGGGCCAGCCGGTTGGCGCGGGTGTTGAGCTCCTGGTAGCTCCACCTCCGGTTGCCGTGCTGGGCCGCCACGGCGTCGGGATGCCGCCGTACACGCTGTTCGAACAGCTCGTGCACCCGGTATTCGGGCAGGTCCCGGCGCGGCCCGGCGAGGCCATGGAGCTGGAAACGGAGCTCTTCTGCCGACACCAGGCTCTGACCTGCGTGATCGGCATCCGGGTCAGCGGCCATCGAGGCGAGCGCGGTCAGGTGGTATCCGGCGATCCGGGCGGCGCAGTCCGCGTCGAGGACGTCGGTGCGGTAGCGCAGCCGCAGCGTCAGCCGTCCGTCGTCGTGGTGGGCGATGCCCGTCCACAGGGCCGTGCCGGCGGCCAGGGTGCTGCTGTCCGGGGCCGGGTCGGCGCCGGCCTCTGCGTCAGGGCGGTCGCCGCCGAGGCCGGTGGGGTCGAGTACGGTCTCGAAGGGTGGTTCGGTCAGGCCCGGTTCGCTCCTGAGGTCATCGACGGGGAAGTCCTGGTCGGCCAGGAATCGCGCGAGGGCGTGGTGGGTGTGCCGCAGCAGGGTCCGCCATGAGCCGGGGCCGGCCGTCAGTCCGCACGGCAGGGGGCGGCCACCGGAAGCGGCTACGTAACCGGTGGTGACCTCCTGCTCGCCGCTCAGCGCGGCCAGCACCTTCGCGTGCGCGGTCAGCAGCACACAGTCCAGCGACACCCCCAGGTCGTCTGCCAGCCGGCGCAATGCCGTCGCCCGGCCGGCCGGGACCTGCGCCTCGTACTCGGCCACGCCCGCGACCGGCGCCGGGGTCCAGCGCGGAAGGGGCGCGAAGCCGCTGCCGGCGGCCAGGACGCCGTGCCAGAACTCTCTACTGGTGGATGCGTTGAGCTCCATGAGGGGTCTCTCCTGTCTGGTAGCGATGTGGGTTGGCGTCAGACGCCACCGAGCGGGTTCGGGTGCGGGGCGCGGCGCCGGACGGCTGCGCCGGCGGCGGTGCGGGTGGCGGGGTGGGTGGCGGGGTGTAGTCCGGCAGCTGTCGGGCCGGGTTTCCCGCCCACCGGGCCCCCTGTGGGGCCTGCTCGCCTTTCATGAGGAAGGAATCGCAGGCGAGCTGGACACGGTCTGCCAACGTCACGCCGTAGTGGACGAGCGCGCCGACACCGAGGGTGCAGCCGTCACCGATCGTGGTGCGGTCGGACTTGAAGGCGCCGTCCTCCTGCGAGTGGCACTGGATCACCGTGCCCGCGTTCAACGTGCAGTCGTCCCCGATGGTGACGAGGCTCCGCTCGGGGAAGAAGCAGCCGTCGTCGAAGACCCGCTTGCCGATCCGCGCGCCCAGCAACCGCCAGACGAGGTTCTTGAACGGAGTCCCGTCGAAGAACTGGACGTAATCGACCGACGCCATCTTCCAGAAGCGCTCGTGCCGCCAGAACGACGGCTCGTAGATCGAGCAGTACAGAGGCTTCTGCGCCTTGAACCCGGTGACGGCCCGTTCGAGCAGCGCGAAGTAGACGACGCTGAACAGCAGCGTGAGGACACCGGCCAGCGCGAACGCCGACGCTCCTAGCGAGGGGTAGAGGGTGGTGGCGCCCAGGGCGAGAAGGGTCACGGCGAAGACGTGGATCCACCGCGCCATCAGGTACAGCCCCGCCGTGACGGCATTGTGCCGGTTCTTGGCAGCCAGGCGCCGACGCAGCTCGCCACCGCTCTCCAGCTCCTGGAACCGGGTGTCCCGCATCACCGTGCGCGGAATGGCGAAGGGGGGCGAGCCCAGCAGGCCCACGTTCTCCCGTACCTCTCCGTCGACCGGGACCATCACCTTCGTCGCCAGCAGACAGTTGTCACCGGTCCTGGCCCGCGAGGGGTAGGCAATGTGGTTGCCGAGGAAACTGCGGGCTCCGATCGAGACCCGGGACAGCCTGAATGACGTGTTGGAGAATTCGGCGTTGATGACGGACAGGCCGTCGGCGACCATCGTCCTGCTGCCCACCGAGGTCAAGAACGGGTTGTCGTGCTTCACTTCGCTACCGAAGTTCGAACCGGTCTGTGTGACACGGAACAGGTCGTAGCCGAGGTAGCGCAGGTAGTGGACGATCGCGGAGCTGTCGCCGAACAGTCCCGTGAAGAACTTCCTGTTGGTCAGCAGCGCGATGGCCCGCTGCAGACCGTAGTGGAAGCCGTAGAGCGGATAGACCGTGTCCGGCTTGACCGCCAGATGGAGCAGGCGCGGCACCACGCCCTGGATGACCAGCGCGGCGAAGGCGGCTCCGAAGAACAGCACGAAGGACGCGGCCAGCACACCCAGGTAGAACCTCCCGGTGGCGAACGCCGAAGTCCCGTCCTGAGACATTGTGTTCAGCTGTGACAGCGGGGCCAGCAGCACTGTGACACAGCCGGCGGCCAGCGGCAGATGCACCAGCATCAGGGCGAGCAGCTGTCCGACGGTGTAACGGAGCTTCCTGGCGGTGGAGCCGTCGACGGCACCGACCGTGCGGAAGTCCGTACCGGTGGGCTCGGCCGGTGACCCGTGCCAGCGCTCGCCCGCGGGGACGCTCTGACCGGCGTGCAGGCTGGAGGCGTGCCCGAGCTGGGCCCGGTCGCCCATCGAGGTGTTGATGTCGAGGACGGTCTGCTCACTGACGTGGACGTTGCGGCCGAGGGTGACGGGGCCGGTCTGGATGAGACCGTCGTGCGCCCGGTAGCAGGAGAGGAACGCATCCTTGCGGACCACGGTTCCGTCACCGATCGTGAGCAGATCGACGCAGACAGGGACATGCGTGGAGAAGATCGCGACATCGCGCCCGATCTTCGCGCCCAGCGCCCTGAGATACGCCGAATACAACGGCGACCCGGTGAACAGACGGACAGGACTCGTGCGGATCAAGGTTTTGACCAGCCACCAGCGTACGTAGCCGAGGGTCCAGACGGAAAACTCGCGGCTCGTGAAACGACCGATGAGGGTCCACTTCGCCACGATCGGCACCCCGCACAGGCCGGCAAAGCCGACACTGCCCAGCAGTACGGATCGCAGGTAGACATCGAGCACGCCGGAGCCGGCGCCGACCCACTCGAAGCCTCGGACCGTGGCCAGGGCGGCGAGGTAGGAGTAGCCGAGGAACACCAGGAACTGCAGCATTCCGCACAGCAGGTACTGCCCTGTGCCCGCCCGCGCCGCCATCCTGCGCACCGAAGCGGACACCGGCGTTGATGCCTGAGTTGATGCCTGGATTGATGCCGGTCCCGTGGTCACGGGCCCAGCGGATACGGGCGTCGAGGCTGCGGGCACGGTGTGAGTGGAAGCAGGGGCCTGGGGCGCGACGCGGGTGAGCGCCGAGGCCAGGCCGTTGGCCGTGGGATACCGGTAGACGTCCTTCATCGATACAGGCGGCAGGTCGGCCCGCTTCCTGACCCGGGCACAGAACCCGGCCATCACCAGCGAATCGGCACCCAGATCATCAAAGAAGTTGCTGTCACCCGGCACCTGCTCCACACCCACGGCCTCGGCAAGCACCTCCGCGAGGAGCCGCGCGGTCTCGGCCGCCGGGCTGCCGGCCGTGCCGGGCGGGCAGGACGTCCAGGCATCGGTGGATTCTTCTAGCATGGGCACTCCTCGACGATGTTCCGGGCGCCGCGGACCGCGGCGGTCGGCACCCGCCGGTCACGCGAGCGGATTCGTGATGCCGCCCCTCCAGTAGGCCCGGCAGGGGCATATCCGTCATGCCGCTGGATTTCGTAACTTGACGCCCCGTGCTTGCGGCGGTAGGCGGCCGCCGGTGCCGGTCTTCACCCCTTGCTTTTTCGCGCATGCCGGGCGCATCCGCCCTCACCGGCCTGGATCAAGCCCGCCCGGCCCCTATCCCTGATCGTGGCCGATGTCAAGCCACGACATCCGGTGGCATGACAGAGCCGCGCTCAGCCCGCGTACTGGAGGAGTCCCGAAGACGTGGCACCAGGCGACACCTTCCCCGAGCCGCCCCCACAGGAGCCGGCGGTACCAGACGGCGCCGTGGGCGCATGCGAGGAGGCAACCATGCCGGTCATATCCGCCCCCCAGGATTTCAACCAGGACGACCTCTACGTCGACCTCGAGGCCGTCACCGGGCACCGGCTGTTCCTCAAATGCGAAGGATTCAACTTCGCGGGGTCCATCAAGCTCAAAGCCGCAACCGCGATGGTCGAGGCCGCCGAAAGCGACGGCCTGCTCACCCCTGGATCCATTCTGGTGGAATCCTCCTCCGGCAACCTCGGAGTGGCGCTGAGCATGATCGCAGCGAGCAAGGGCTACCGGTTCGTATGCGTGACCGACTCCCGCTGCAACCTGGCGACCCGGCTGCTCCTGGAGACCCTCGGCAGCCAGGTCCACATCGTCACCGAGCCCTCCCCCACCGGCGGACTGCTCGGCGCCCGCATCGACCACGTCCGCGCCCTGTGCGCCTCCGACGACCGCTACGTATGGCTCAACCAGTACACCAACCCCAACAACCACAGCGCTCACTACCGGATCACCGCACCGGCCATCGCCCGCGCCTTCCCTGACCTCGATGTCCTCTTCATCGGGGCCGGCACCACCGGGACCCTGATGGGGTGCGCCCGCTACTTCCGCACCTGGCACCGCCCGGTACGCATCGTCGCGATCGATCCAGAGGGCTCCGCCACCTTTGGACACACGTCCGGTCGCCGCATGATCCCCGGCCTCGGCACCAGCATCCGCCCCCCGCTCCTCGACACCTCCTACGTGGACGAGGTGGTACACGTCAACGAAGCCGAGACGATTCGCACGTGCCACCAACTGGCCCGCCACGGCTTCGTCTTCGGCGGCTCAACCGGAACTGTCGTCAAGGGAGCCACCCAATGGCTGGCCCAGCGGGAACAGCAGGTGACCGCGGTCGCCATCGCCCCCGACCTCGGCGAGCGCTACCTCGACACCGTCTACCAGACCAGCTGGGTGCAGGACCTCTACGGCGAGGACGTGCTCCAGCCCCAGCCCGCCACCGCCGCCAGCCCGACGGGCTGACCCACCGAGCGCTCCCCGGCCACACACCCCGAGGCCCCGCGGCCACTCACAGCGAGGTACTGATTGAGCCGGCCGGCTGGGGCGTGTCGGCACCGACGGGCCGAGGCGGCCCGGCCGGCTCGGCCCGTGGTTCCGGGCATCACCCGGGACGAGCTCGTCGAGATCGTTCGCAGACTCCTGACGGCCTCTCCTGAGAGCGACTACTACCTGCGGCTCCTGGAAGCGAACGTGTCGCATCCCCGGGTGAGCGCCTGGTCTTCCACCCCTCGGGCAGCCTTCCGGGCGCGCCAGCGGAGCAGATTGTCGATGAGGCCCTGAAGTACCGGCCGATCGCGCTCTGAGTCGCGGGATCATCTGGCCGTGGCCTGCTGTTCGGCGCGGGCGCGGGTGGTGGTGAGGCGGTAGGAGTCGGCGGTGCACCGCACACTCCGAGCGTGCGCGGAGAAGGGCTCCGGAGGCGGTAGGGTCCCCGCCAAGCCCGCTGGAGCCGGTACGCCGCGCCACCCGGCGTCGTCGCGCGGCAGTCGGAATGAGGACCTGCGCGTGTGAACCGGCCTGTGGGTCCTTCGGCTACGGCACTCGGAAAGTATGATCGAGCAATGTCTGACATGATCGAAACCACGCCCGGCTGGCTGACCACGGACGAACTCGAAGTGGCCAGGGCCCAGATGCCGATCCTGTACGTGACAGCGGTTCCTGTGCGCGTGGACGAGAGCGGCGAAGTCACCAGCATCGGACTACTGCTGCGCATCGGCCCGGACGGAACGGTCAGCCGGACCCTCGTGTCCGGACGCGTCCTGCACCACGAGCGGGTCCGTGACGCGCTGTTGCGCCATCTGGAGAAGGACCTCGGGCCCGTGGCTCTGCCCCGTGTCCCCGCATCCCTCCAGCCCTTCACCGTCGCCGAGTACTTCCCCACCGCCGGCATCACCGCCTATCACGACCCCCGCCAGCACGCGGTGTCGCTGGCCTACGTCGTCCCGGTGGCCGGCGACTGCCGGCCCCGGCAGGACGCACTGAACCTGGTCTGGTTCAGCCCCCAGGAGGCCGCCGACCTCGCCGTCAACAACGAGATGCCCGGCGGCCACGGCGTACTGCTGAAGCAGGCACTCGCGCACACAGGACACACCTACTGAGAGCCTCGTAGATACCGCAGACGCAAAGCCTGCGCCGACCGGATCCCGACGGGGTCGCACACGTAGCCGGTGAAGATCGCTAGGGGCGCTCCGCCAGGAGCGCCCCTCCATGGCCCCGGCCCTGACGGACACCGGCACTGACACTCCGCTACGCCTTCTGACCCCGTCCGGCACCTTCTGGTGAAGGGCTGCCGTCGACTAGCGTGAAGTGGTGGACGATCTGCGCCTGTCTCACGAGCATCTGCCCGGCGACGTCACGCACGTGATCGCGGAGGGTGAACTGGACGTCTTCACCCACCCCCTGTTCCGTGAGTTCTCCACCGAACTCATCATCCTCGGACACGTGTGGCAGCTCGTCGACCTGACCGGGGTCGACTTCATGGACACGTCCGGCGTCGCCGTCCTCCACGGTGCGCACAAGCGGGCGTCCGCTCATGGCGGCGCGGTGGCGGTCGTCTGCCACGAGGACGGCCCGGGCAAGCCCCTCCGCGTCATCCGGTTGAGCCGATGGGGGCCCACCCACGAAACCGTGGAGCGCGCCTTGGAGGTGCTGGCCCGGGCACGCTCGGAATTCGAAGCCGGCTGACGAACCGCTTCACCGTGCGCCACGGAGCAGGGCGACGGTGAAGACCCGCAACTCGCGCAGCAGGCCCAGGACGTGCGTGTCACGGGACGGGCGGAAGGGAAGGACGAGCAGTGCGGGCAAGCACGCCACCGTCACCAGCAGGAGGACCGGCAGCAGCAGGACGGTCACGAGGACGGTGCGCAGCGTCGAGACGGTGGCTCGGGAGCCCAGGGACAGCAGCAGGGTGGTGAGCACGGTGACCTCCTGGTGGGTGCGGGGCGGCGGACGTCGGTGACGAGCCGTGAGACCCACCGTGCGGCCGGGCCTGAGGGCCGGGACGGGTGGCGATCGGTGGCGACGGGAGGGGCCCGCGGCCGCGCTGTCGGCAGGACGACGGCGAGGAGGTGCGATGGAAGGCGACGAGTGCCGAAAGGGTGAGGGACGTGGGAACCGGGAGCGGGGATCGGGGGACGGAGGGGCGCGACGGCCCGTCCGGAAGTGGTGACGGCCCCACCACGGCCGCCACCTCCGCCACCGCCGCCCGGTCGGCCGTACGCAGGCCGCGGCCGGTGCCCGTGCCGCGCTTGCCGCCGGGGCCGTTGCGCACCCTCAAGCTGCGGCTGCACACCCTCTACCGGGCCGCCGGTGCGCCCTCCGTCGTGGGGATCGCCGAGCGGGTCGCGCAGGACGACGAGTTGCCCGGCGCGCCGTCCAAGGACACGGTGCACCGGCTGCTCGGCAGTGCCCAGTTGGCCTCCCTGGAGGACACGGTCTCGGTGGCCGCGGTCCTCGCCTCCGCGGCCGGCGAGGACCGGGCGGCCGTGGACGCCGAGATCCGGGCCCTGTGGGTGCGGGCGGGGCTGGAGCGGGGGACGACGCTCCGTACCGCCGGCCGCTGGGACCCGCTGTGGCTCGGGGTGCATCCGGCACCGGACCCGGACGGCTCCGGTGACGGACCCCTGCCCGCGTACCTGGAACGCCCGCACGACGTGACGCTGCGCCGACGGCTGGGGCATGCCGCGCAGTCCGGAACCACGGTGTTCGTCCTGCTCGTCGGCCGGTCGGCGACGGGGAAGACCCGGGCCGCCTGGGAGGCCGTACGGGAAGTGCTGCCCGACTGGCCGGTGCTTTTCCCGTCCGACGCCCGGGAGTTGGCCGCGTGGACGGCGCAGAACGGCATCGACGGACGGACGGTGCTGTGGCTCGACGAGACCCAGCGCTACCTGTCGGGGGCGGACGGCGAGGAGGCTGCGCGCGCGGTGCTGCGGCTGATGGAGGAGGTCGCTCCGCTCGCGGTGGTGGGCACGATCTGGCCCGAGCACCTGCGGCGGCTGACCGAGGGAAGCCGGGACCGGTGGGGGCCCGGTCCTGAAACGGGGCCCGGGGCGGGGCCGGGTGCGGGGCACCACGTCCGCGCCCTGCTCAGCGGGCGGCACACGGTCGTCGACGTCCCGGACTCCTTGCCGGCGCGGCTTCCGGGGCTGACGGGTGCCGCGGCCCGGGATCCGCGGGTGGCCGCGGCCCTGCGGGCGGCCGGTTCCGGCGGTCGGATGCTGCAGCACCTCACTTCCGGCCCGGCTCTGGTGGGGCGGTGGGAGAGCGGGCCGGACCACTGGTTCAGTGCCGCCGAGTACGCCGTACTGACCGCGGCCCTGGACGCACGGCGGCTGGGGCACGCGAGCGCGGTTCCGGCCCGGTTCCTCAGTGAGGCGGCGGCCGGGTTCCTGGACGCGCGGGCCCGGGCCACGGCCGGCCCGGACTGGTTCGCGGCGGCGGTGGAATCGCTGACCACGGCGCACGGCGGCGTTCCCGCCGCGCTGATCGCCGAACGGCACCGCCCGGGGGTGGGCGCCCCGGACGGCTACCGGCCCGACGACTACCTCGATCAGCACGCCCGCAGGGTCCGGGCGCTCAGCGTGCCACCGGCCGGATTCTGGGAGGCGGCCCGCTGGGCGCGGACCGGAGACGACGCCCACGCCCTGGCCACGGCCGCGGCGGAGCGGCGGCGTTACGGCGTCGCGCTGTCCCTGTACGAGCGGGCGGCGGAGCTCGGTTCGGGGCGGGCCCGGGCAGCCTGGGCGGTACTGCGCGAGATCACCGACGGTCCCGGGGCGGCCGAGGCCGTCGCGGCCGGAGACCCGAGCGCGTGGGCGGCGCTGGCCGCGTCCCGTGAGGACGCGTCGGGACCGGCCGCCGCCGAAGCCGCGTACGCGCGGGCCGCCGGGCTCGGTGACGCGTGGAGCTGGGCGGCGCTGGCCAGGATCCGGGAATCCGGTGACGGAGCCGGTGACGCAGCCGGGGACGCGGTCGCCGAGGCGGCCACTGCCGCCGGTCACACGCTGGTCTGGCGTGTGCTCGGCCGGATCCGGGAGGTACGCGGCGACCTGCCCGGGGCACGGCGGGCCCTCGAACGGGCCGAGGCCCTGGGGGACGTCTGGGGAGCGATGGGCCTGGCCCGGATCATGGAACGCGATGGCGGCCGTGCCGAGGCGGTCCGCCACGCCGAGCGGGCCGCCGCGGCCGGGGTGACGGCCGCGCACCCGCTCCTCGTACGGCTCCACTGGAACGGCGACGACCGTCCGGCGGCGCGGGAGGCGGCACGCCTCGGAGCCGCCGCGGGGGACGCCGAGGGGTGGGCCGTCCTCGCCAGGCTGCGGGAGGCGGACGGCGACCCGGCCGGGGCGGCGGCCGCCTACCGTGCGGCCGCCGGCCTGGGGATGTCGTCCGCCTGGTCCCGGTTGGCCCTGATGGCCGAGCGGACGAAGGACCGGCCGGCGGCCGAGGAGTGGGCCGCCCTGGCGGCCCGAACCGGTGACGCCGACGCGTGGACGGCGCTCGCGGAGCTACGGCAGTCCCGGCGCGACCCGCCGGGTGCCGATCACGCGGCTCGGGAGGCGGCCCTCGCGGGCAGCGTGGAGGCCTGGACCGGCCTCGCCCGGGCGCGCGAGCTGGAGGGGGATCCGGACGCCGCGGAGGCGGCCGCCGACGGCGCCGCCGCGTACGGATCACCGCTGGCCTGGGGCGCTCTGTCGCGGATGCGTGAACGCGCCGGGGACCGTCCCGGCTCCGGACGGGCCGTGCGGCGCGCGGTGGACCTGGGCGCGATCGAGGCCTGGACGGCACTGGGCCGGGTGCGCGAGGACGGCGGCGACACGGCGGGTGCCGAGCGCTGCTACCTGCGCGGGGCGGCGGCCGGTGACACGGCCGCGCTCGCGGCGCTGGGACCGCTTCTGGCCGGCTCCGGACGCGTGGCCGAGGCGCGGGAGGCCTACCGGCACGCCGTCGACGCGGGTCGTCCCGAGGCATGGGAGGGCCTGTTGTCGGCACTCGCCACGCTCCCGCCGCGCCCGTCCGGCACCCGCCCGACGTCCCGGCTCCGCCGCGTCGGCCTGCCCGTCACGAGCCGTTTCCTGAGTCAGGAGCCCCCGTACGACCCTGCGGCGGGCCATGGGGTGCCGTGAGCGCGGTGCGGGCGCTGGTGGTCCGGCCGTGGTGATCGACCCGCAGGGTGACGTGTGAGCCCGTCGGGCGTTGTTCCTGGCATGGACGAGACCGTGGACCTCCTGGACGTGCTGCTCGACGGGGTGACCGAGCCGCGCCTGAAACTGATCAGCAAGGACGAGGCGCGCGCGTTGATGGTGCTCCTCGGGCTGCTCGAGGACACGGAGCCGCCCGAGGACGTACGCCGGGCGGTCGTCGAGATGCGGGTACGGATCGGATCCCGCCTCGGCTGACCGGCGCCCGCGCCGGCGTGTGCCGGAGCGGCGCCTACGGGGTGGGCCTACGGGGTGGGCCTACGATGTGGGCGGCTGGGTGAGGCGCAGCCAGGCGGTGAGCGCGGCCTGCAGTTCGAGCACGGCCGGCCGGTCGAGGGCTTCGGCGGTCCGGCCGACACGCAGGGTGACGGCCCGGGGTGTGACGCTCCAGCCCACGGCGAGGCGTTCGGGCGATGTGATCGCGGTGCCGTGGGCGAGGGTGCGCAGCATGGCTTCGATCCGGGGAGGGACGGGTGACCGGCGGGGCCGCCAGGTGACGTTCCGCGGCCGGACGGGCAGGCCGAGTGCGGTGCGGAAATCGTCGACGGCCGCGTCCAGGGACTGCTCCGTGTGGGGCGCGGTCCCGATGAAGGCGTCGGTCAGCTCGGGGTGGCGCCGGGCAGCTCGTGGGTTCTCCTTCAGGGGCAGGGGCTGCTCCTCCACGTCCAGGCGTACGCACGCCGGCGCGATGAGCACCTCCGTGTAGCCCCGCTCCGTGGCCGTGACGTGGTGGTCCCGAAGGCTGCTGATGGGGCCGGTCAGGATGTGTTCGCCCTTCCTCCAGGACAGGTCGGGGTGGAGATGTCGCAGCGGCAGTTTCGGCAGATCCAGCTTGGACGGCTGCCCGTACAGCCCGTGGGAGCGGTGCAGCACGCCGGACTCCGTGAGGAGAACGGTCACCTGCCTCCCGGTGACGGCACGGCCCAGCCGGAACCCCACCGCGATCATCGGCATCAGCCACCTCTCCGTCGCCACCGCCCACCGCTCGGAACGGCCTTACGACGGTAGCCGGGAAGCCCGCCGCGGTACCGGCGAATCCGGCAACGGAACACCCGCGCACGAGTGCGCACTCGCGCACGGCCCGAAGGGTGTGCGCTCGGCGAGCTGCCTGCGCCACTACGCTCGCGGGCTCAACCCGGCACCTGGATGGAGGCACCCCGCACATGAGCGTGACCCGGCACTCCTCGCGTCGGATCCTGCTCATCGGCGGAGGAGCCGGCTCAGGGAAGACCGCCCTGGCTAGCGCCCTCGCCGACCTGGTGCCCGACGCAGCGCCGGTCCACCTGGACTCCTGCCACCACAGCGACCCCGACCTGGCCACGTCACGCCGGAGCTGAACGACACATCGCTGAAGGTCACAGCAGCGACGGGTCCGGTTCCTGCGGGGCCTTGCCTGGCGGATTGACGCCCTCCGTCAACCGTTGCGAAACGGTCATGGACCGGTCATCGGCGCCCCCGCAATACTGCGAGCACACCGCGGTGTCTTCTTCCCGTCGGTGATCGCTTGTCTTTCAGGGGGAATTGACGTGCGTACACCTCGTATTCGGAGTTCGGGGGCGGCCGTTTCGGCGGCCGTCGCCGCCATCGCGCTCGCGGCGGGTCTCACCACACCCGTCGCCGCCGCACCCACGACCGGCAGTTCGGACGGACCGGTGGGTCAACAGCCCGCCGGGCAGGGGTTCACCCAACTGAACCTGATCACCGGGGACAAGGTCACCGTGGACCCCGAAGGCCGCCCCGTCGGCTTCGCCCCGGCCAAGGGCCGGGAGAAGATACCCGTGTCGGTCCGCCGGGACGAAGGCGGCAGCAGCCTCGTCCCGCTCGATGCCCGGCAGCTGATCGAGTCGGGCCGGCTCGATCCCCGCCTCTTCGACCTCACCGAACTCTCCCGCCCCGAATACCACAAGGCCCGAGGCGACCAACTGAAGCTCATCGTGCGCTACGACGGCTCCGCCCCGGCCGCCAAGTCCGCCCTGCGTTCCACCGACGGCGTGCGCGTGGATCGTACGTACGGCCTGCTCGACGCCGAGGCCGTGACCGCCTCCCCGGTGAGTGCCGCCGCGCTCTGGGTCGGGCTCACCGGCCGGCAGGGCGGCGCCGCCCGCCTGGCCGCCCCCTACGGCATCGCCTCCGTCTGGCTCGACGGCATCCGCACCGCCAGTCTGGACAGGAGCACGCGTCAGATCGGCGCCGACAAGGCCTGGGCCGCCGGCTACGACGGCACCGGCGTGAAGATAGCCGTCCTCGACACCGGCATCGACACGGGCCACCCCGACCTCGCCGGCCAGGTCGTCGCCGCCGCGGACTTCTCCGAATCGGGCAGCACCGCGGACCGGTACGGCCACGGCACCCACGTCGCCTCGATCGCCGCCGGTACGGGGGCCAAGTCGGGAGGGAAGTACAAGGGCGTCGCGCCGGGAGCCAAACTGCTCAACGGCAAGGTTCTGGGCGACGAAGGCTACGGCAGCGACTCCGGCATCCTGGCCGGCATCGAGTGGGCCGTCGCGCAGGGCGCCCAGGTGGTCAACCTGAGCCTCGGCGGGCCCGATGCCCCCGAGACCGACCCGGTCGAAGCCGCCGTGAACAAGCTCTCCGCCGACAAGGGCGTCCTCTTCGCCGTCGCCGCCGGCAACGACGGAAAGTCCGGACCGGGCACCATCGACTCCCCCGGCAGCGCCGACGCCGCCCTCACCGTGGGCGCCGTCGACAAGTCCGACCGCCTCGCCGACTTCTCCGGCACCGGCCCCCGCGCCGGTGACGGCGCCGTCAAACCCGACGTCACGGCCCCGGGCGTGGGCATCACCGCGGCCGCCGCCGTCGGCAGCGCCATCGAACAGCGCGTCGGCCAGAACCCGGTCGGCTACCTCCCCCTTTCCGGCACCTCCATGGCCGCGCCGCACGCGGCCGGCGCCGCCGCCCTGCTCAAGCAGCAGCACCCGAAGTGGACCGGCGCGCAGATCAAGGGCATCCTCACCGGCTCCGCCGAGCCCGGCCCCTACAACGCCTTCCAGCAAGGCACCGGCCGCATCTCGGTCGGCCAGGCCCTCGGCCAGTCCGTGGTCGCCGAACCCCTCGCACTGGCCTTCGCCAACGCACTGTGGCCGCACGAGGACGACGCCCCCGTCACCCGGAAGGTCACCTACCGCAACCTGGGCACCGCTCCGGTCACCCTGAAGCTGTCCGTCACCGCCACCGGCCCCGACGGGAAGCCCGCTCCGGCCGGCTTCCTCGCCTTCGCCCGGCCGAGCGTCACCGTCCCCGCCGGCAAGACCGCGTCGGTGGACCTCACCCTGAACACCCGGCTCGGCGGCTCCGTCAACGGCCGGTACACCGGGCACGCGGTGGCGACCGCGGCCGGGCAGAGCGTCCGTACGGCGATCGTCGCCGATCGCGAGGTCGAGTCGTACGCGCTGACCATCCGCCACATCGGCCGGGACGGCAAGCGGCCGGCCATCTACGCCAGCAACCTCCAGGGCGTGAGCGGGCTGGCCACCGGCAGGAGCTTCAGCAACCACGAGGGCTCCGGCTCCCAGACCATCCGCGTCCCCAAGGGCAGCTACATGCTCGACTCGCACCTCATGGCCGACCCGGAGATTGGCGAGGAGGCCCTCGACTGGATCTCCCAGCCCCGCCTCGACATCACCCGCGACACCACGGTCACGGTCGATGCCCGCACCACGAAGCCGGTGGACATCACGGTGCCCTCGGACACGGCCGTCACCGGGTTCATCACCCCCAGCTACGAGCTGCGCGTCGGCGACGTCGGCTACACCTTCGGATGGTGGCTCTGGTCCGGAATCCCGCTGCGCACCCACGGCCAGGGTCCCGAGCCGGCCACCGGAAACACTCTGACCCAGCGGTGGGACAAGCACGCGGTGTCCGAAACCGAGGAGTACCACACCACGCTCGGCGGCCCGGTGCGCACCCTGGCCACCGGCTACACCCGCCATCTGAAGGCCTCCGACCTGGCCACCGTCACCGTCGATCACGGCTCCTCGGCCCCTGACAAGGTGGGCATCGTACGGGCGGTCGGCCGGCTGCCGGGCAACGACGGCCCGAGCTCCATGTGGCAGCCGCGGCTCCTGCCGACCACGGTCACGCTGCACCTCTCCTCGGTCGACGGCGTGAAGTGGGCGCTGTCCGCCTCCCAGTTCGGCCTGGACGAGAACAGCAACGAGGTCGCGGAGACCTCGTACGCCGTCGAACGCGCCTACCCGGGCGGCCGCACCTACCAGGAACGCTTCAACACCGCTGCCGCCGGGCCCCTGGTGAACACCGCGGCGGGACTCGGGCTCTACCGCAAGGGCGACAAGATCTGGGGCACGCTGCCGCTGCTCGCGGACGGCGCCGGGCACGACGGGACCGGCTTCCACGCCAAGGGCAGGACCGTGCTCTACCGCAACGGGGTCGTCGTCGGCAACCAGGCATCCGAGCTCCGCGACGCCAAGCGCTTCTCGGTCGCCCCCGGCGAGGCCTCCTACAAGCTGGTGGCCTCTGCCACCCAGTCCGGGACCGTCAGCCGCACCTCGTCGAAGGTGACCGCTACCTGGTGGTTCCGCTCCGGCACGACCGCGACGGGCACCCCGGCCCAACTGCCCGCCTCCGTCGTCCGGTTCGCTCCCGCGACACGTCTGGACGGGACCGTCAACGGGGGCCACCCGTTCCGCGTCCCCGTCACCGTCCTGGGCCCGGCGGCCGGGAAGGGACTGAAGTCCCTGACCGTGTCCGTCTCCTACGACGACGGCTACACCTGGCAGACCCTGCCGGTCCAGGACGGGGCGGTCATCACGCAGACCCCGCCGTCCGGCGGCCACGCCTCCCTGCGCGGCACGGTGGTCGACACGGCGGGCAACAAATCCGAGGTCACGGTGCTGCGCGCGTACCTGACCGACTGACCTGTCCCCGTACGGCATGACGAACCCGGAGGCCTTCGCCTCCGGGTTTCGTCATGCGGCGTCAAGAAGGACGGCCAGGCTCCGGACGGCCGTACCCGGTCACGAGGCCACCCCTCGACGGGCCGCGTGCCAGGCATCCGCGAACAGTTCGTGCGGCGGGACCGGGGACAGCAGGCGCAGGAACGGCATCTCGGGCTCCGAACTTCCGGCGCGGGCTCCGTGGGGGCCGAGCTTGACGGTTTCGAGCGGCGGATGCGGGGCTTTGAGGTCGGTCCACGGGCCGGGGAGGAAGGCCGTCCGGCCGGCGCGGGCCCGTCGGCCGGACTCCACCGTGCCCGCGGCCACCAGCTCCGCCTGCGCCGCCTTGTGCCGGGCCGGGGTCCAGCCGTTCCAGCGGCGCACGTTCTGATCGGTGGGGCGGGCCAGCGCCAGGAGTTGGAGGTACAGGGCGGCTGCGTCGAGGCCCAGCCCGAGGACGGCTCCGGCCTCGGCCACCAGCTCCGGCACACTGAGCGCCGGGTTGAGCTCGTAGCCGCCGGGCGGGACCGGGCTTGCGGCGGCGCGGGCGAGCATCCGGTCCGGAGCCGCGCCGCGGACCGCCTGGATCCGGCGGACCGCCGCCAGCAGCTCGGGCAGGTCCAGGGTCGCGCACAGCCGCTCGGCCCGCTCGGCCCGGGCGGGTTCGGCGAGCGCGGCCGGCCGCAGGAACACGTCGCGGCCGGGCACCGACACCACGAACAGCCCGTCGTCGTGGGCCGTGGAGACCACGGTGTCCTCGCGGTACAGGGGCCGGGGGCAGGGCAGCACCGTGCCCTCGTACGGGGTGAAGGCGGGGTCTCCTGGCACGGCCCGGCCCAGGGCCTGGTGCCGGCCGAGCGGGATCAGGGTGCGCGGGTCGTCCATCCGGGCCCGCAGGGCGGTGTGCACCGAAGCGGCCGCGGCGGCGGCCGGATGGCCGGCCGGCAGTTCGGTCAGCGCCCAGGCGACGACGGACGCCGGAGCCGCGTGCAGGGGGTGCTGTACGAAGACCGGACGGCCGGCGCTGCCGTCGGCCTCGGCGTGGTGGAGGGAGAGTCCGCCGTTCGCGGCGCCGACCAGGACGCCGGGGGCCGCGGGCACGCACCGGCCGGCGGCTTCCGGGCCGCCGGTCAGGGCGAGGACCCAGCCGGCGCCCAGCCCGAGATCGGCCTCCAGTGCGGCGGCGAGGTCCTCGTCTACGTACTGCGTGGCGCCGAGGAGTCCCACCCATGCGCGGGCCATCCGCTCGGCGGCGGCGGTCGTCCCGCCCGGCTTCCACAGCTCGGAGGGGTCCTGCGGGACGCCCGCGGCGAGCACCGCCCGGCAGCCGCCGTCGCCGAGGCGGTGGCGCAGCTCGTCGTACTCCCGGGCCATCGCCTTGTTCGCCTTGTACGGGGCTGCCCGCAGGGCCTTGAGGTGTGCGTCGTGGTCCTTGTCGTGGGGCAGCCCACCGAGCACCAGAGCGGCGATGGCCCGCCGGGCGCCCGTGAGCCGTGCGAAGGCTTCCACCGCCTCGGGCGGCAGGGCGAGCGGGCCGCGCCGGGCCAGGAGGTCCAGGAGCATGGGCAGGCGCCCCGCGTCGTCCCGGTGGACGGTGCGGGCCACATCGTCCGCAGGGCTGTCGTTCCCCGGGGTGTCCGTCGCGTGGTCGGCGGGCCGCACGGCGGGGGCGCCGGTACACCCCGCGGACGGGGACCCGGCCCCGGTGCGCCAGCGCCCGCCGCGTGCGGCGAACGGCTGGTCGGCCCAGGTCTCCAGCAGGGCGGTGAGGGCCCCGCGGTCCTCGTCTGAGGTGGTGCGGACGGCGGCGCGCCACGCCACCGCGTCGATGGAGCCGATCAGCGCGGTCCATGGCGCCGGGGCCGCCGGCAGGGCCAGTTGCCTGGTCTCGTCGTCGATCTCGCCGCGAAGGTGGCGTCCCTCGGCCGCGACGGAGGTCAGGGTCGCGGGGTGCGCTCCGGGTACGTAGGAACCGTACGGACGGATCTGCGGCAGCAGTCCGCCCAGCGCGGGGGCGAGGGCGGTGTCCGGGACCGGGCGACGCAGTACGACCGCCGGGCCCGCGCGCACGATGCCGACGCGGCGGGAGAGCTCCTCGCGGCGGCGCAGGACGTCGGCGGCGAGCCGCGCGGCCCGTACGACGCCGTCCAGCACCCTCGGTTCGGACACCGCGGGCAGCAGCCGGGCGACGCGGTCCCGGAGGGGGCCGTCGTCCGGAGAGGCTTCGTGGCCGCCGGTACCGAGGGCGGCGTCCAGGAGGGCCCGTACGGTCTCGCTCCCGAGCGCGCGCAGGGCCGCGGAGGAGGCCGCGTGGCGCGGGGCGAGGAAGTGCCAGAAGGCGGGCGGCGGGAACGGGCCCACACCGTGGCTCGAGGGACGGCCCCGCCGCGCGGCGTCCGCGGCGGGGAAGCCACGGGCCTCCCAGAGCAGCGAGTTGTCCTCGGCGGCGTGGCAGCGGACCGCCGTCTCGCCCGCCAGGACGGCGTCCTCGCCTCCCTGCGGCATGCGGATGATGCCCCAGGGCCGGCGGCCCGGGCGTCCGCTGCGGTAGCGGGCGCGGCGCCCGTCGACGCCTTCGAGGAGGAACTCGGTCGGCGAGGGGCCCGCGTACGGGGTGCGGTGCAGCACCCGGCACCCGGTGAGGTCGCCGTCCTGGCCCAGGGGCGATGCGGGGGCGTCCGGCGGGAGGGCGGCGAGCGTCAGCTGGTCCCCGAAGAAGGCCGTGCCCGGGGGCAGATCGGCGGAGCCGTGGAAGGCGGGCAGGGTGTGATCAGCGGCTCGGTCCCCCGTCACGGGGTCCACGCGCGCCCAGCCCTTGAGCCCGGCGAAGACCTTGGAGCTCCAGACGCGGGCGCCGTCGCTCATCTGGAAGTCGTGGTGGTCGATGCCTTCCCGGCCTCCGGGGCGCAGGACGCGCTCCCCGTCGTGGCGGCCGCCGCCGTCCCGGGTCTCGAACTGGTAGCCCAGACCGCCCTGGATGCTGCCGCCGTAGGGTCGCAGGCCGTAACCCCGGGCGGGCACGAAGACGTCCTCGGGGCGGTCGGACCAGAAGGCCAGGGATCCGAAGGCGTGGGCGGGGTCGGTGGACCAGCTGACCAGGAACTGCCCTCCCGCGTAGTGCACGACGTGGTGCGCGGCGTCCGCGGGCAGGGTGAAACCGGTGGAGGCACGGACGGAGCCGGGTGCCACGGCCACGGCCTTCGAGCGGCCGTAGACGGTCAGAACGGGCCAGGTGCAGGTGACCCCGGCGACCTCCTCGGGCGCCAGCGCGGCGAGCGCCTCCTCCAGGGCGGGCCAGCCCAGTTCCTCGGGGAGGCCGGCGCGCAGCGCACGGGCGAGCGGGCCGGCCGGGTCGAGGGCCGCGAGGGCCTCCTCGATGCCGTCCAGGGCGGTGGCCGTGGGCCGGTCCAGCAGGCCGGCCAGCTCCTCCAAGGCCTTGTCGGCGGCGGCGAGGCCGCCGCCCGCCAGGGCTCCGAGGAGGTTCTCGACGCGGGCGTGCACCTCGGCGGCGATGCCCGGGTTCTCCGGGAGCCGGGTGATGGCGGTGCCGCCGCCGCGCAGGCCGGCGTGCACGGTGCCCTCCAGCCGGGGCCCGAACACCGGGTCCGCGGCCAGGGCCTTGAGGTCGCGGCGCGAGCCGTCGCCCCAGAAGGTCAGCCGGATGCTGTCGCCGGGATCGGCGACGGCGATGCCCTCGGCGAGGCACAGGTCGAGGAGGTCCGCGTCGAGCCCGGGCCAGCGGTAGCGGTCCTCGTGCAGGGTGACCGGGGTACCGGCGGCGCGCAGCCGGGGCGCGAACCGGGTGACCAGGTCGAACAGTTCCTCGGGCATGGGCTGTCGGGCCACGCCGCCGTAGGGCACCCGGTGGTGGGAGTACGCGCGGGTGTAGCGGGCCAGCCAGGCGTCGGGGCCGCCCTCCGGTGCGATGCGCCCGGCGGCGGCCGCGTCGGCGGCGCCGGAGCGCAGCAGGACGCGCAGCCAGGCGGCCGCGTCGTTCCTCGATTCGGGGAAGACGTCCAGGAGGGGGGCCAGGACGTCCTCGTCCTGCGGGTGGTCGGCGAGGAGGGCGGCGACCGCGTCGAGCAGCGCGTCCGGCAGCGCCTTCCCGCGCGCGGCGCCGACCGTGCGTGCCAGCACCCGGGCCTCCTCGGAGCCGTCCAGGCCCGCGGCGCGCGCCGAGGCGCGGATCCGGCGGGCCAGGTCGGCGGGGAGCTCCCCGGGCGAGGCCGCCCACGCGGCGAGCGCCCGTACGAACTCCTCGTGTGCGGCGGCCGGATCCAACTCGGTGGCCAGCCACTGCTGGTGTCCGCTCAGCTCCTTGACCGGGAGGCCGCCGAAGCGGGCGAGGAACAGGACGTTCCGCCGCCGCCACGCCGGGTCCACGGGCAGGTCGTGCTCCCGCTCGGCCGTGCGGGCCAGGGTGTAGGCCCGTCCCGCGGTGCGCGTGTCCCAGGAGGCGAACCGGTGGGCCACCGTGTCCCAGTACCAGGGCAGATGGGCCGGGGGGAGCGGGCGGGCGAGGCCGACCAGCCCGTCGAGTGCGCGCCCTGCCTTCGGGTACGCCCGGGAGATCCGGTCGCGGACTTCGGCGAGCAGGCCGCGCGCGGCGTCCTCGGAGCCCGGATCGTGCGCGCGGGCCCAGTCCGCGTAGGCCTCGGAGTGGCTGGGTTCCGACGGGAGCGGGACGGCAAGGTTCATGATCCGATCCTGACACGCGCCGCTGACACCCCGCCGCCGGCTCCGCGCGGTCCCGGCCGCCCCATGTGCTCGGGCAGGATGTCCGGGTGCAGACATCGGAGTTGATCGCGCGGGCGGACGGACTGGCCGGCCAGGGCGTCCGGCGGATCCTGGGCATCGCCGGGCCTCCCGGTGCGGGGAAGTCGACCGTGGCGGCGCTGATCGCGGACGCGCTGGGGCCGGAGCGTGCCGTGGTGGTGCCCATGGACGGGTTCCACCTCGCGCAGGTCGAGCTGGAGCGGCTCGGGCGGGCGGAGCGCAAGGGCGCCCCGGACACGTTCGACAGTGCCGGATACCTCTGCCTGCTCCGGAGGCTGCGGGCACCCGGCGAACGCACCGTCTACGCACCGGCCTTCGACCGCTCGCTCGAGGAGCCGATCGCGGGCAGCATCCCCGTCGACCCGGGCGTGCCCCTGGTGATCACCGAGGGGAACTACCTCCTGCACGACGCGCCGGAATGGGCACCCGTGAGACCGCTCCTGGACCAGGCCTGGTACTTGGCGCCGGACGAGGGCCTGCGTGTGCGGCGCCTCGTCGACCGGCACGTCCGCCACGGCAAGGACGCGGAGTCGGCCCGCGCCTGGGTCGCCCGCTCGGACGAACCCAACGCCCTCCTCGTCGCACGCGGCCGCCACCGCGCCGATCTCGTGGTCGACGCCGGCTGACGATCGCGGCACGTCACCCCGGCCGCGTGGCCGGCCGGGGCCCGATGGCCGGTCCGGTGCTCGCCTCCGGATCCCGCCCCCCTGGCTCCGGGCGGACGGCCCTAACGCGGCGGCCGCGGTCGGCCCGGGCTCAGCTGGCCCGCCACGAGCGCCGCCAGGGCGAGGCCGAAGCCGGCGAGTTGGCCCGCGGTGAAGGCCTCGCCGAGCAGCAGCGCGCCGATGACGGCCGCGACCAGCGGTGACAGCAGGACCAGCAGGGCCGTCGCGGTGACTGGAAGGCGCCCGAGACCGCGGAACCACAGCACATGGGCGATGAAGCCGCCCACGGTGCCGAGCCACAGGTAGCCGGCCACCGCGGACCCGTCGAGGTGCGGAGGGGCTCCTTCGAAGAGGGCGGCGAGCGGGAGCAGGACGAGTCCGCCGGCCGTGAGCTGCCAGCCGGCGAGCGTCGCCGGGCCCACTCCGTCGGGCCGCCCCCAGTGCTTGGTGAGTACGATCCCCAGCGCCATCGACCCTGCCCCCGCGAGGATCCCGACCCCGTCGAGCCGCGCGTTCGGTCCGATGATCACGAGCCCGACGCCGCCCACTCCCGCGACGCCCCAGCCGATCCGCCACGCCGAGGCCCGTTCCCGCAGCACCACCACCGCCAGCCCCGCGACCATGATCGGCTGCACGGCGGCGAGGGTCCCCGCGACGCCACCGGGCAGCAGCTCGGCGGCCACGAACAGGAACGCGTAGACGGCGCCGATGTTGAGGTGCCGAGGACGGCCGCCTTCCACCACCACACGCCGTGCGGCAGTACCCGGGCGACCAGCACGAGCAGCAGCCCGCCGGGCAGCGACCGCAGCAGAGCGGCGAACAACGGGTGGCCGGGCGGCAGGAGTTCGGTCGTCACCGCGTACGTGGTCCCCCAGGCGGCCGGCGCGAGCGCGGTGGCGGCGATCAGCGCGAGCGTGCCGCCGGCCCGGCGCCGGACGGCTGCGGAGCCCGAGGTGGGCAGGGGCGGCGGGATCTGGCGCTGCCGGGGCGGGGAAGTGGTCATGCGTGGAGTCTCGGCCCGCCGCGATCCATGCGTCCAACACATGATTGTCATCGGACTGATCGCAGGGGAAGATGGATCACGTGGAACTCCGACAGCTCCGGTACGTCGTGGCCGTCGCGGAGACCCGGAACTTCACCCGGGCCGCCGCGCGTTGTTTCGTCGCCCAATCGGCGTTGAGCCGTCAGATCGGGAACCTGGAGCGCGAGCTGGGGGCGAAGCTGTTCGCCCGGACCAGCCGGCGGGTGGAGCTCACACCGGCCGGCGAGGCCTTCCTCGTCGGCGCGCGGCAGTGTCTGGAGGCCGCCGAGCGGGCCGTGGCCGACGCGGCCGCGGCGGTGGGCGAGGTCAGGGGCCGGCTGCTGATCGGGACCGTCCCGACGGTGGTCGCGGTCGACATCGCCGAGGTACTCCAGCGGTTCCGCGAGCGGCATCCCCAGGTGCGGGTGGGCCTGCACGTGGGCGCCAGTGACGCCATGACGGCCGAGGTCGCCGCCGGTGACCTGGACGTGGCCTTCCTCGGCCTGCCGGCCGGCCAGGAGCCACAGGGCGTCGCCGCGCTGGAAATCGGCCGGGAACAGCTCGTCGCCGTGGTCTCACCCGTGCACGAGCTCGCGGACCGTGACCGGGTCGGCCTGTGCCAACTCGCCGCTTCTCCGTTCGCCGACTTCCCGGCCGGGTCCCCGGGCCGGGTGCAGAGCGACCGCGCCTTCGAAGCAGCGGAATCGGAGCGCGAGGTCGCCTACGAAATGATGTCCGTCGATCTGATGACGCGCATCGTGGGCCGCAACCTCGCCGTTGCCCTCCTCCCCGCCGCCATCGCCCGAGGCAACCCGTCCGTCCGCGCTCTCCCGCTCACCGACGGGCCGAGCCGCGTCGAGTACCCCGTCTGGAGCAGCTTCAACCCGACGCCCGCGACCAGGGCGTTCCTTTCCGCGTTCCGGCCGTGAACCCGCGGGGCATGGTGATCCGGACCGTACGGCCAACCCGTACGGTCCGGATCACCGGAGCTCAGTTCAGGGCGTCCACGGCCCGAGCATGTCCTTCATCGCATCCGTCATCGCGAGTTGCAGCAGCGGACCATAGGTGATCCGCCTGACCCCCAGGCGGCGAAAGCGCTCGATGTCGTGCTTGACGGGGTGGGCCGTGGAGTTCACGGGAACGGCGATCGCACCGGTCACCGCTTCGAGCAGCTCGTCGTCGTCCTGGATGCGCACCGGGTAGACGCTGTCGGCGCCGGCGTGCTCCAGCGCCCGCAGCCGCTCGATCGCCTCGTCCAGGACGGCTTTGGCGTCCTGCGCGTGCGCGAAGACGTCGGTGCGCCCGTTGATCCAGACCGGGATCCCGGCGGCGTCAGCGGCCGCCCGCAGGCCGGCGACGTAGCGGGCGTGCTCCTGCGCACTGCGCAGGCGTCCACCCTCCGAGTGGACGGTGTCCTCGATGTTGAGGCCGACGCCGCCGACCTCGATGAGTCCGGCGACGAGATCCGCGGGCTCCTGCCCGTACCCCGCCTCCAGGTCCACGGACACGGGGACGTCGACGCCCGCGATGATCGGCCGGACGGCGGCGAGCACCTCCTCGAAGGTCTGTCCCTCCTGGTCCTGTGCTCCCCGGGAGGCGGCGAGCGGATGGCTGCCCACCGTCAGTGCGGGGAATCCGGCGTCGGCCGCCGTCCTCGCGGACCAGACGTCCCAGACGGTCGGCAGCACGAGCGGCTTGTACTCCGCGTGCAGTTGCTTGAGGCGTCGAGCGCGCTCGACTTTAGTGCGAAAGTCCATGCCGAGAACGCTACTCCCGCACCGCCACGAACAGCGTGACTGCGGGGCCGTGGCCTGCGGAGCGCCGCCCTGGCGGCTTGTTGCGTGGTTCTTCTTCTTTTTTGCGGATCGATGCTTCTCTATTGCACCTCCGTGCGCAGCTCCCTACGCTCTCCCGCGTCAAGCCCCCGCGGCAGCGGATGCGATGAGCAGTCGGAGGAGATCCAGATGGTTGTCACGCGTCGTACGGTTCTGCAGGCCGTCACCGCCGCCGGGGTCACCGGAGCTGTGGGAGTCGTCGGAGCCTCCCGGACCGCGCTCGCCGACGGCGCACGCGCGGCGAGCGCGCCCGGCGACGTCGTCGGCAAGGTCACCGTGGGATACCAGGGCTGGTTCGCGTGCGCCGGCGACGGCGCCCCGATCAACGGCTGGTGGCACTGGGCCCAGAACTGGGGCCAGACACCGTCCACCTCGAACAGGGCCATCGTGGCGTGGCCCGATGTCCGCGACTATCCGACCACCTACCGCACGGCCTTCGGGAACCTGGGCAACGGACAGCCCGCCTCGCTGTTCTCCTCCTACGACCAGTCGACCGTCGATGTGCATTTCCGCTGGATGAAGGAGTACGGCATCGACACCGCCGCGCTCCAGCGCTTCAACCCCACCGGGGGTGAGGGGCCGACCCGCGACGCGATGGCGGCGAAGGTGCGCGGCGCGGCCCAGTCCCAGGGCGTCAAGTTCTACGTGATGTACGACGTTTCCGACTGGACCTCCATGCAGGCGGACATCAAGGCCGACTGGGTGAACAAGATGCGTGCCCACACCGGCTCGCCCGCGTACGCCCGGCAGAACGGCAAGCCCGTGGTGTGCATCTGGGGCTTCGGCTTCAACGACAACCAGCGCCCGTTCGCCCCGGATGCCTGCCTGGATGTCCTCAACTGGTTCAAACAGCAAGGCTGTTACGTCATCGGCGGCGTGCCGACCTGGTGGCGGACGGGAGACCGGGATTCGCGTCCCGGCTTCTCCGGGGTCTACCACGCCTTCGACATGCTCTCGCCGTGGATGGTCGGCCGGATCGGCAACGCCGGGGACGCCGACAACTTCTACAACGTCGCGACCGTGCCCGACCTCGCCGAATGCGCCGCGCACGGCATCGACTACCAGCCGTGCGTCCTGCCCGGCGGGGTGACCGAGCGGCAGCGCGCCCACGGCGACTTCATGTGGCGGCAGTTCTACAACATGGGCCGGGCCGGGGTCCCGAGTGCGTACATCTCCATGTTCGACGAGTACAACGAGGGCAACCAGATCGCCAAGACCGCTGAGTCCCAGCTGTGGGTGCCCACCGGATCGGGCCTCGCGGCCCTCGACGAGGACGGGACCGCCTGCTCGTCCGACTACTACCTGCGGCTGACGGGCGACGGCGCCCGGATGCTGAAGGGGCAGATCCCCCTCACCGCCGTCCGCCCGACCCCGCCGGTCGTCGGCGGGGACACGGCCCCGCCGACGCCCCCCGGCAACCTGCGCGCGACCGCCGTGACCGACACCACCGTGACGCTGGCCTGGACCGCGTCCACCGACGACATCGGCGTGACGGGCTACCGGATCCGCCGGATCACCGGCGCCGGCGCCACCCCGGTCGGCACGGCCCCCGGGAACACCACCACGTTCACGGTGACCGGGCTCACCGCCTCGACGTCCTACACCTTCGACGTGCAGGCCCTCGACGCGGCAGGCTCCGTCTCCCAGCCGTCCGGGCAGGTGACCCCGACCACCGCGGCCGACGGCTCCCCCACCGTCGACCTGGCCCTGAACCGGCCGACCGCCGAGAGCAGCCACACCCAGGTGTACGGATCGGGCAACGCCGTGGACGGGCAGGCGAACACGTACTGGGAGAGCACCAACAACGCCTTCCCCCAATGGCTCCAGGTGGACCTGGGCAACTCCGTCGGTGTCCGCCGCATCGTCCTCACCCTCCCTCCGGCCACCGCATGGGCCACCCGTACCCAGACCGTCGCCGTCCAGGGCAGCGCCGACGGCGCCTCCTTCAGCCAACTGCTCGGCCCCTCGGCCCGCACTTTCGACCCGTCCACCGGGAACACCGCCACCCTGGCCCTCCCCGCCGGCACGGCGGCCCGCCACCTGCGGCTCGTCTTCACGTCCAACACGGGCTGGCCCGCCGGCCAGGTCGCCGGGTTCCGGGTGTACGGCGCCTGATCACCGGGCGGTCCCCGGCGCCCCCGGCGGCAGGCACAAAAGGGGAGAGCGGGGGCGTCGGGCCGTGGTGGCCGGTAGCGTGACAACAGCCGACACGAGGAGGGGACATGACCCGACGCAGGAGCGCGGCCGAGGTGTTCGACGCGCTGGGTGAGCGGTACGAGGACCTGTTCGGCTCCGTGCCCGAGCAGTCGGAGGCCCTGGACTGGCTCGTGGGGCGGCTGCCCGCCGGGGCCCGGGTGCTGGACGTGGGCAGCGGCACGGGCCGGCCGACGGCCGAGGTGCTCGTCCGTGCCGGGCATGCCGTGACCGGGATCGATGTTTCGGCGGCCATGGTCGAGACGGCCCGTGTCCGGGTTCCGGGGGCGCGGTTCGAGCAGGCCGACGTGCGCACGTACGTACCCGAGGCGGTCGGCTTCGACGCCGTGTGCTCCTTCTTCCCGCTCCTGGTCATGGACCAGTCGGACATCTCGGCGGCCCTCGACCGGATGGCGTCCTGGATCGCGCCGGGCGGTTACCTCGTGCTGGCCACGGTCCCGGGAGACATCAGGGGGCTGGACATCGAGTGGATGGGCCATCCGGTGACCGTCAGCAGCCTGTCCGCGGACCAGCACCTGCGGCAGCTGACGGCGGCCGGCCTCGAAGTGCTCCACCACCACACGTCGTCCTTCGTACCCGCGGACCCCCTCGCGGGGCCCGAGGAGCACTTCTTCTGCTACGCGACACGACCCGCGTGACCGCCCCGGCGGCCCGGCGGCCCGGCACGACCTGGAGGCGTCATCCCGGGCCTACGTCTTCCGACAGGTGACCTCGGCCCCGCGGTACGGGAAGCGGCCCGCTTCCTGTCTGTTCGTCAGTCTTCGTGTCCGAGCCGTAGGTCCCGCTCGGTGCGCCCGCCGCCCGCGACCCGTAGGACCGTCGCCACCGGCGGATAGCCCGCCGCGATGACCGTGTACTCGCCCGACGGCAGGTCGATGAAGCGGAAGGTCCCGTCCGGACCGGTGGTCAGGGTGTCCACCACGTTGCCGGCCGCGTCGAGCAGGGTGACCCTGGCGTCCTCGACCGGCCTTCCCGCGCCGGCGCGCACGGTGCCGCGCAGGACCGCGCCACCCGCGAGTTCCACGTCCTGGCGGGTCTCGCGGGAGGCCTGCACGCTCACCGGCAGTGCGGCCGGCCGGAACGCCGGGGCGCTCGCGGCCAGGGTGTACTCCCCCGCCACCAGCTCCGAGATGACGTACGTGCCCTCCGGGCCGGTCCGGGTGGAGGCGACCACCTCGCCCCGGATGTCGGTGAGGGTGACGGCCGCGTCGCGGACCGGGGTGCCGTCGGGCGTGAGGACGGCGCCGGCCAGCCGCCCGGCCCCGCCGAGCACCACGTCGAGCTCGACCGGCCGCTCGCCCACGGTCACGCTGACGGCCTGCGGCTGATGGCCGGCGGCCGCCGCGATCAGGACGTACGAACCGGGGCCGCGCACGCTCAGGGCGTAGCGTCCGTCGGCTCCGCTGGCGCCCCGGCCGACTTGATGGCCGCTCACGTCGATCAGGGTCAGGGCGGCGCTGGGGACCGTACTGCCGTCGGGGTGCTGGACGGTTCCGCGGACCGGTAGTCCCCCCTGCTGGGAGGCGTCGGTCGAGGTCCGTGCGGCCGGGACCTCGCCGGGGAGCGGTTGCGGGAGGGCCTCGGAGAGCGGGGAATCGGCTGCGGGGGCGTTGTGGGACACCAGCGGTTTCTCCTTGAGGAAGCAGGCGATGAGCAGGCCGAGGACGAGCACCGGCACGAGGTAGAGGAAGATCCGCGGCATCGCCTCGGCGTAGGCCGCGATGTACGCGTCCCGGACGGCCGGCGGCAGGGAGTGCACCAGTTGCGGGGTGATGGCGGAGGGGTCCGGGAGCCCGGCGGCGACGGGCAGCCGGTCGGCGAGGGCGTCGGTCAGCCGGCCGGCGAAGACCGTGCCGAAGACGGCGGCGCCGATGCTGCCGCCCATCTGCCGGAAGTAGTTGTTGGCGCTGGTGGCGGTGCCGAGGTCGGTGGGGCGCACGGAGTTCTGCACGGCGAGGACCAGCACCGGCAGCACCAGCCCGATGCCGATGCCGAGGACGGCCATCCACAGGCTGTAGGTGAGCTGGGTGGTGCCGGTCTCCAGCCGGGACAGCAGCCACATGCCGAGGGTGGACAGCGCCCCGCCGAGGACCGGGTAGACCTTGTACCGGCCGGTCCTGCTGATCAGCTGGCCGGAGCCGATGGAGGCGACGACGACCCCGCCCATCATCGGGAGCATCAGAAGCCCGGACTCGGTGGCGGTGGCGCCCTCGACCATCTGGAGGTAGGTCGGCAGATAGCTGGCGGCGCCGAAGAGCGCGATGCCGACGACGGCCCCGACCAGACCGGTGACCGTGAAGACCGGGTCGCGGAACAGCCGCAGCGGAATGATCGGCTCGGCCGCGTGGTGCTCGGCGACCACGAAGAGCAGGGACGTTCCGGCAGCGCCGACGGCGAGCCCCAGGATCATCCGCGAGTCCCACGCGTACTCGGTGCCGCCCCAGCTGGTCAGCAGCACCAGGCAGGTCGAGGCCGCGGCGAGGAGTACGGCGCCGATCACGTCGAGCCGGGGCCTGACCGCGGGCTTGGGGAGCTTCAGCACGACGGCGATGACGGCCATGGTGATCAGCCCGAACGGGACGTTGATGTAGAAGCACCAGCGCCACGACGCGTGGTCGGTGAAGAAGCCGCCGAGCAGCGGTCCGGCGACGGACGCGAGGCCGAAGGCCGCGCCGATCAGCCCCATGAAGCGGCCGCGCTGCCGGGGCGGCACGATGTCCGCGATGATCGCCTGCACACCGATCATGAGCCCGCCGGCTCCGATGCCCTGGACCGCGCGGAAGGCGATGAGCTCGTTCATGGTGCGCGACCAGCCGGCCAGCGCGGAACCGATGATGAAGACCACGATGGCGAACTGGAAGACGCTCTTGCGTCCGAAGAGGTCGCCGAGCTTGCCGTAGAGCGGCAGCCCGATGGTGGAGGTGAGCAGATAGGCCGTGATGGCCCACGACATCCGGTCCAGGCCCTGGAGTTCCCCGACGATCTTCGGCAGCGCCGTGGCGACGATCATCTGTTCCAGCGCGGCGAGCATCAGCGCGAGCATCAGCCCGAAGAACACCAGCCGGACCCGGCGCGGGCTGAACTCCTCGGGCGCCGTGCCCACTGAGGCGGAGGACGGCGGCCCGCTCGCGACGTCCCGGCCTCCCTGCTCGGGACCGCTCCCCTTCTCGAAGCGGACCGGAGCCGGCCGCGTGGCGGCCTGTTCGTCCGTCACCAGAGTGATACCGCCCACGTACTGCTCCCCTCGTTGCCTCAGGCAATCTCGCCTGCGCCGCCCTTTTCTCGCATTCGGCAACAACTGTGGCAAACGCGCGGATTGACGTCCTGGACCCGCCCGACGGGCATACGTGCCGGTGGGACGGGGTGCCGCGAACGATCGGCCGGCACGGAGAACCACCCGATCCGGTGAGGGGCCGCACCGGCCCGCAGCCGCGGAGCCACGCCCGCGTCGACAGCCGGGAGCTGCCGGTGGATGAATTCGACTGGACGTCGCGGGCTGGTTGCAGGAGCCGGTCTCGCGGCAACTGCGGTGCGTGGGCGGCGTCGCAGGTGATAGGCCTTGGACCGTGGCCTCGCGGTCCTTCCACCCGGACCGTGCACGCGGTCGCCGCCGGTCCAGTTGAGGAGAAGGTCTGTTGAGTCCCTCGTTCCACGCTCTGCACCACACCGACCGACCGCTGCTGCTCCTGCCCAACGCCTGGGACTTCGCGTCGGGCGCGGCGCTCGCCGCCGCCGGTTTCGCCGCCGTGGGTACGACCAGCCTCGGCGTTGCCGCGGGCAACGGTCTTCCGGACGCCGCCGGACTGGCCCGTACGGAAACCCTCGCGCTGGCCGGACGGCTGGTCCGGCTGCCGTGTCCGGTCACCATCGACATCGAGGCCGGGTTCGCCTCCGACCCGGGAGCGGTGGGCGACCTCGTGTCCGAGCTGGCCGGCATGGGGGTGGCCGGGATCAACATCGAGGACGGGCGCGGCGACCGCCTCGCCGACCCCGGGACCCAGTCGGAGCTGATCCGGGCGGTGAAGCGTCGCGCGCCCGGAGTCTTCGTCAACGCCCGGACGGACCCGTACTGGTTGGGAGTCGACGCCCCGTTGTCCGCGACGCTCGAGCGCGCGAAGCGGTACGCGGACGCCGGCGCCGACGGGATCTTCGTACCCGGCATGGCCGAGGAGGAGCACATCGCCACGGTGACCGCTGCCCTGCCGCTCCCCGTCAACGTGTTGTACGAGCCTGCGCTGGGCCTTCGACGCCTCGCGGACCTGGGCGTGCGCCGCGTCAGCACCGGCTCCCTGCTGTTTCGCGCATCCCTGCATGCCGCCGTCGGCACGGCGCTCGCGATCCGCGACGGAGGCGACTTGCCGACCGGGATCCCCGGCTACGCGGAAGTCGACGCGCTCAGCCGCCCGCCGGAGC
Organism: Streptomyces sp. NBC_01264; assembly: GCF_026340675.1. Classification (NCBI taxonomy): domain Bacteria; kingdom Bacillati; phylum Actinomycetota; class Actinomycetes; order Kitasatosporales; family Streptomycetaceae; genus Streptomyces; species Streptomyces sp. NBC_01264. The sequence continues at coordinate 466,018 of NZ_JAPEOX010000001.1, forward strand.
CCCACTGACCATTGCGCTGCTCCGTGCCGCACGACGCGTCGGCCCGGGCAGGCCGCCCGGTCGGCCGGCCTGGTCAGCGGTAAGGGCTCCAGCCCCCGAAGCGGGCCATGAGCTTCCGTGCAGCGTCCTCGTCGAGCCCGAGGGCGGCCGCGGCCTGACCGGTGTCGAGGTCGTTGGCGGTGCCCCGGGCCGCCCAGTAGCCGACCCGCCCCGCGGTGACCTCCAGCCGGCGGGCCGCCCGCACCGCCGCGACCGGGGAGGTCTTGGCCAGTTTGTCGATCTCCTCCTCCAGGCGCTCCAGCAACGTGGTGACCGTCTCCGGCAGAGGGACGGTGGTCGCCTCCACCTGCTCCGTGTGTTCGTCCCAGTCCTTGAGGCAGGCGTCCGCCTGGTCCTCCCCGCCGTCGTCCAGGTCCTGCTCGCCGATCGCCTCCCAGTCCAGACGGTGCTCGGGGCCGACCCAGCCGCAGGAACACACCGCGCGCAGCGCGGCCGCCCGCGGGACGTGCGTCCAGTGGCCGTCGTAGACGCTCCACTGGGAGACGGCCTGCCCTCCCGAGCCCGAGGCGCTGCCGAAGTGGACCGGGTCCGGAACAGTGCCGTCGGCCAGGAGCACTCCGACCGCTCCCGCATGGGAGGAGCCGAACTCTTCCGTGGTCCATGTCTCACGTCTGCCCTCGCCCATGGCACTCCTCCAGCTGGCTGTCCCACGATGCTCGGTGCCACCGGCCGGCGGCGCCCGTGTACGACGATGCCGCAGCCCTACCGGCGGCCGGTCCCGAATCCACGAACAACTCACGTACCCGGAGCCGGTGTGGTTCAGGTTCCCCAGCAGGAGTACGTCGGCACGCGGCTGCCGTGGCGCGCAGCTGCGGGGCGACGCCGGCGTCCGGTGATCTGCGCGGGTGGAGCTTCGCGACGGCCGGCCGCGGGGGTGGTGCGCCGGAAGCGGTCAGGGACGGGGGACTTCGGCAGCGCCGCCTGCCGTGACGGCGTCGAGGACGCGCTCGTGGAACGCGGCGAGACCACCGGGTGGGAGCGGGACCGGACTACCGGCGAGCGTGTACGACTCGTCCGCGCCGGTGTACTGGATGCGGACCTGAGCGGTGCCGTCCGGGCCGGCCTGGGTCGTCACGCTGACGTCGCCGGTGATGACACCGACCTCGTCCGTCATCGCTCCGCCGGGACCCGCCTTCACGTGAGAGGTCAGCCGATCCGACTGCTGGTTGGTCATGAGGGTCACGTCTCCAAGATTTCGATCAGCTTCGCCTTCTCCGCCAGGGCTTCCCGTACGCCCGCCCCCTGTACGTCGCCGGCGCGTGCCACCGGCCTCGGCGCCTGCGCCCCACTCAGTCTGCCCCTTCCCCTCGGCTCCCCCTCGGCTCCGCTCGGCTCAGGAGCTCGTGAGCCTCTCGACCTTCCGGGCCGCAGCCTTCACGCGCGTGCGCGCCTTCGCAGCCGCGCGTCCGGCCTCCCGCCGGCCGGCGACGGCATCCGCCTTCGCCGCACGTGCCGCCTCCAACTGCCTCGTCGCGGCCTGTACGCCTTCCTCGGCCGCTTCAACCGCCGCGCGTGCACGCTCCACCAGCTCCAGCGCGGCCGCCTGGCCCGCCTCCAGACGCTCCACCTCCGCCCGAGCCTCGGCCAACTCCCCCTCGGCCGCCTCCACACGCTCTCGGCGTGCCCGTGCAGTCGCCGCGTCCGCATCGGCATCCGCGTCCGGTGCCGGTGCCGGTGCCGGAGGGGGCCGGTGGCCCGTCGGGGATCCGGCGGGTGGCGGCTGCATCGATCGTGGCGGTGCGGCGCCCGGCTGCGGTTCGAGACCGGCGAACCCCGACTCCAGGTCCGGGGTCGTCGCGAGACGGCCCGCCTCCCACTGCGCGGCGACACCGGCATCGGCGAGCACCGCGTGGAGGATCTGCTCGACCTCACGCTGCACCGACTCGCTCACCGCCTGCCCCGCCTCGTCGGCCAGGGTGCGCGCCGTGCGCGCGAGCTCGCCGATCACCACGTGCTGATCGTGCGACAGCTTCCGCAGCTGTCCTGCGTCCAGCGTCCGGTGCGCCGTACGGAGCGCCTCGCCGAGCTGGACCAGCCCGTGCGCCTCCTCGGGCCGCCGACGGGCCAGGAGACCGGCTGTCCACGCCGCGACCGTCGGCCTGCGCAACGCGCCGATCGCCTTGGCGAGGCCCTTGTCGCCGGCCTTCCGCGCCTTCGCCACCCGCGCGTTCCGGGCCGCGGTGAACTCCGAGGGTCTGAGCCCGTACAACTCCGCTGCCACCGACTCCACGTCCATGACCGAAGTCTCCCGCTCACCCGGCAGCCCGTCCGGCACCTTGCCGGACACCGCGCGTCGGCGGGCGGTGCCGTCACCATCCGCGGTGCCTGTTCGTCGAGCGGCTAGTCTCGGGGCATGCGGATCTGCGTTTCCTCGGACATGGACGAGCCCGTGGCGCGCGCCCTCCTCAAGCAGCTGCGCGACCGCGGACATCATGTGGTGGCTTACGGGGCGCTGAGCCCCGGCGACGATCCACAGTGGGCCGTCTGCTCGCAGGTGGCGGCCCGCGAGGTCGCCGCCGGGAACGCCGATCAGGCCGTCGTGTGCTGCTGGACCGGTACGGGCGCGTCGATCGCCGCGAACAAGGTGCCCGGCGTACGCGCGGCCCTGTGCACCGACGCCTACACCGCGGACGGTGCGCGCCGCTGGAACGACGCCAACGTACTGGCCCTCAGCCTGCGCCTGACCTCCGAACCGCTCCTCAAGGAGATCCTCGACGCCTGGTTCGCCGCCGAGGCGAGCACGGACCCCGAGGACCGGGACAACGTGGCGCGCGTCGAGCGGCTCGACGACACCGGAACCGCATCCTGAGGAGAGGCGGGGCAAGGGCTACGGCACGAGGACGATCTCGCCCTGGACCCGGCCGGTTTCACTGAGCTCATGAGCCTTCGCCGCCTCGGCGAGCGGGAGCGTCTCGGAGAACGTGGGGCGTATGCCGTGGGTGTCGACGAGTTCGGCGAAGGCGGTGAGTACGGCGGGGGTGGGTTCCAGGAAGAACTCCACGCATCGCACCCCGAGTTCGGCGGCTCGGGTGGTCACCTCGGTACGGTCCACTCCGACGCCGACGACGTCGACCAGGATGCCGCCCGGGTTGATGGTGGGCAGGGAGCGCGGGCCGTAGTCGCTGCTGATGGTGTCCAGCACGGCGTCGATGCCGCGCAGGGCCGAGAAGTCTTCCACCGTGTAGTCGATCAGCTCGTCGGCGCCGAGTCCGCGCGCAGGTCGTCGTGCTTGGCGGCGCGGGCCGTTCCGATGACGTACGCACCCCGGGCCTTGGCGATCTGCACGGCGAGGTGGCCGACGCCGCCGGCCGCGCCGTGGATCAGCACCCGCTGGCCGGGCCGCACCTCGGAGAGGGTGAATAAGGCCTGGTAGGCGGTGAAGCCGGAGATCGGCAGCGCGGCGGAGCCGACGTGGTCGAGGGTGCGCGGCCTGGGCGCGATCCGGTCTTCGGTCACGACCACGTGGTCGCCGTGGCTGCCCCGCGGCGGGACGGTCCAGCCGTAGACCTCATCACCCGGGGCGACGCCGGTCACGCCCGCGCCGATGGCCTCCACGGTGCCGCTGAACTCGTGGCCGAGGACGAACGGCGTCGGGCCGAAGAAGTCCACCTTGCCGATGCGGACCTTCCAGTCCGCAGGGTTCATGCCGGTGGCGCGTACACGCACCAGGACCTCGCCGGGGCCCGGCGAAGGAAGGGGTGGTCCACCGCCCGCTTCCGGATGCGGCGGGGCACCGCTGCCTCGCACAGGCTGCGGGCGTGTTCCCGGTCCCCTGACTCCCGGTGGCCGGAACTCGCCCGAGGTCGAGGGACAGATGCGTACCAGCTGGTAACTTGCGCGAGTTGATCATGTTTGCGGCCGTGGCCGGCCGCGCTCCCGGCCCGAGCCACCCCACCCGTCTCGCTCAAGGAACCACATTGGCACGCATCGCCCGGACGACCTCCCTCGTCTCCACATCCGCCCTCGCACTCACCCTCTCCCTCCTCGCCACCGCCTCCCCCGCGTCCGCCGCGGACGCGCCCACACCACACCTGGACTCCGTCGAGCAGACCTTGCGTCAGGTCTCGCCGGGCCTGGAGGGCTCCATCTGGGAACGCACTTCCGGCAACCGGCTCGGCTCGTCCGAGCCCGGGGGCGCCGACTGGCTGCTCCAGACGCCCGGCTGCTGGGGCGACGCCACGTGCGCCGACCGGCCCGGATCGCGCCGTCTTCTGCAGAAGATGCGCCAGGACATCGCCGACGCCCGGCAGACGGTGGACATATCGACACTGGCGCCCTTCCCCAACGGGGGTTACCAGGAGGCGATCGTCGACGGCCTGAGGGAATCGGTCCGGAAGGGCAACCGGCTGAAGGTGCGCGTCCTGGTGGGCGCCGCACCCCTCTACCACTCCACCGTGATCCCGTCGTCCTACCGGGACGAACTGCTCGCGCGGCTGGGCCCCGCCGCCGCGAGCGGCATCACCCTCAACGTGGCCTCGATGACCACCTCGAAGACCGCCTTCTCCTGGAACCACTCCAAGCTCGTGGTGGTGGACGGCAGTTCGGTCATCACCGGTGGCATCAACAGCTGGAACGACGACTACCTGGACACCACCCACCCGGTGAATGACGTCGACCTCGCGCTCTCCGGGCCCGCGGCGGGCTCGGCCGGCCGCTACCTCGACTCCCTGTGGGACTGGACCTGCCGGAACAAGGCCAGCTGGAGCGCGGTCTGGTTCGCCGCCTCACCCGGCGCGGACTGCATGCCCTCCCTGCCCCGGCCCGCCTCGCCGCAGGGCGGGGGCGACGTGCCCGCGCTCGCCGTCGGCGGACTCGGCGTGGGCATCCGTCAGAAGGACCCCGCCTCCCCGTTCCGCCCGGTCCTGCCGACGGCCGGTGACACCAAGTGCGGTATCGGCCTGCACGACTACACCAACGCCGACCGGGACTACGACACCGTCAACCCGGAGGAGAGTGCCCTGCGCGCCCTGGTCTCCAGCGCGAACTCGCACATCGAGATCTCCCAGCAGGACGTGCACGCCACCTGCCCGCCGCTCCCCCGCTACGACGTACGCCTCTACGACGCCCTCGCCGCGAAGCTCGTCTCCGGCGTGAAGGTCCGCATCGTCGTGAGCGATCCGGCGAACCGCGGCACGATCGGCAGCGGCGGCTACTCACAGATCAAGTCCCTCTCCGAAGTGAGCGACGCCCTGCGCGGCCGGGTGACGGCCCTGACAGGTGACGGCGCCCGGGCACGGACAGCCCTGTGCGAGAACCTCCAGTTGGCCACGTTCCGGGCCTCCGACGCGCCGACCTGGGCCGACGGCAAGCCGTACGCCCAGCACCACAAGCTCGTCTCGGTCGACGACGCGGCCTTCTACATCGGCTCCAAGAACCTCTACCCCTCCTGGCTGCAGGACTTCGGCTACGTCATCGAGAGCCCGGCCGCGGCCGCGCAGCTCAAGAGCGACCTGCTGGACCCGCAGTGGCGCTACTCCCGGACCACCGCGACGTACGACCACACCCGCGGCCTCTGCCAGGACTGACTCCCCCCGTCCCACGGCGTGGCCGTCACCTTCGATGGTGACGGAGGAACCATCACCCCCACGGCAGGGCGTGTGCCCCGGCGAGGAGGAGAGCCCCTGCGCGTTATCCACGCCCCGTGCGGGGTATCGGGCAGCCGGGGAGAGGGGGAGGCGTGCGGACTGGCTTCGTGCGGGCCGCGGCCGGGCTCGGGGTTCTGGTGGTGCTGACGGTCGCCGGGTGGCTGGTGTGGGTGCTGCCCGGCCCGCAGCTGGGAGCCGTGCTCGGCGTCGGGCCGGTGGACGGGGTCGTCGTGGTCCAGGAATGCCACGAGGCCACCGATGAGGAGGGCTACGCAACCGGTACCGACTGCACCGGCCACTACACCCCGCGCCGCGCGGGCGAACCCGCCCGGGCGATGCTCCTCGACACGGCCGCCGAGGAGTACCGTCCCGGATCGGCCGTGCCGGTCCGGACGGCGAGGGGGCGCGCCTACGAGTTCTCCGGACTCGCCGTCTTCAACTACGGCACCGCCACCGGCCTGTTGCTCGTGCCCTTCCTCACTCTCACGGCTTATCTAGCCGCCTGCGTACGCCGCCGCAACGGCCACCCGCCCGAGCCTGACGGCTATCTGTTCGCCGGTCTGGCCGGGCTGGTGGTCGTCATCGTGCTGGGTGCAGGGATCGGTTTCCTCGTCTCGATCGGCCGGGCAATCCTCTGAGCGGATCAGAGCAGCGCGTGCGGGTACTCCGCGGCTCGCTGCTGGAAGGCCAGGACCGCGGGGTTCTGGACGGTGCCGCCGCGGATCTCGATCGCTCGGCGAATGGTGTGGTCGTCGTCCCAGCCGGCCGGCCCTTCCAGGACCGACCGCAGGAAGGGAATCAGCGCCTCGCTGTTCTCCCAGGTGGCCGCGTCCCACAGGTAGGAGGGGCTGTGATCCACGGCGTAGTAGTGGACCTGGTCACCGACGGTGAACATCGGCGCGGTGAAGGTGGTGGGCCGGGCCCAGGCGAAACCCATGCCCTCGTCGCAGGAGACGTCGATGACGAGGGTGCCGGGCAGGAGCTTCGACAGGTCCTCCTCTATCAGGAACATCAGCGGCGCCGCCGTGTCCTGCAGCACGCAGTTGACGATGATGTCGTGCCCGGCGAGGAAGTCGGCCAGCGGCTCCGGGCCGTCCTCCGTGACCACGATGCTGCGCCGCGGGTCGAGGGTGTCGTCGGCGACGTCGTGGTCGAAGTGCACGATCCGTGCCGAGTGGATCGGTGAGCTGACGGCGGCGATGCCGCGCGCGGTCAGCACGTCCACATCGTGAACGCCCAGCGCGCTGAGCGCGGTTACCGCGCCGCGGGCGGTGGCGCCGAAGCCGATCACCACCGCACGCCGGCGCCGCCCGTAGTCACCGGTCGCCCCGGTCAGCTGCATGGCGTGGAGCACCGACGAGTAGCCGGCCAGTTCGTTGTTCTTGTGGAAGACGTGCAGGCTGAATCCGCCGTCCCGGGTCCAGTGGTTCATCGCCTCGAAGGCGATCACCGTGAGCTTGCGGTCGATGGCGGCCTGCGTGACCTTCTCGTCCTGCACGCAGTGCGGCCACCCCCACAGCACCTGCCCGTCCCGCAGGTCCGCGAGGTCTTCGTGCAGCGGTTTGGCCAGCAGGATGACGTCGCACTCCGTGATCAGGTCCTCGCGCGAGCGGAAACCGGCGACCCATGGAGCGAGCTGTTCGTCCGAGACACCGAAGTGTTCGCCGTAGCCGGTCTGCAGGTAGATGCTGGGCTGGAGGTCGGCATCGATGCGTTCGAAGTGTGCTGGGTGGATCGGCAGACGGTACTCGTTCTCTTTGCGTGTCTGCGACATGATTCCGAGCTTGAGCTGCTGCAAAATGCCCCTTTGATTGTTACCTGTCTAACACACGCCGGAGCCGAGGGGATCTCGCCGGCGGTGACATTTGTACGGTCCGGGTCCGTACACGCGGCTCTTCCGCCTGCCCCGGGTCCCTCCGTAGCGTTTTGGACATGACGCAGACGACGCTCAAGACGGCGGGGGCAGGGCAGGGGGAAGAGGCGACGGCCGCGGTGCGGTTCCGGCACGTAGCCAAGTCCTTCGGGACCGTACGGGCCGTGGCCGAGCTCGACCTCGACATCCGGCGCGGCGAGACCGTCGCCCTGCTCGGCCGCAACGGCGCCGGGAAGTCCACCGCCATCAGCCTGCTGCTCGGGCTGAACGAGCCCGACGCGGGCGGCGTGCGCCTCTTCGGGGACCGTCCCGAGCGGGCTGTACGGGCCGGCCGGGTCGGCGCGATGCTCCAGGAGGGGCGCCCCGTGCCACGGCTCACCGTGCGGGAGCTCGTCGGCTTCGTCGCCCGGACCTATCCCGCCCCGATGCCCGTCGCCGAGGCCCTCGGCCTGGCCGGGCTCACGGAGGTCGCCGGCCGCCGCGCCGACCGGCTCTCCGGCGGTCAGGCCCAGCGGGTCCGCTTCGCCGTCGCCCTCGCGGGCAACCCCGAGCTGCTCGTCCTCGACGAGCCGACCGCCGCCCTCGACGTCGAGGCCCGGCGCGCCTTCTGGGAGTCCATGCGGGCCTACGCCCGGCGCGGCAACACCGTCCTGTTCTCCACGCACTACCTGGAGGAGGCCGACGCCCACGCCGACCGCATCCTGGTCCTGGACCGGGGCCGCCTGGTCGCCGACGACACCGGTGACGGGCTCCGGCGCGCCGCCGGCGGCTCCGTGGTCGCCCTCGACCTGGCCGGCCGCTCCACCGGGGAGCTGGCCGGGCTGCCGGGGGTGATCGCCGTAGAGGTGCGCGGGGAGCGCGCGAGGCTGCGTACGAGCGACCCTGACGCCACCGTCGTCGCCCTCGTGCACCGGGGCGACGTTCGTGGACTGGAGGTCACCGGCGCCTCCCTCGAAGACGCCTTCCTCGCCCTGACCAGCTGCGAGGCCGACGCCGAAGCCACCCCCGCGGAGCGTGTCCGATGATCGTGACGGCGTACGTCCGCCTCGAAGTCCGCCGCGCCCTGCGCGACACCGGATTCGTCGTCTTCGGCATCGGCATGCCGGTGGTGATGTACCTCCTCTTCACCAACCTCGGGACCGACGCCGCCGAGTGGAAGACCGCCTCCATGGTCGCCATGGCTGCCTACGGGGCCCTGGGCGCGGCCCTGTCGACCGGCACGGGCATCGCGGAGGACAAGGGCGCCGGCTGGCTGCGCCAGCTGCGGGTCACCCCGATGACCCCGCGCCAGGTGGTGGCTGGCCGGGCGCTGACCGGTTCGGTGGTCGTGCTGCCCGCCATCGCCGCCGTGCTCGCGGCGGGCGCGCTCGTCAACGGGGTCCGTCTGGACGCCTGGCAGTGGGCGGCCGTCGCCCTCGCGCTCTGGCTCGGTGCCTTGCCGTTCACCCTGCTCGGCATGGGCAACGGCTACCGCCTCACCGCCCAGACCACCGGCCTCGCCAACGTGGCCTGCAACCTGCTGCTGTCCATCGTCGGCGGCCTCTGGTTCCCGGTCGAGCTGTTCCCGCACTGGCTGCGCTCCCTCTCCGCCCTCACCCCCACCCACCGCTTCGCGGAGATCGGGCAGTCCCTCGCCGCCGGCGCGGCTCCCGCCGCCGCGGCGGTGGCGGTGATCGCGGCCTGGGCGCTGCTGTTCGGTTCCTACGCGGTCCTCTCGTACCGTCGGTCCGCGAGGACGGTGTAGGCGATGGGCGCGGTCCGCGGAGCGGAACGGTGCACGGAACGGGGCACGGAGATGGGGAACAAGCGCGAGCGGCGCGGGTCCGGACCGATCGGGGTGTCCGGCGGGCTCACCCTGCTGCCCTGGCTCCTGCTGGGCATGGGGGCCTTCTCCAACATCCTGCAGGGCAGGACGCCGAACCCGGTGATCGGCGGCGCCGGCCTGCTGATCTTCAACTCCCTGTACATCAGCGTGGTGTTCCGCGCCTTCCACAAGCGGTCGCGGGAGGCCGCGAGCACCCGTTGGTGCCTGGTCGTCATGGGTCTGGTCACCTGCGGACTCGCCCTCGGCTACGGCGGCAGCTGGCTCACCTTCTTCCCCCTGCTGGGCCTCGCCACCGGAGCCGTGCTCCGGGGCCGGACGCTCGGGGTGGCCGTCATCGGACTCAGCGCCGTGGGCGGGGCGATCGCCGTGTACCACGACGGCTGGGGAGCGGTCGGCGTCGTTTACGGGACCTTCCTGTCCGGCATGGTCACCGCGGCCATCCTCGCCCTGTCGGAGACCGTACGGGAACTGCGCGAGACCCGGCAGGAGCTGGCCCGGGCGGCGGTGGAACAGGAGCGGCTGCGCTTCTCCCGGGACCTGCACGATCTGCTCGGCCACACCCTGTCGGTGATCGTCGTGAAGTCGGAGGCGGCCCGCCGGCTCGCGCCCCGCGACCTTGACGCTGCCCTCGCCCAGGTCGCGGACATCGAGTCCGTCGGGCGCCAGGCCCTGGTCGAGATCCGGGAGGCCGTCACCGGCTACCGCGAGGCGAGCCTGGCCGGCGAGCTCGACCGGGCCCGGGGCGTACTGACCGCCGCCGGAATCGAGCCCGTCGTACGGCAGTCGGGACCGCCGCTGCCCGCGCGGACGGCGGCGCTGCTCGGGTGGGTGGTGCGCGAGTCCGTGACCAACGCGATCCGGCACAGCGGTGCGACCCGCTGCGAGATCGAGGTGCGGGGCGCGGCGGAGCGGGTCCGGCTGGTGATCACGGACGACGGGGGCGCAGGCGTAGGCTCGGACCCGCCGGACGATGGTCCGAAGAGTGGTGATCCGAAGAGTGGTGGTCCGCCCGGCGGTGGTCCGGCGGGCAGCGGTCTGAAAGGACTCGCCGAACGGCTCGCCGCGGCCGGCGGCACCCTGGGCAGCGGCCCGGCCCCGGGCGGCCGGGGCTTCCGGGTCACCGCCGAACTCCCGGTGGACGAGGACTCCGTACGACCGGTGGCCGAACTGGAAGGGGAGGGCCGATGATCAGGCTCCTGCTGGCCGAGGACCAGGGCATGATGCGCGGCGCCCTGGCCCTGCTGCTCGGGCTGGAGGAGGACATCGAGGTCGTGGCGCAGGTCGGAGCCGGGGACGAGATCGTGCCCGCCGCCCTGGCGACCCGGCCCGACGTGGCCCTGCTCGACATCGAACTCCCGGGCCGCAGCGGGCTCGACGCGGCGGCGGACCTGCGCCGCGAGTGCCCCGGCTGCCGGGTGCTGATCCTGACCACCTTCGGCCGGCCCGGCTATCTGCGCCGGGCGATGGACGCGGGGGCGGCCGGCTTCCTGGTGAAGGACGGGCCGGTCGAGGAACTGGCCGAGGCGGTACGCCGCGTGCTCGCCGGGGAGACCGTGATCGACCCCGCGCTCGCGGCCGCGGCCCTCAGCGCGGGCCCGAACCCACTGACCCCGCGAGAGGTGGACGTGCTCAGCGCCTCCGTGGACGGTGCCACCGTCGCCGACATCGCGGCGAGGATCCACCTGTCGGAGTCGACCGTACGCAACTACCTGTCCTCGGCGATCGGCAAGACCGGAACCCGCAACCGCATGGAGGCCGTCCGCGCCGCGCGCCGCCAGGGCTGGCTCTAGGGCCTGTCGTCAAGCTCCGGCCTGTGGCGGCTTCAGCCACCGGCCGTCGGGAGCCAGCAGCCGTGCAGGCCGAGCGGGACCCGGACGGGAATGGGGGCGCGGGCCACGGGGCCCGAGGCGGGGTCCTGGGCCGGGACGACCAGGAACCACGCGGACCCGTCGGTGCGGTCGGTGGCGAACGTCAGCCAGTAGCCCTCCTCCTCGGAGTCCCGCCCCGGCACCGGTGCGAAGACCGGCTCCCCGACGGACAGGTCCCCGGCATCCCAGACGCGGGCGGTACCGGTCTCGGTGTCGTGGAACCGCACGGCGTCGTACTCGCCGGGCAGCAGGTCCGTCCGGCCGGTCTCGGTGGCCAGTGCGGCGTAGCGGTGGCGCCGGCCGATGCGCCGGTCGTCGATGCGGGGGAACTCGACCCGGGCGTCGTCCAGCAGGGTCCGGACCATGGTGCCCGCCACCGGGTCGATGCGTGCCCGTACGAGTCCGCCGCTCGCGGGGGTCGCACCGGGCTCCGGTTCTGAGCCGACGGTCAGCCGGCTCCACTGCACGTAGTCCAGGACCACCGGGGCATCCGGGCCGGGCCCGTCGTCGTACGCGTTCACGGTGTGCCAGAGCCAGAACGCCTCGTCGGCGGCCCAGCGCGGCGGCCCGCCGTCGCGCGGGACGAGGACCACGCGGGTCCCGCGCTCGGGCCGCCAGGCGAGGAACGAGCCGCCCGCCATGGCGGCGGGGAGGTCGAAGAAGGCGGGCGCGAGGACGATGACCGCGTAGCGCTCGGTCAGGGCCATGTCGTGGATCATCATCGGCTCGTCCACTCCGCCGACCGGTGTGGGACCGCGCGTGACCGCGCCGTCGCGGCCGATGACCGACCAGGTCAGGTACGGCGCCTCCAGGCCGTAACAGAAGACGACCATCTCGCCGGTGACCGGATCGATCTTGGGGTGGGCCGTGATGCCCACCGGCAGGGCGCCACCGAAGTCTTCCCGGCCGAGCGTCTCCAGGCCGGCGCCGATCCGGTACGGGCACGCGGACTCGGCGAGGGCCAGGAGCCGGCCGCCGTGCCGTACGACGTTGATATCGGGCATGTCCCTGAAAGTGCCCGCCAGTTCGGGCCCGACCTGGTCGGCGTCCGGCATGATCATCGACTCCAGGCCGCCCCACAGGGCCCGGCCGGCCCGTTCCTCGGCCAGGAGCGCGTGGGTGCGTACGAAGCGGTTGCGGTAGCGGGCGCGCCCCTGCGAGAGCCAGACCCCGTGGAGCATGCCGTCCCCGTCGATGGGGTATAGGTACGAGCCGATCGGGGTGAAACGCGGATTGGGGCCGTTGCGCAGGTACAGCCCGTCCAGCGCCGACGGGATCTCACCGGTCACTTCGAGGTCGGCGACGTCCACCTCCTCGCTGACCGGCGCGAATGCGCCCAGCAGGTGGGGAACCCGGGTGGGGTCGAAGCGCGGCGGCGTGTGCGTGTTCACGTGACCTCCCGGGGCGTACTGGCCGACTTCGGTCTTACCGGTACTTCCCAGTGAAACGCGGTGGCCGGTCCGGTGCCAGCCGTCCGGCCCCCGGCCGGCCGGGGGCCGGACCGTAGGGACCGAGTCGGCGGCCGGGCTGAGTCAACCGCCTCGGCAGCCGCAACGCCGCGGAGGCCGGGCCGGAGCGTGTTCTCCCGCTCCGGCCCGGGCCGGGAGGGCTGATCAGCCGCTGACGAGTTCCGCCTTGTTCATCGCGACCACGGTCGTCGAGGACTGCGCCGTGCCGGAGGAGCCGAGGTACGCGGCGGATCCGGCGAGGATGCCGACCGCGGCAAGTGCGAGCAGGACCAGGGAGATGCGTCGGTTGCGCATGTGTTTCGCTCCAGGGATGCGGGTGCGGGCCCCCGGCAGGGCGGCCCCGCTCGACGGTACGTCGAGCCCCGTGCCGGACGATACGGCTCCGGGTGCGAACGGCCCGGCTCAGTCCGTGGGATCCTCGCCCGGCTGCAGGCGCAACTGGTCACCGGTGCGGGTGATGCCGAACCGGGCCAGGGCCTGGGTGGCCGGACCCTGCAGGACGGCGCCGGTGGCGGCGTCGAAGGAGGAGTTGTGGCAGGGGCAGAGGAAGCGGCCGTCCTTGGGCGGGTTCACGGTGCAGCCCGAGTGGGTGCAGAGCCCGGACAGGGCGGTGTACTCCCCCGGTTTCGGCTGCTGCACGTAGACCGGGTCTCCGCTCCCCGGCGCGGAGACCCGTAGCGCACCGCCCACCGGAACCGACGCGGCGGCGAACCCGGGGCCCGAGGGCCCGGCGGAGGCCGAGGGCGCGGGGGCGGGAGCGGGGGCGTCTGTCGGCGCCGCGCTGGTGCGCGGGCGGCTGCGGGCCGCCGCCGCTCCGGTCAGCAGGGTCGCTCCGGCGACGGCCAGGGTGGCGATGGCACCGTCCAGCAGGAGGTGGCGGCGGACGTGGAGACGGGCGCCCGCGGCGCCGGCCGTCGGGCGGCCGCGGCGGGCCGTCAGCGCGTCCAGGGAGAGGTGGGGCGTCCCTACGAGCATCAGCGGCAGCCAGGCCACCAGGTAGATCAGGTCATTGCCCAGGGGCTCGTCGGCCAGCTTGTCGACCGGGAGCTTGGCCAGAGCGGTGGGGTCGCCCTCGTCCGGCTCGAACAGCTGCATGAAGATGCCCTCGGAGCACGCCGTCACCTGGTAGGCCTTGGGGAAGCGGTCGCACATCTTCTCGGCGGCCGCGACGTCCAGGTGCGACACGAACATCGTGCCGTGGCCTACGCCATGGATGCAGGACCTGGTCTGCTCGGGGCCGCACAGGGTGGTGACGGCAGTGACCGGATTCGGCATCTCCTGCAGTTTCTCCTCCACCACCCCGTGCAGGTAGCCGGAGCCGCAGACGTCGTTGAGGAAGTTCACCGCCTTGGTGAAGTCTCCGTGGTACTTCGTCAGCGCGGAGCGTCCGAGGTCGTGGGCGATGGGGTGACAGAAGGCGTTCGCATAGGGGGACTTGACGGTGATCCGTTCCAGGTCGGCGAGTGCGACTCCCGGATCCTTCTCGATGGCCTCGGCGACCAGGTAGTTGCGCAGGGTGCTCCGTGTCCATACCGCCGGAACGGTGGGGGCAGTTGAAGGCGACGTGGTGGAAGGTGCGGCGCCCGACCGGGTCGGCGGCCCGGGCGTCACCAAGGCCGCCGCCGACGACGGAGCCGGACCGGCGCCGCCCGACCAGGGAGTGGTGGCCACGGCACAGACTCCCGCCACGCACAGGTAGAACGCCAGGAGCAGAGCGAGCGGTCGGTACATCGGCAGGCCCCCGGGCGACGGTGTGCAGCTGCGGTACGGGGCACACGCCCCGTCCTCTGTCCGGGCAACGCCCGGACCGACCATCCTGCGTTCACACCGGCCGGAGCGTCTTGGATAAATCGGAGGCCGATTGCGGGGCGGCGGATGGTCAGCGCCCCGGCGGCCCCTCCTGCGGGGCGGGCCGGCGACGGGCCAGGGCCCCTGAGCCGCCCAGCAAGCCCAGCGCGAGCAGCAGCGGTGCCCACGGCGTCCCGGATCTCCGCACTTGCGGTGAGACCCTGCGGCCCGGGTCGTAGGCGACCTGGATCCGTCCGCCCTGGGGTGCCAGGCGACGGTCGTCCTTGAGCTCGTCCGGGTAGCCGTCGGGGCAGCTCAGTACGTGGCGGTAGACCGTCCTGGGCGGAGGGCCGCCCTCCCCCGAGGAACTCTGAGTCTTCTCGTGGACCTCGGAGACCACGCAGTCGGCGACCGCCCCGCGCACCGCCGTCCGATCCGCCAGCGCCACCAGCGTCAGCAGTCCCAGGACCAGGAAGATCGCCCCGAAGACACCGGCACTGCCCCCGACCAGCTTGAGATACCCGACCCAGGCGGCCACGAGCATGACCGCGCCAACGGCGACGGCGACCGTCATCGACGGCGCGGACGCTCCCGCCAGGCACCACCAGGCCCAGCCGTACACCACGGACGCCGCGATCACCACGAACACCGCACCGGCAGTGCGCGAGCCGGTCCGGGCTTCCGTCCCCTCCATCCCCACCACCCCCGGTAGTGGGACGCCGCGGACCCCGCGCCCGGTTGCCGAACCGGCCCCGGGACCCTTCGTGGCGGATTCCCCGGGTGGGCCCGGGTGCCAGGGCTCCCCCCCCCCGGGGAGGAGAGAGGGGAGCCTTCGAACTCCACCCTCCTCTCCACCCCTGGGTCCAGGCGTCGCGAGCCGCCGCGCAGCAGGCTTGAGGGCATGACAACGACCGAGTGGATCACCGACATCGCCCTCCTCCTCATCGTCTTCCGGCAGCTTCGGGAAGGCCGCCTCGACCTCAGGTCCTTCCTGATCCCGCTGGGCATCGTGGCCTTCGTGGCCTACTCCTACCTGGACACCATCCCCACCGCCGGCAATGACCTGGTGCTGATCGCGGTCCTGGTCTCCGTGGGCGCCGCGCTCGGCATCGCGGGTGGCGTCTACACCCGGGTCCGTACCGTCGGGGAGCACGTCCTGATCAAGGCCGGTGCGGTGGCGGCGGTCCTGTGGGTCGTGGGCATGGGAGCGCGGATGGGCTTCCAGCTGTGGGTCGAGCACGGTGGCGGCGCCGCCGATGTCGCCCGGTTCAGCGCCGCGCACCAGATCACCAGTGACAAGGCCTGGGTGGCGGCGTTCGTACTGATGGCCCTCACCGAAGTGGTCACGCGGCTGGCGACGATCTTCATCCGGAGCCGCAGCCTCGCCGTGGCCCGCCCCGCGCCCGTGCTCAACCGTACGGTGTGACCGTGCAGTATGTTCTGCGCATGCCCCCGACGAAGACCCCTCCGCCTCCGGGAACGGCACCGTCCCCGGAGGCGGAGGCGCGTCCGGTTCCCGGACAGGACCCCAGGGTCCGGTGGGCACTGACCTTGGCGGTCGTGGTCGTCGGAGCCGTGACGATCCGGCCCATGGGCTTCAGCGGCCGGGGGCTGGCCGTCGCCGTACTCTTCGTGGTCAGCGCGGCCGCCCTGTTGGGCCGGGGTCTGCCCGAGAACGCGGCGACCCGGCGGTTCGCCCCCGTCTGGCTGACCGGCGGTGTCATCGCCGCGGCCGCCCTGATCGGCCTCAGCAGCAGCGGTTCGGGCTATCTCTTCGCGTTCTTCCTTTCCGGTCACATCGGATACCGGCTGGAGACCAAGTGGGCCCTGGCGCTCGCGGGACTCTGCAGCGTGCTCTGCGCCGGCGCCATCTCTCTCGATCTCGGGGGGCATCAGCCGTTGCCGTGGCTGCTCGGCCTGGCCACCGGCGCCCCGGTCCTGGTCGGCATCCTCAACCGCAGCCAGCGTCAGGCGGTCCTGGCGGTGATCGCGGCGTCCGAGTCCGCCGAACGCGCCGCCCGGGCCGAGGCGCGGACGGCCGTGCTCAGCGAACGGGGCCGGATCGCCCGGGACGTGCACGACGTACTGGCGCACTCGCTGGCCGGGATCAACATGCAGCTGGAACTGACCGACGCGTTGATCGACACCGGTGACCTGGAGAAGGTCCGGGAAGCCAACGCCAAAGCCCACGCCCTGGTCCAGGAGAGCCTCAAGCAGGCGCAGTGGACCGTACACGCGCTGCGCGAGGACGCGTTGCCGCTCGTGGAGAGCTTGACCGCGATGGTCGAATCCTCGGGCCGCCACGCCCGCCTCACCGTCACCGGTACGGCCCGTGAACTCCCCACCCGAGTGACCCAGAACCTGCTGCGGATCGACCAGGAGGCGCTGACCAACGCGGCCCGGCACGCGCCGGGGGGCGCCGTCGGTGTGGATCTGGGGTTCGCCGCCGCATCGACGACGCTGAGGATCCACAACGGCCCCGGCACCCGCCCCGCGACCGCGGGGCCCGGCAGCGGGATGGGCCTGATCGGAATGCGCGAACGCGTCGCCCTACTGAATGGAACCGTCACCGCGGGCCCGGTCACCGAAGGGCCGGACCGGGGCGGATGGCACGTGGAGGCAGTGATCCCGGGATGAGCGAACCGACCGAGGAACGTCACAGGCTGAGGGTGATCGTCGCCGACGACCAGGCCGCCGTCCGGGAGCCGCTCGCCGCGGTACTGGGCCTGGCCGAGGACATCGACGTCGTGGCGGCCGCCGCGGACGGGACGGAGGTGCTCGCGGCCGTCGCCGCCGGGCCGGTGGACGTCGTACTGATGGACCTGAGGATGCCCGTCATGGACGGGATCGAGACGACCCGGCGGCTGTGCGAGGAGTACCCGCAGGTGGCGGTGGTCGTGCTCACCACGTTCGCCGATGACGACTCGATCCTGGGCGCACTGGGCGCGGGAGCCCGCGGGTACCTGACGAAGAACGCGGGACGCAAGGACATCACCCGCGCCATCCGGGCCGCCGCCGGTCAGTCCGTACTCGACCGCGAAGTACAGGACCGGCTGCTGGCCACTGTCAGGAACACGGCCGCGCCCACGCATGCCCCCGTGCCGGGATCGGCCCTGCCCGAGGACCTGACACGCCGCGAACGCGAAGTCCTCGCGCTGATCGGCCAGGGCCTGCCCAACCGGGGAATCGCCGAGAGGCTCTTCATCAGCGAGGCCACGGTGAAGACCCACATCAACAACCTCTTCGCCAAGGCCGGCATCCAGGACCGGGCGGCGGCCGTCCGGCGGGCCATCGAAGCGGGGCTGGCCTGACACGGGGCCGGTCTGACACTGGGCGGTCTGACACTGGGCGGTCTGACGCGGGGACATGCCTGATGTCAGGGACTGGACTTGGGTACTTCGGCCGCTCCCCCGGCCTTGACCACGTCGACGACGCGTTCGTGGAACGCGGCGAGGCCGTGCGGTGGGAGGGGGGCGGGGCTACCGGTCAGGGTGTACCACTCCTCCGCCCCGGTGTACCGGACCCGGACCCGGACGGTGTCGTACGGGCCGACCTCGGTCGTCACGGTGAGATCGCCCGTGACCACGCCGACCTCGTCGGTCATCGCCCCGCCGGGACCCGCCTTCAGGTGCGCGGTCAACACGACCGAGCTCCACTCCGGGCCGCCGCCGTGGCCGGGGGACGGACGCTCTGCCGACAGGTGGGTGGTCATGAGGGGCGATCCTCCGATAGGGGTCGGACGGCCGGGTGCGGGCCGGGGTTCGGATCGTCTGCCCCCGTTCCGCGGGCTCAATCACAGACCGCTCATGGTTCCCGACAGCCGAAGCCCCGGGCCCGACAAGATCCGAAAGAGACGGCCTAGGGGGTGGTGAGGTTCGGGAAGGTGAAGGTGTAACCCCGCGCCTTGAGCCACGGCAGGTACTCCTTGAGCGCCGCGACCGTCTCGCTGCGGTCGCCGCCCCCGTCGTGGAAGAGGACCGTCGGCCGGGCGGGCAGCTGTCCCTCCACGGTGGCGACGATGGCGGGCAGCCCCGGCCTGCTCCAGTCCTTGGGGTCCACGCTCCAGCCCAGGGGCCGCATCCCGTTCGCGGCGGCTATCGCACGGCTGTCGGGGGTGAAGGCGCCGCCCGGAGCACGGTAGTAGCGGACGGCGACCCCCGGCCCGGCCTCCTCGATCATCGCCTTGCCGTCGAGGATCTGTTGCTGCTGGTACGCGACGGGCTTGTGGTCCATGGTCACGTCGTGGTCGACGGAGTGGTCGCACAGCCGGTGCCCCTCGGCCGCGACCGCACGCACCAGGTCCGGGTGCTGCTGGGCGCTGGTTCCGATCATGCAGAAGGTGGCCTTGACATGGTTCTCCCGCAGCACCTTGAGGACTTCCGGCGTCCAGCGCGGGTCCGGACCGTCGTCGATGGTGATGGCGATGGCGTGGCCCGGGCCCGCCGCCAGCCGGGAGATCCCGACCGGGACCCGGGCGGGGCCGTAGGCGCTCGCAGCCGAGGAGCGGGCCGCCGAGGACCCTTCGGCCGAGCGGTCGGACGAGCCGGCCGCACCCGCCGAGTCGGCGGAGCCCGCCGGGCCGTTCGGAGCGGCGAGGGCCGGTGCGCCGCCGGCCGCCAGAACGGCGAGGGTGGCGGCCGCGATGGCGGATCCCGCCCGAAGACGGCGTACGGAACTACGGGTGATGCCCATGGAAGCGCTTTTCCTTCGTGCTCGGCCCCCCCGGTCTCACACTGCTGCCCGTCCAGGCTAGGTCCTCCGCCGGGGCGCCGTCCTCGCCCGATCGGCCCATCGGGCGAGCTCCCGGGAGGCACCGTGCGGGCGGGCGGGGCGCCCCGGGCCCGTACTGCCCCGTAACGGATGAATGGGGTGATATCCCTCACAGTCGCACGTCGCACCCGAGCTCAGCGCTGTGCGTCGACCGGGGCACGGCGCCCGCGTCCTGGCACAGGGCGTCGGTGATGCGCATCAGGAATTCATGCGAACGGCGAACTGCGTTGCGCCATCCGCCACATGGCGCTCCTGCACTGGACGGACGCACCATCTCACCTTCAGGGAGAGCCGTATGCGTCAGCCACCGCACCTCGCCGTGACGTCCGTCGCCGTCCTCGCCGTCTGCGCGCTCGCCGCTCTCGGTGCGGCGCCGGCGACCGGAGCGGCCGAACGGCCGGCCGTGACCCCGAGCCCGGTGGAGGCCGCCGCTCCCGGGCCCAGCACGCTCCCGTTACCCGAGTCCCGGCAGTCCACCGTGATCGCCCCCGGGGTCACCCAGACCTCGATCGTCCTCGGCCGGACCGATGCCGACGACGTCTGGACCGTCCACGTGAACCAGCCCTTGACCGCCGACGGCCCGTACAGCCGGGCCACCGCGGCCCTCGGCCCCAAGGAGCGAGCCGACCGGCTGGCCGCGGCCCTGCGGGCCAAGGGCCTCGAACCCCGGGTGGAACGGGTCCTGATCCCCGCCTTCGCCGACCGCCCGGTCGGCACCCTGGGCTGGACCGTGCGGATCGGCCGGTACGCCGACCAGGGCGCGGCGACGGCCGCGCTCGCACAGGTCCGGGCGGCAGGGTTCGCCGGGGACACCCGGTACACGGCGCAGGACGGTACGGACGCGGACGCCCTCCAGCGGGTGTTCGTGCTGCGGGTGGACTTCAAGCGGTTCACCGGCAGTCTGACCAGTGACTTCGGGCCAAGCATCGACGTCCACGAGAAGCTGCCCGATCTGGCGGCCGCCGCCGGGGCCCTCGCGGGCATCAACGCCCAGTGGTTCGCGGCCGGCGCGTCGCTCGGCCTGTACGTCAAGGACGGCCGGCTGCTGAGCGGGGCGACTCAGGGCCGCGGAGGCTTCAGGATCACGAACGGCGGGCGGCAACTGGACGTCGACACGTACACCACGCGGATCACGGTCAGGGCGGGCGGCTCCACGAGGGAGATCGACGGCGTCAACCGGATCCCCGGTGAGATCTGGAACTGCGGGGGCGTCGGCGGGGACCAGCCCACCCAGCACCCGCAGCACGACTTCAAGTGCACCGACGAGAGCGAGCTCGTCCGCTTCACCCCCGAGTGGAGCACCCCGCCGACCGGGGCGGGAGCCGAGGTGGTCCTGGACCGCGACGACCGGGTGACGGCGGTGCACCGCACGCGCGGGGCCAAGCCGCCCGCGGGAGGCTCCACCCTCCAGGCCATCGGGGAGAGCGCCACATGGCTGCTGGCCCACGCACGCCCCGGAGCCCGGCTGGGAATCGCCCAGCGCGTCCTGGACGGCGCCGGTCACGATGTCCCGCTCACCCCGGACACCACGATCCTCCAGATCGGCCCGACACTGGTCCGGGACGGGCGGATCGCGGTGAACGCCCTCGCCGACGGCATCATCCGCGAAGGAGACGACCAGACCTTCACCTACAACTGGCTGGTCCGCGGCAACCCGCGCTCGATGATCGGCGTCGACGCCCAGAGGCGGCTGCTGCTGGTCGTCGTGGACGGGCGCCGGGCCGGGTGGAGCGAGGGCCTGGGCGTCGCCGCGGCCGCGAAACTGATGAAGTCCTTGGGCGCCCGGGAGGCACTGAACCTCGACGGCGGAGGATCCAGCGTGATGGTCACCGCGGCGTCGGGCATCGTCAACCGCCCCTCGGACCCCACGGGTCCGCGCTCGCTCGGCAACGTCCTGCTGCTGCACAGCGCGTCGCCCGGCCGCTGACACCGGGGCCACGGTCCGGGGCGCCCCGTCGCGGACCGTGCGGACCCCGCACTCGCGCGCCTCCGGGCTCCGTCTCAGCCCAGCTGCTCGGCCAGGCCGATGATGACGCCCTCCGGTCCGCGGACGTAGCAGAGCAGGTAGCTGTCCTCGAACCGGGCGATCTCGCCCACGAGTTCGGCGCCATGAGGGCGCAGGCGAGCAACGGTGTCCTCGAGGTCGTCGACGGCGAACATGACGCGGTGCGTGCCCAGAATGTTGTGCGGCCGATTGCGCACTCCGTCCCTGACCGCTACGGGGCTGCGGTACTTCGCCAGTTCGAGGCGGCTGTGGCCGTCCGGGGTACGGACCATCGCGATGTCACAGTGGACGCCGTCGAGTCCGGTGCACTGGTCGGCGACGAGGCCCTTGACCTCCGCCCTGCCCTCCAGCTCCATACCGAGCTCCACGAAGAACGCGATGGCGGCGTCCATGTCTTCGACGACGATGCCCACATTGTCCATCCGCTGAATCGCCATGCCGGTTTCTCCCTCTTCCTCGTGCGGCCCGTGGTGGCCGCTGATGTCCCTGGGACGGAGCCGACGGCGTGTTCTCGACATCCTCCGACTGCCGGACACCGAGCATTCTGGATCGCGCACCGGCACCACCACGGCTTCGGCGCGGCGGGGGCTCCGGCGCGTCCGCCCAGACGCATCCGATAGAATCGATGTCTAAATCGAGATAAAAAGTTGAGATGCTGTGGGGTGCTCATGGACGGTGGGGCGGATGGAGCGGCGCAGCGTACGCATGCCGGCACCGAGGCGGACGAGCACCTCATCCGCGAGGTCGAGAAGATCGTCGTCGGCCTCGGCCGGATGTTTCCGGGACTGTGCGAGGTGGTGCTGCACGACCTGCGCGACCCGCAGAACGCCGTCCGGGCGATCGAGAACAACCTTTCCGGCCGGGCGGTCGGGGATTCCGCCACGGAGCTGGGGCTGCGCCGCATCAGCGACCCGCAGTACCCGACCGTGATCCAGAACTACGCCAACCGCTTCCCCGACGGCCGCCCGGCGAAGAGCACCTCGATCGGCATCAAGAACGCCGCGGGCGAGTACATCGCGGCGCTCTGCCTGAACCTCGATGTGTCCGTCCTGTCCCCGGTGACGCTGACGCTGTCGAACCTCATCGCGACGGACGGCACGCACGGGGAGCAGCCCGTGGAATCGCTGCGGGACCGCAACGCCCAGGAGCTGCGCCACGTGGTCGAAGCACTGTCGGCGGAGCGCGGCAGCACCCCCCGGTCCCTCAGCCGCACGGACAAGCGGGCCCTGGTCCGGAGACTGCGCGAGGACGGCTACTTCGACTCGCGTGACGCCGCGCAGGCCATGGCGGACCTGCTCGGGGTGTCCCGGGCAACCGTTTACAACTATGCCAAGTGAGGGCTCCCACCGGCCCGTGCGCGCCGTCGCCTGAGCGCACCCAGAGAGAGGAAACCCGTGTTCGTCACCTTCGCCCAGGTCGAGGAGAGCGGCGAACTCGCCGCCTGCGCCACCTTCAGCACCGAACCCCTGCCCAACATCCCCGCCCTGGCCCCCTTCGCGGCCGAGGGGGTGTGGCGGCTGCGCAAGATGGCCAGCGATCCACTCGTCCGCGGGCAGGGTTTCGGCGGGGCCGTACTGCGCGCCGGCCTGGAAGCGTGCACGGCGCGCGGCGGCCAGCTCGTCTGGTGCAGTGGCCGCCTCGCCGCAGCCGGCTTCTATCGGCACCAGGGCTTCACCGCGGTCGGCGACCAGTACACCGTCCCGGGCATCGGGCAGCACTACCACTTCGTCCGCGAACTCCCCTGAGCCGACCGGCCGTCACGTGCTCCTGCTTCCGGCCTCAGCTCGTACTCATCGGGCATTCACCTGCCCTGCTCCGTGAGCTTGCCCTTGCGCAGGTTGAGGATGCGGTCGGACTGCGCGGCCAGTTGCTGGGAATGGGTGACGACGACCACGCACTTGTCCTGGTGGTGGGCGAGGTCGCGGAAGGTGTCGATGATGCCCTGGGCGGTGTCCTCGTCGAGGTTTCCGGTGGGTTCGTCGGCGAAGAGGATGTCGACGTCGCAGGCCAGGGCCCGGGCGATGGCGACGCGCTGTTGCTGGCCACCGGAGAGCCTCATGACGTTGCGGGTGGCCATCTCCTTGTCGAGGCCGATGTTCTCGAGGAGTCGCAGGGCGCGGGCCTTGCGGCTGCCGGTGGCGGGTTTCGCGCCGGTGATCTCCATGGCGGTGGTGACGTTCTGGAGGGCGGTCATGTAGGTGAGGAGGTTGTACTGCTGGAAGATCGTGGCGGCGTGCTTGTTGCGGTAGCGGCCGAGGCCGAGTTCGGTGAGGTTCCGTCCGTCGAAGCTGACGGTGCCCTGGGTGGGGGTGTCGAGGCCGCTGGCGAGGGACAGCAGGGTGGTCTTGCCGCTGCCGGAGGGGCCCAGGATGGTGTAGAAGGTGCCGCGTTCGAAGGCGTAGTCGACGTCCCTCAGGACCGTGGTCCTGCGGCGCCCGCCGGAGTAGGTGTGGCTGACGCCGGCGAGGCGCAGGACGGGCGGGGCCGTAGTGGCGGTGGTCGCGGTCGTGGTCATGGCGGTCACTTGCCCTTCGTGAGGATGGTGCGGGGACTCAGCCGCAGTACGGACGCGGCCGGGAGGGCCGTGGCGAGGAGGCCGATGCCGAGGCCGACGCCGCCGACCGTGGCGAGGTCCGCCGGGTCGAGTGCCACCGTGATCCTGTCGATGGGGTCGGCGTTCTCGACGGGCCTGCCGTTCGGGTCGATGCCCTGGTCGAGCCCGGTGCTGCCGGGGGCCGGGGGTTTCCAGGAGTCGAGCTTCCGCTCGGCGGCGGAGGCTTCCCTGCCGAGCAGTGCCTGGCCGGCGCTCTGGGTCAGCTTCGGGGCGACAAGGGAACCCACGCCGATGGCGATGACGGCGACGATCGCGATCTCCAGGGCCTGCTGGGCGATGAGCCTGGTCTTCTTCTCCCCCATCGCCAGCAGGACGCCGTACTCGCTACGGCGCTGCTTGACGGCCAGGTTGACCAGGAGCGCCAGGACCGCCGCGCCCGCGAGGCCCATCAGCCACATGGCGACGGTGGCCGTGGAGCGGATGCTCTTGAGGGGGCCCGTCATCTGCTGGACGGCCTTGTCGTTGGCGTCCAGCTTGAAGCCGGCCAGCGCCGGGCCCGCGATCCGCTTCGCCTCGCGCTTGAACGCGCCCTGTACGTCCGCGTCCTGCAGGAGGAACGTCGCCTTGCCGACCTTCTGCGGCCCGTTGCCTTCGGGACTCAGCGCGGAGAGGCCGCCCACCGTTCCGTAGAGCATGTTGGCCGGGCTGACGCCGTACTCGGCGTCGGCCTCGGCGGTGGGGCGGGCGTCGCGGTAGATGCCGCCGACGGTGAACTCGGCCGTCGTCTTCTCGTCGTTCCCGGTCAGGGTGATCCTGTCGCCGACCTCGAGGCCGTTCTGCCGGGCCAGCCGCTCCTCGATCAGCAGCTGCTTCTCGCTCTTGTCGGCGGCCGTGATGTGGGCGCCGGACACGAGGGTGGACTTGCCGCTGCGGAAGTCAGGCAGCAGCGAGGAGTCGAGGACGCCCGTAGCGACGGTTCCGCCGGGGCCCATCGGGTCCTTCGGGCCGCCGTCGACCAGCTTGTTCCTGCCCGTGAGGAGGGCGCGGTCCCACACCGAGTACGTGTACTTCTGCACCTGGGGCAGGGCTCCGAGCCTGTCGACGGTCGAGGCCTCGATGCTCGGTGCCTGGAGCTGTGCCGTTCTGCCCATCTGGCTCATGTCCACGTCGAGGTTGACCTCGGCGCCCACGGAGCGTTTGGCGTCCTGTTCGGCCCGGGCCGTCGCACCGTTGATCAGGACGCCGACGAGCACCATCACGGAGATGACGAGGAAGGTGGCGAGGTGGATCAGGGTGCGGCCCTTGCGGGCCCACAGGCTGAGCCCTGCGCGTTTGACGAAGTTCAAGGGGATCTGCTGCTCTCTCGGTCCGTGCGGATGGGTGGCTGTTCGGGGAGGTCAGGCGGCTAATCGCCGTCCGTGAGGATGGAGCGGGGGTGCAGGCGCAGGATCCCGATGCCCGGCATGACGGTGGAGACCAGGGAGATCCCGAGAGCGATGCCGGCGACCTTGCCGACATCGGCCGGCCCGACCCGTACCGCGGGCGGAGCGATCCCGGTTCCCGGGGCGCGGGCGGCCACGACCGGCCCGGCGTCCTGGTGGCCGAGGAACGCCTCGCCGGCGGGCTGTCCGGCCAGTGAGCCGGCCAGGGCGGCGAGCGCGACCGCGGGCAGGGCCACGGCCACCACCTCGACGGCGTGCTGGCCGATGAGCTTCCACTTCTTCTCGCCCATCGCGAGCAGCACGCCGAGCTCCGTGCGCCGTTCGCGGATCTGCAGCGTCACGATGAGGCCGAGGATCAGCGCTCCGGCCAGGGCGATCACCCAGACGATCAGTCCCGCGAACGTACCGACGCGCTGGATGGGGAGGACCTGGTCCTTGTACGCCTTGTCGTTGACGCGGAACTCGAAGCCGCCCTTGCCCAGGAGCCTCTCGGCTTCGGCGTGCAGCTGCCGGGCGCCGTCCGGCGAGCCGATCTTGAACACCGCCTCGCTGACGGTCACCGCGCCGGCAGCGAACTTCTGTGCGGTCGCCGTGGGTACGTACACCGTGTTGCCGGGCAGTTCGTGCGGAGGCGTCCACATGGTCGGATCCCGTGTCGGGTCCTGGAAGATGCCGACGACCGTCACGGACGTCGTCGTGCGCGCGCCGTCCGCCGACCGCACCCGTACGGTGTCGCCCACCTTCAGGTGGTTCTCGTCGGCCAGGCGCTGCTCGATCACCGCGACGTCGCCGCCCGCGTCCTCAGGGGTGATGCCGCGGCCCGCCACGATCTTCGTCGAGCCGTACGAGAAGGGGAGCAGCATGTCCGAGTCACGCACGCCGTTGAAGGCCAGCGCGCCCGTCGTCCGCTGCCCGGCCGCGGCGCCGCCCGGCTCCGGAACCTTCGGCGTCAGCGGCGCGAACCCCTGCGCGTCGGCCCGTACCCGGATCTCCACGTTGTAGCGGTGCACCGGGCCGGCGCCGCCGAGTCGGTCGGCCAGGGCCTGGGTGAGCCCCTCCTTCCTGACGGTCACGTCGACACCGATGGAGCGCTGCGCGTCGGCTTCCTGGCGGGCTGCGGCGGCCTGCAGCAGGAAGCCGCCGAGGAGCAGGGTGCAGATGACGAGGAAGATCGCGAGCAGGGCCGCGGTCTTGGATCTTCTGGCACCCAGGCTCGTAGCGGCACGCTTGGCGAAGTTCATGACCGAGACCAAAGCAGTCTGCTGCTTGCTGCGGGATAAGGGTGTTACAGCGGTATAAGGACCTGCCTCACGGGTCTCCCCCTGTTCCTCGCGCCTTTATCCGGCTGCAATCGTGATCTTGGTTTCCTGTAGTCATGAGAGTCCTGGTAGCAGAGGATCACCGCGTTCTCGCCCGTACCATCGCCACCGGTCTGCGCCGCCAGACGATGGCCGTCGACATCGCCTCCACGGGCGCGGAGGCCGAGCGGATGTGCCTGCTCACCTCCTACGACGTACTGATCCTCGACCGCGACCTGCCGGTCATGAGCGGCGACGAGGTCTGCAGACGGTTGCGCGAGCTCACCGACCCACCACGGATCCTGATGCTGACCGCGGCGGGCGAGCTCACGGACAGGGTCTACGGCCTCACCGAGCTCGGCGCCGACGACTACCTGGCCAAGCCGTTCGACTTCACCGAACTCGTCGCCCGGGTACGGACACTGAGCCGGCGCACCCCGAAGCCGCACCACACGGTGCTGAGCTTCGGCAACATCACCCTCGACGACACGCGTCGCGAAGTGTCCGTGGACGGAGTCCCGCTGGAACTCTCCCCGAAGGAGACCGCGGTCCTGCGCCTGCTGATGCGAGCCGGCGGAGCACCCGTGGCCCACGACGACATCGTCCGCGCCGTCTGGGACGAACACCTCGACACGCGCACCGGCGTCGTCCGCACCACGGTGAGCCGCCTGCGCGGCAAACTCGGTGACTCCTGCCTGATCCTCACCGACAAGGGAGAGGGATACCGGCTGTGCGACTGAACCTCCGGGCGCTGCTGCATCCCCGGGCCCTGCTGAATCCTCGGGCCCTGCTGAGGGGACTGCCTTTCCGCATCCGCCTGGCCATGGCCTTCTCCGGCCTCTTCCTCCTCGCCGGCATCCTCCTACTCACCTTCGTCGTGCTGCTCGCACGCTACGGAACGGCCCAGCAGGTCCAGGGAATCTCGGTCACCTACGCCGACATGCCGGACGGTCGGACCACCCCCAGGGAGCCCGGTGAGCCCAGTGGGCCCAGCGAGCTCAGGGAATCGGCGGGGCCCGCGAACCCCGCCGAACCCGTGCACCCCACCCGGCCGGACGGCAGCGCCGAGCCCCCGAGCGATGTCGCCATGATCCAGAAGATCGACCGAACCGTGCGGGCCGTCCAGGACACCGCGCTGCGCCAAATGGTCCTCTGGTCCGCCGTCGGCCTGCTCGTCATGGCACTCATGGCCGGGCTCCTCGGCCGGTGGCTGGCCGGACGGGCACTGCGTCCCGTCGTCTCCGTGACCGATGCCGCCCGCCGCATCAGCGAACAGAACCTGCACCAGCGCCTCGCACTCACCGGCCCCGACGACGAGCTCCACCGCCTCGCCGACACCTTCGACAGCATGCTGGACCGGCTGGAGAAGTCCTTCGAGGGCCAGCGCCGCTTCATCGCGAACGCCTCCCACGAACTCAAGACTCCCCTCGCGGTGCAGCGCACCACCCTCCAGGTCGGCCTCGCCGATCCCCTGCCCGACGGCCTCACCGAGGTCCGCGAGGACCTCCTCACCGCCAATCGGGAAGCGGAACAGCTCATCAACGCGCTCCTGCTGCTCGCCCGCAGCGACCGCGGGCTGGAGGAGACCGAACCCGTGGACCTCAGGGTCACCGCCCGGCTCGTGATCGCGGAGTTCGCTCCACTCGCGGCCGAGGCCGGCCTGCGCATCGACGCGGACACCGACACCGGGACGCCCCTGGTGGTTGCGGGTGACCCCGTCCTGCTGCGGCACCTGCTGGCGAACCTGATCAGCAACGCGGTCCAGTACAACCACCCCGGCGGCCACGTCCTCGTACGGCTCGACGCCTCCTCCGTGACGGTGACCAACACCGGCCCCCGCGTCCCCGCCGACCGCGTCCCCGACCTGTTCGAGCCCTTCCGGCGCCTCGACGGAGACCGCACCGCCAGTACCGGTCACGGCCTGGGCCTGTCGATCGCGGCCTCCATCGCCAGAGCCCACCACGCCACCTTGACCGCACACCCCGGCGGCCCGGAGGGCGGACTCACCCTCACCCTCCACTTCCCCGACGACCGCCAAGAGCTCGCGTCACTCACACCCCTGGACGACCGGAGCGGACGGCCACACTGAGAACCCCTCACGGAATGACCGCACAGCAGACCCGCTTGATGGTGCATGGCTCAGAGGCAGAGGTCCCAGATACGGACATCGCCCTTGCCGTCGGCCGGTGTCCCAGATCTCGACACGTGTGCCGTGGGCTGTGGCGAGGGACTTGCCGTCAGGGCTGAGCGCCGTGGGAGCAAGAATGCTGGTGCGTTTCGCGGGCAGGGTGGACAACGGGCGGCTCACATTCGACAGGTCCCACACGAGGGTCTGTTCGTACCCTGTGTGGAACAGCGACCCGTCCGGTCCGAATGCCAGCGTCCCCCGCGCGGGACCTGTGAGTGCTGGACGTTCTGTTGCACTCACCGTGAGCGGGCGTGGATGATCGGCGCCACCAGACGCCTTCGGTGGTGGAGGCGGTGCCTGTGTCGGCGTTCGACTCAGCCGCCGCAGGCGCTCTTGGACCTCCCGGGCTGAGGCCGGCCGCCCTGCGGGGTCGCGCCTTACAGTTCGTCGACGAGGTGCGCCACCTCGGCCGGCAGATCGGGCCGGAACACACCCAGACGCGGTGCATCCTCGACTTGCTTGCGCTGCATGATGATCAAGGCACTGTCTGCGGTGAAGGGAGCCTGCCCCGCGAGCATGGTGAAGAGCACAGCCCCCAGCGCGTACAGGTCCGAACGACTGTCTCCTTGGAGGGAGTGGAACTGCTCGGGAGCACCGAAAGCGGGAGTGCCGGCCGGCCTGAGCTGCGACGTCTCCGCCCCACCGATCGTGTTGCTCAGCACGCGCGCGATACCGAAGTCGACAACCTTCACTTGGCCGCTCGAAGTCAGCGGCAAGCGCGGCCGCCCCAGGCGTCGTCCGGACATCGTGGTCGGTGACCGCGGCTACGACCACGACAAGTACCGGCGCCTGACGTAGCGGTTCCGGGGGCGCGATTCGCACGGGGGTGTTCGTATGGTGTTCCGCGTATCGGCGGGACGGTCTCGAGCAGCGGGATGAGCTGGGTGACGTCCTTGCGGTGCCGCCGGTCAGGGTGGCGGCGAGTGGGATGCCGGTCGCATCAGTGATCAGGTGGTGCTTGCTACCGGTCCTGCCCCGGTCCACGGGGCGTCGCCCACGGTTCCGGACTGGGCAGGGTCCGCTGGGTGGTCGAGCGCACGAGACCCCCGTATCCGATGACTCGCGGCAGCTGACGGGCAGTCGGCCGCTGTGCGGTGGTGGGCCTTGTCGCGCTGGTGGTGACCGTTACGCGGTCACCACGGGTACGCCGTCCGGGCGGTCGGCGAGCAGGGCCGCGATGTGGTCCGCGCAGCGAAGGGCCGCAGTGGCCATGGCGTTCCTGGTCATCCCGGCGACATGCGGGGTCAGCAGGGCGTTCGGCAGACCGAAGAGCGGGGACGCGAAGGCGGCGTGCTCGTGCTCAAAGGTGTCGACGGCGGCTGCCGCGAGAGGATGTACGGGGTCGCGCAGCGCATCCGCCAGCGCCTGCTCATCGACGATCCCGCCCCGGGCGGTGTTCAGCAGTATCGACCCCTGCCGCATCAGCGCCAGCTCCGCCCGACCGATCATCCCTCGGGTCCGCGGTGTGAGCGGAAGGTGCAGGGAGACCACGTCACTGGTCGTCAGCAGCGTGGTGAGAGAGCGTGCCAGGGGCACCGAGCCCCCGGCCGGGTTCCGGGAGAAGCCCTGAACACCCATGCCCAGAGCGGCCGCCCGGCCGGCCAGGGTCAGGCCGATCCGGCCCAGGCCGACGATGCCCAGGGTCAGCTCCGACAGCTCCACCGTCGGCGCGGCCGGTGAAGGCCAACGACCCTGGTGCGAGGCCTCGTTGTGCACCTCGAGATCTCGAGTCAGGGCGAGCCGCTGGGCAAGGGCGAACTCGGCGACCGCGTTCGCGTTGGACCCCGGGGTATGGGTGACCGCGACGCCGTGGCGAGCGGCGGCAGGCAACTCGACGTGGTCGGTACCTGCCCGGCCCGGCCGATGACGCGGAGACGGTTGGGCAGCGCGGCACCGGTGACCGCCGCGAGGAACGCGGCGCGCAGCGGTACACCGGCACGGGACTTGATCGCGTGGTATCCGAGTCCGCCCCGGAGCATCTCGGTGAGCAGCGCGGACTCGTCGAAGGCGTCGAAGTCAGTGAAGTCCACCCGGCCGCCCCAGGCAGCACGTGTCCCAGTGTGATCGTCCACCCGCCGAAGATTCAGCGTGACGGCCAGCCCATGGCCGAGCAGACGCTCCAGCTCCCGGCCGAGCAAGTCGCCGGGAGCGGCGTCCAGCAGCAGGACTCGGGCCCGCTCCAAGTGGACCCCCTCCTCTGCGTGACCTCTGCATGATCTCTGCCTGAACCCTACTGAGGTCCAGGAACTGGTCACCGAGAGCCTGCGGGAATCAGCGTCCTCCCCGGGCCAGG
The DNA here is from genome assembly GCF_026340675.1 of Streptomyces sp. NBC_01264. Taxonomy (NCBI): domain Bacteria; kingdom Bacillati; phylum Actinomycetota; class Actinomycetes; order Kitasatosporales; family Streptomycetaceae; genus Streptomyces; species Streptomyces sp. NBC_01264. The sequence continues at coordinate 497,036 of NZ_JAPEOX010000001.1, forward strand.
ACCGCTGGTCAGTTCGTGTCGACGACCTTGACCGCGACCGGGGTCCCGGCCTCCACCGTGCGGCTGACCGTGCAGAGCTTGTCGTGGGACGTCTTCACCGCGCGAGGCAGGATCGTACGGGCCCGGTCGCCGGCCTCGCCCGTGGGGAAGCGGACGGTGAAGGCGGCTTCCAGGTCCGTCATGCGGTTGCCGTCGGCGTCCTCGACCTTGTGCCCGTGGACGTCGACGGAGAACTCGGTGGGTTCGGCGTGCCGACTGGTGGCAACGTCCACGTCGGCGGCGGAGCAGCCGCCGATCGCGGCGAGGAAGAGCTCGACGGGGGTGAAGCCCCCGCCCGATCCGGTGCCGAAGCTGATCGTGTCACCGCGGGAGTTGGTCGCGGTGAACATGCCAGGACCGGTCCGCTCGACGGTGACGGAGCGCAGGGAGTCAGGTGTCATGGCATTGACGTTAGCCTCGCGGCCCCGTACCCACCGCGCCGCGCTCGGCCACTCGCCCCACCCCCCTCTACCAAAATTGTAGATTTTGTGAAGAATGGGGCCATGATGACCGTTCTGGTGACGGGTGTGTCGGACGGCGCCGAGCTGGAAGCCCTCCGTACGTGCATACACACGGGGCCGCACTTCCGCATCGTCGCCCACACGCACGACGCCGACGTCGCCCTGGCGCAGGCCCGCGTACTGCTTCCGGACATCGCCGTGGTCAGCCTCCACCGCCCCGACGCCCAAGGAGAAATCGAGCGCCGGACCCTCGTCCTCGCCCTTCGGTCCTTCGACCCTCCCACCGGGATCATCCTGCGCCGCGACCCGCACGAGGCGGCCGCGCCGATCGGCTCGGGACTCGAGCCGGTCGAAGGGGCGATCCACGAGGTCCGACGCGCCGATCTCGACGCCCTCCACCACGCCCTGCTCGCCATCGGGCGCCGCCGGGCCAGCTGCAACATCGACCCCGCAGCACACTGACCCTGACCCTAATGGTGAGGGTCAGAGATGGGTTGGGCGGCAGACTCCCTGGGGGCCGTGCACGCATGCGAAAACGCTCGGCCGGAGTGTCCGGTCGAGCGTTTCGTGGTGCCGTGATCCGCTGGTGGTTTAGTACCAGTGGTGGTTCTGCCAGAAGGTCCAGGCGCCCTCGGGGCTGCCGTAGCGGGAGTTCATGTAGTCCAGGCCCCACTTGATCTGGGTGGCCGGGTTGGTCTTCCAGTCCGAGCCAGCCGAGGACATCTTCGAGGCCGGCAGGGCCTGGACCAGGCCGTAGGCGCCCGAGGAGGAGTTCGTGGCGGTGTGGTCCCAGCCACTCTCACGGGACACGATGTTGTTGAAGGCCGCGAACTGCGCCGGGTCCTTGATCATCTGCTGGGCGATCGCCTTGGCACTCAGCGGGGCGGCCTGCGCGGGAACCGCGGCCAGCATGGAACCGGCGACGCCCAGGGCGAGGACGGTACCCGCGAGGGTCTTCTTCGAAGCGGCGATGCGGCGGATGACAGTGGTGGACACGGACGGACCTTCCGAAGGGGACAAGGGCAGTCGCAGGCATGGATGAGCCACTCACGTGAAGAAGAGGGGTTCGTCAGCGGGAGCGGGGATCCGGGGGACCTCCGTCCGCCCTGCGACTCATCCAGTTCTACGGGGGTAGAGCCCGCCTGGCAACGACCCCTCTTACTAGTGGTCCTCGCAGCCCGGGTGCAACGACCCCCTTTGGGCCGGGACGACATCACCGCTGGTGGGGAGTGGTGCGTGGGGGTGGGTGCGGGACGCCTAAGGACTACTATCCCGCTTCGTATGTGACCTAGGTCCTGTGGGGCGGGTCACCGCCGGGGGGCCCGGATCTCACCCTCCGTGGCTACCCGTACCCCTCTCGAGAGAAGGTTTCGGGGCGTTCGCGGCCCCCGGATCGAAGGCCACGGGCGCATCGAACGCCGCTTTCCTCGTCGCCCGCCGTTCGGCGAAACCGCGTTTGGAACCAGCACCGCCGGTCATGCGTGGGGGAAAGTCGGGATCTTGATCCGGAGACGAAGAGGAAGAAGAGGAAGAGGACGACCGTGAACACCACAGGGAAGACCCCGTCCCGGCGCACCCTGCTCGCCCTCGGGGCCGGAGCGGCGCTGGCGGCCTCGCTGCCGGTCGGCGGGACCGCCTCCGCCGCGACCGCCTCCGCCTCCCCCTCCGGCAGCGGTGCGGTAGCGCGCCGGCTGGCGGAGCTGGAGCGGGAGCACGCCGCCCGCCTGGGCGTCTACGCCCACGACACCGCCACCGGCCGTACGGTGCGCTACCGGGCCCAGGAGCGCTTCCCGCTCTGTTCGGTCTTCAAGACCCTGGCCGTGGCCGCCGTACTGCGCGATCTCGATCGGGACGGGGAGTTCCTCTCCAAGCGGGTCCGCTACACCGCTCAGGAGGCAGCCGCCTCCGGGCACGCCCCGATCACCGGCCGGCCGGAGAACGTCGCGCGCGGGATGACGGTCGCGGAGCTGAGCGACGCCGCGATCCGCTTCAGCGACAACGCCGCCGCCAACCTCCTGCTGCGCGAGCTGGGCGGCCCCGCCGCCGTCACCCGCTTCGCCCGCTCGACCGGGGACCCGACCACCCGTCTGGACCGGTGGGAGCCGGACCTGAACAGTGCCGAACCCTGGCGGGTCACCGACACCACCACCCCGTACGCCATTGGGCGGACCTACGAGCACCTCGTCCTCGGCGCCGCCCTCGAGGCGTCGGACCGGCGGCTGCTCACCGGCTGGCTGCTGGGCAACACCACGGGCGGCGAGCGGCTGCGGGCCGGTCTGCCGGCGGGCTGGACCGTGGCGGACAAGACCGGCGCGGGCGAATACGGGACCGACAACGACGTGGCCATCGCCTGGCCGCCCGGCCGGGCGCCCGTCGTCATCGCCGTCCTGACGACCAAGCCCGATCCCGACGCCGCTCCCGACGATCCCCTCATCGCCCGGACTGCCGCGCTCCTCGCCACGGCGCTGGCCGGGAGCTGACCCGTACCCGAGCCGCTCGCGGAGCGGGATACCCCGCTCTCAGTGCTCCGTCATCCGGAGCTCCACCGCGAGCCGACCCGGCCGCCCCTCTTCCGCCACCAGCGGCCGCCCCACCCGGGCGGTCTCCGCGCACAGGAAGTGCAGGTGCTCCTGCGGCGCGAGGTCGGCCATGCCCCGGGCGAGCTCCGCGCCCGGGTTCCAGACCACCACGTCGCTGTGGTCGTGGTGGGCGAGGGTGACGATCCGTCCCAGCACCTCGTCGCGCACCGTGGTGACGGGCGCCGGCGCCGTCTGGAACCGCTCGACGTGGTCCACGGGGGTCAGCGTGCCGTCCTCGTCCTCATAGCGGCGCCGGGTGAGCCCGTCGGTGTGCTCGGGGCCGAGGCCCGCGAGGTGGGCCCGGCCGAGGTCGCCGATGCGTACGTAGGTGTGGAGGGCGGCGGTGGCGGTGTGGTCGCCGCGGTCCTCGATCTCGATGAGGCAGGTGTCGGTCAGGGTGTACCGGGCCACGAGGACGAACTCCTCGGGCCACAGTTCGCGGGTCGCCCGCGAAGGCAGCAGCGTGCATTCCACGACGACCCGGTCCTCGTGCTCCTCCCACGCCGTCAGCTCCCAGTCGCTGGTCCGCGCGAATCCGTGCGAGGGCGAGCCGGCTGGGCCGGACGGGCCGAACCACGGCCAGCACAGCGGGACGCCGCCGCGCACCGCCGTTCCGCGCCGCCACAGGTCCGGGTCGGCGGACCACAGCACGCCGGGGTCGTCGGGGCGGGCGGCGGCAGGGCGCCAGGTGACCAGCTGTCCGCCCTGGATGCTCACACACGCCTGCCCGACGCGCGGGTGGTCCACGACGAGGACGGGGAAGTCCGCGTACCTGCGGCGGGTGAGGGCCGGGGAGAGCTGCTCCTCGACGGGCAGGGCACGGAACTTCTCGAAGATCTGGTCCATGCCCCGACCTTGCGGCACGGCACAGAGCGGGTCAAATCATCTCGGGCGGCCAGGGGGTTCCTCGTCGAGGTGGTTGCGGCCGTGCCCTTCAAGTGCCTCGCTCAAGTGCCTCGCTTCAATTGCCTCGCTCCTCATCCACCCCTTGTTGCACGATGGCCGCATGAGCACCTCCCAGCAGCCCCCGCACCACTCCGTCCGGCCCGGTCGGGAAGCCGCGGCCCGGCTCCTCGCCTCGCTCGCTCCGCTCGCCCACCGCGAGCGGATCCACGGAGCCGTCGCCCAGGTGCGCGCGCTGCCCCCGGCCGAGGTGCCCGACCTGCTCGCGGAGCTCGCCGACCCCGACCGGCACGTCCCGGACACCCGGGCCACGGCCCTGATCTGCGCCCGCGCCGTTCCCCGCGACCCGGCTCACAGTGAGCGCCTCGCGGATCTGCTCGTCGCGGGGCTCACCGATCCGCACGGGGCCGTACGAGCCCAGGCCCTGTCGGCGCTCCGCACCGGCCGCATACGTCCGACCGCCGATGCCCTCGTGACCGACCGGGTCACGGCCGCGGCCCGGGAGCAACTCCTCGTCGCCCTTCACCGCACCCCGAGTCCCCTGCCCGATGCTCTGATCGACTCCGTCCGTGCGACCTGGGGCGACCGCGAGGCGGCCCGGCTGTTGCCCGCCTGCTCCCCGGGACCGTGCGGCGGGTGCTGCCCGAGCTCCTGCACGCCCTGCATTCCTGGCTGCCGTTGGCGCGCCGGGTGCCCGAGGTCGTGTACGAGACCGTGGTCCGGGAGGCCGAGTCGCAGGCACCCGCCGCCCGGAAGACCTGGTGGCTGGAGACGGCCCACGGCCCGCTGAGCGCGCTGGCGCAGGTCGACCCGGGCGCGACGCTGGACCTGTTCGAGCGGGTCGGCCCCGAGCGGCTCACGGCCGGGCTCGTCCCGTACCTGCCCGGGTTCGTCGCCCACCGGCCCCGGCTCGCGGCGCGGTTGTGGGGGCAGGGACGTCTCGTACTCGATGCGAGGAGCCTGTCCGGCAAGGGTGCGCGCCGGTTCGCCGCCGCCGTCCCCGAGGACGAACTCGTCGCGGCCGTGCGCGCGGCGACCGCCCCCGCGCCGGTGCTCACGGCGCTCCTGCCCGCGCTCCCGCCGGGACGGCGCGGGGCGGTGCTCGACGCGGTCCGGACCGAGGAGGGCACGGAGCCCGCCCTTCTTGCCGGCTCCGAGACCGCGGTGCTCCCGCCCGAGCTGATGCGCGTACTGCCCGCCCGGGACGCTGCGCCCTTCGCCCGCCACACCCTCGAACGGGCGCGGGCCCGGGGCGCCGAGCCGGCCGAGCTGCTGGCGCTGCGGGCCTTCCTGCCGTACGAGGCCGAGGCCGGGGCGCTACGGGAGGACACCCGCCGGGCCGACTCCGCCGAGCGCGCGGCGGCCTGGCGGGCGCTGGTGCACGCGGCGGGCCGGGCACGGCGCCCGGAGGCGACCACCGAGGTCCGGACAGAACTGTCCCGGCTGCGCTCCGAGCAGGATCCGGTGCGCCAGGCCGCCGTGGTCGCTCTGGGCGCTCTGGGCGCTCTTCCGACGCGCACGTTCACGGCGGCGGCGGTGTCGGCGCTGGAGCGGATCGCCTCGGACGCGTTCGCCGCGCGGGACCTCTCGTACGGCACCCTCGTGGCCCTCACCGGTCTCGCGGGCCGCCTGCTGCGTGCGGGCACTGGTGGCATGCACCCCGCTGCGGAGCCTTCGGGCACCGAGGACACCGATGCCGCCGCGCTGCCGGCGCTCGCCGCGTGGGCGGTCCGTACGCTGGTCCGCGCGGACGGTCCCGACGTGCCCTGCGGCGGGTTCGGCAGGTTCCTGACGCAGTCCCTTCGTACGGCGCCGCCGGCCGCCGCGGCCCGGGCGCTGCTCGATGCCGTACGCCCGGTGGTCACCGAGTCCATGGACGCGGGCGATCCCGTCCCCGCGCTCTCCCTCGCCGAGTCCCTTTCCGCGCGGCCGCGTTGGGAACGGGCCGAGCCCTGGCTCGCGGGGCTCGTGGAGCGGATCGCGCTGACCGGCGAGCGCGGGCCGGCGGAACGCGCCTGTGCGCTGTGGCTGGCCTCGGCCGGTCCCCGTGCCGAGCGGGTCCGTACCCTGCTCGCCGCGTACCCGTCCGCCGTCCTGCTGCCCGGTGTGGTGGCGCTCGTGGCGCGCCAGGCCGATGACCTGCTGCCGGTTCTCACCTCCACGCCCCTGGACTCGCCTCCCCGCGGCCGCTTCCACCCTGCGGACCGGGCCGCGGGCGGGGCCCCGTGGCGGGCCCTGCCCCCGGTACGGGGGTACCCACACCGGTGGAGCGACGCGACGTGCGCGGCCGTGACCGACTGGCTCGCGGCCGGACTGCGGGCCCGGGCGCATCCGGAGCGGTCCCCCGGTGACCAACTCCTGCGGGAGCTCGCGGCGGTGCCGGGCGGCGGCGGGCTTCCGGCGGTGCGGGAGGCCGCGGACTCGGCGCACGTACCGACGGCCGAGGCGGCCCTGGCGGCGCTGCCGGGCGCCGACCGGCCCGCTCTGGTCCTGCCCGATCTGCTCGCGCGGGCCGACGGCGACCGGGCGCGGGTCGCCGTGTACGGCATCGGACGGATCTGCGCGCACGTGCCGCCGGGGGAACTCGCGGAACGGTTCCGGCCCGTGCTGGAGCGGGCCGCGGGCACGAAGGTGACGAGCCGCAAGGAGATCGTCCGGCTGGCGGCGGACCGGCTGCCGGCCGCGCTCGCGGGCGAGTTGCTGGTCGCGGCGTTCTCGGCGCCGGGTCAGCACCGGGACGTACGGGCCGCGGCGGTGACGCGGGCGGTGCGGCTCGTCACGCTGGAGCCGGTGGAGGCGTGCCTGCGCACGGCGGTGCGGGAGGGTTCGAGGGCGGAGCGGGAGGCGCTGCTGCGCGTGCACCCGCTCGACCTCCCGGCGGCGGCGCGGGAGCCGTACGGGGAGCTGGTGGCCGAGGTGTGCGCGGGGTTCCTCACGGAGACACCCGTGCGCGGGGCCGCCCTCGCCGGCGGTGGCGGGGGCCCGGACGGGGCACCTGGCGGGACACCTGACGAGGCGCTCGACGCGCGGACGGTTGCCGAGGCCTGCCGGGTGCTGCGCCGTTGGGCCCTCGCGGTGCCGACCGTCGTGGACCCGGTCCTGCTGCCGCGTCTGGCGATCGAGCCACGGAGCCACGAGCTCGTGTGGCGGGCGGCCGTGGAGGCGGTCGTGGACGCGGCACGTATCGATCCCGATGGATACGGTCCGGGGCTGGGGGCGCTCACGGCGGCGCTGCTGGGCCGGCACGTGCGGGAGGCCAGGACGGAGGACCGGGCGCGCAGGCGCGGTGCACGGGCCGAACCTGCGGAACGGGACCCGCGCGATGCCCTGCACCGGATCGCCGCCCTGGCCGGGTGCCTGGAACGGACGGCCGGGCAGGGCCTGCCCGAGGCCTGCCGGCCCGTCTGGCGGGACGCGATCGCGCTGATCGCCGAGCAGGACGCGAGCTTGCGGTGGGCGGTCGCCGCCCGGACGGCGCTGTGGGACCCGGCCGCGCCGGCGGCCGAACGGGCCCGGGAGCTGCGGGCTCAGGCCCGGGCGGTACGCGACCGGCCGCTGCTCGCGGCCCGTACGGCGACGGCGATGGCCCGCCGCTCCCCCCGGGTCTCCCCGGCCGAGCTGGCGCGGGCGCGCGACGCGGCGCTGGCCGGCGGGGCCCCGGGAACCCGGTGGTTCGCCCGGCGGCGCCCGGGCGGCACGCTCCCGCCGCGTGACGGGCTGTTCACGGGCCTGTACGCGGTGGGCCTGGCGGCGGACCACGCGAGCCGGGCCGCATCGACCGGCGGCGGACTCGGCCCGGCACTGCGGGTGTTGCGGGACCTCCGGGCACACCCCGTCCCGGAGGTCCGCGACGCAGCGGACCAGGCGCTCACGACGTGGGAGCGCAGCTGACGGGCTGCGCTCCCGCCTGACGGCGGCGCCCACCGCGGCCCGGGGACCGTGCCCGTCACCCCCACGACGGGGCGCGCGACCGGATCCCCGCCGGGTCCGTGGAGCCAGGGTCCGTGGAGCCAGGGTCCGTGGAGCCAGGGTCCGTGGAGCCAGAGCCCGTGGAGGCAGAGCCCGTGGAGGCAGAGCCCGTAGGGCCGGAGTCCCTAGGGCCAGGCCCCGACGTGGCCCCGGGACGTACGGCAGTGAGGGACCACGGCGGGGGCGAAGGACCCGCCCCGGAGGGACCATCGGCGGGGCGGGGGCGGGGGTCCTCGTGGCTAGGGTCGTAGCCATGACGACTCAGCGAATCCTCGACCTCGACCGCGACGCGCTCTCCACCCTGCGCGGCCGCGATCTGACCCGGGCGGTGGCCGCCGCCGAGGGCCGCACCATGGTGGCCGAGGTCTTCGCCGAGCGCGCCGCGCTCTCCCCGCACCCCGACGGGCGCGGCGTGCACAACGCCGAGCTGGTGGCCGCCTTCGGCGCCGACATCGTCATCCTCAACCTCATCGAGCGGGCCTGGGACGGGGAGCGGCTCGTCATGCCCGGTCTCGGGACCTTCACGTCGTTCACCGACCTCGCCCGACTGATCGGCCGCCCCGTGGGCGTGAACCTCGAGCCCGGCGACGTCCCGGAGATCCGCCGGGCCACCTCCGAGCACGCCCGGCGCCTCGTCGACATGGGCGCCGCGCTGCTGTGCATCACCGCCAACCCCGGAACGGGCGGCACCTACGACGGCATGGCCCGGGTCACCGAGGAACTGCGCAAGGGGCTCGGCGACGAGGCGGCCCTGTGGTCGGGCAAGATGCACCACGCGGGCTGCCCCGAGCGCGTCACCCCCGCGCGGCTGACCGCCCTCGTGGACGCCGGGGCGGACGGGGTCGTCGCTCCGCTGCCGGGCACCCTGCCCGGCATGACCCGCGAGCTGGCCGCGACGGCCGTGGCCGCGGTCCAGGACGCGGGCGCGATCGTCATGGGCGCCATCGGCACGAGCCAGGAGGGTTCCCACGCGAACGTGGTGCCGCAGCTGGCCCTCAACGCCAAGGAAGCCGGCTTCGACGCCCACCACTTCGGCGACTCCTACCTTCCGGGCATGTGCGACCCGGAGGTCATGTACGCCTACTCGGTGGCCATCCGGGGCCGCCGCCACACCTGGAACCGCATGTCCTTCTCCCCCGGCCGCTCCGCCCACATCGAAGCCGGTCCGGGCGCCAACTGGTAGCCCCGATAGGATCGTTCGGAGAGTGGGGCCGTTCAGGGCGGGCATCCGCAAGGCATGGACAACTCATCGGACGACGCGGAGCGCGAACCCGCACCGCGAAGAGAGCCGCGGCGGCTGCCGCGATGGGGACGGGCCGTCGGCGGACTGGCCGTGCTGGCGGTGGTCCTGATCCTGGCCGGGCGTTTCAGTCTGCTGCCCGGTTTCGGCGACCTGTTCCGGCAGGACACCGTGGACCGTTCGGGGCCGGTCCTGCTCAAGTCCATCCAGGACATGCACCGTTACGAAGGGGCCGCCGGCAACTTCCAGGTCGTGGTCGACCTGGAGAAGGACGCGGCCTTCCTGCCGGACTCCATCCGGGGGACCCGCACCCTCTACGTCGGAGCCGGTTCGGTGAGCGGGTACGTGGATCTGGGCGGGCTCGGCGAGCAGGCCGTCACCGTGAACGAGGATCGCACCAAGGTTGCGCTCCGGCTGCCCCACGCCGTCCTCGGGACGGCCGCACTGGACCTGGACCGCTCGTACGCCGTGTCCAAGCAGCGGGGGCTCCTCGACCGGCTGGGCGACCTGTTCACCGACAATCCGGCCGGTGAACAGGCCGTACAGCGCCTGGCCGTTCAGCACATCACGGAGGCCGCTCGCGACAGCGGCCTCGTGGAGCGCACGGAGAAGAACACCACCACGATGCTGGAGGGCCTGCTCCGCTCCCTGGGCTTCCAGGAGGTCACGGTCGGATACGCGTGACGCCGCCGGACGTGACCCCTTCAGCCCGCCGTCCGGCGCAGGACCAGGGAGACGAAGCCCCAGGTGTCCCGGTAGGTGCGCAGCCATTCGGTGCGGCGGGCGGTGGCCGTGGCCAGTACGTGCCCGCTGTCCGGATCGGCGGGGTGGTCCAGGGCCCAGGAGGCCAGTGACCCCCAGCAGGCCCATTCGTAGTCGTCCAGTTCTCGGCGCGTGCTGACGTGCCCGTGGACGGGGGTCCACCCGTCGGCGACGACTTGGTCCACGGTGGTCGCCAGATCGGCCTGCTCCCCGAACAGTTCGACCGCCTCGGGGGACGGGGGTCGGTCCCAGAACCCTTCGCCGATCAGGACCCGGCCACCCGGACCCAGGTGCCCGGCGGCGCCGGCGAGGGTGGGCAGCAGGCCGCCGAAGGCGTGTGTGGACCCGACGCCGAGCACGAGGCCGAACGGCTCCGGGGAGACGAACTCCGCGGCCTCCTGGTGGTGGAGGACCAGCCGGTCCCGGACACCGAGGCGGACCGCCGCCTCGTGGGCCTGCGCCAGGGCGTCCTCGGAGAGGTCCACTCCCTCGGCGTGCAGGTCCGGGTGGGCGGCCAGGGCTCGCAGGAGCCATTCCGCGGTGCCGCAACCGAGATCCAGCACGCGTTCGTCGCCGCGCGGGAGGCCCCGTTCCAGGAGGCCGCGTACCGAGTCGTCGCCGAGTGGAGATTTTATCGGGTGATCGGCATGGGCGATCCTGGAGATCTGTTCGCGGTTCACCGGCCCAGCCTGCCATCCCGCAAAAGCCGTGCGCATCTCGATTTCGATCACGGATCCGAACATCCGTGTACGGCACATCCGCGGATGCCGAGCCCCGTACGATCCCACTCAGTGGATCTCCACAGTGCGCGCGGCCGCTCAAGTACCGCGTTCAAGTACCGCGTTGGAAAGGGAGCTTGGACGTTGTCAGAGGTAGGCGTCGACGTGGTGCGGGAGTCGGCCGGGGCCGGACGGGTCGTGCTCTTCGAGGAGTCGGCACGGGACGGCGCACAGGCGAAGACCTTGATGAGTGCCGACTTCCGCGTGCGGCTCGCCCGCGAGCAGGGGGCGATGTTCGGGGCCGACGGTCCCCGGCACCTGGTCTTCGCCGCGGGATTCCCCTCCGTGTGCGGTCAGGAATTCGAGGCGACCCGGCAAGTGGCCCTGGAGGCACAGGAGTCGGTGAGTCCGTCCGCGATCTGCCGGGGCACGGTGGAGGACGTGCGACTGGCGCTGAGCGCGGTACGCGGTGCGGCGCACGGGCGGATCATGGTGATCGTGGCCGCCTCGGAGGCCACGGCCCGCGCCCTGGTGCACAGTGACGCCCGCACGGCCCTGGACCGGGGCCTGGACGTGGTCAAGGAGGCCGTGGACCGCGCCGGCGGCACGGCGGTGGACGTGTGCCTGGTGGACGCGCCGCGCGCGGACCACGCCCTGGTGGCCGAGTATGCGGGCCGGATGACGGCGCAGGGGGCGGCCACGATCGTACTGGCCGACACCGTCGGCGACCTGCTGCCCGGCCGGACCCGGGACCTGTTCCGGCGGGTCGCCGCCGGCGCCGGGCAGGACACGGTCCTGGTCTCGCACCTCCACAACGATCTCGGCCTCGGCCTGGCCAATACACTGGCCGCCCTCGAAGGCGGGGCCCGCGTCGCGGCCTGTTCCTGGCTGGGCATGGCCGAGCGCAGCGGCATGGTCGCCACCGAACAACTGCTCTTCCTCCTCGCGCACGACCCGGCCAAGGCCGAGTACGTCCTGGGGCCCGGCTGCGAGCCGTGGTGGACCGCGCCGGACCTGAGGCGGCTGCCCGACATCGCCCGGATGGTGTCCGCGGAGACGGGCGTACCGCTCACCGTCACCACTCCGATCGTGGGCACGGGGGTCGCCACCATCTCCACCGGGACCCCCTTCACGCACCCGGGCACCTTCCAGCCCTACGACCCCGAGCAGCACCTGGGTCTCGCGCCGACCGTGGTACTGACCCACCTCGCCAGCCGGCGCGTACTGCGCGCGGTCGCCGGGCGCCTGGGCCACGACCTGGACCCGGACCAGACCGGCGAGGCCCTGGCCTGGGTCAAGGACCGCGCCTACCGGCTGAATCAGGCCCAGGTCCCCGACGCGGACTTCGCCGCGTACCTCGAGGACCTCACCGGCGCCGCGCCCAGGCCCAGCCCCGCGCCCATGCCCGCACCCGCACCCGCACCCGCACCCGCACCCTGAACGGACGCATCTCATGTCGGACACCCGCCTTCCGGACACCGGCGCCGCCGCCGCCGCCGCCTTGCGGGCCGGAGGGGCCGTCATCCTGCCCAACCCCAGCCCGCTCACCTACGTCGTCGCCGCCACCGCGCCCGGGGCCGTCAACGACGCGAAGGGCCGCCCCACCGGCCAGGAAGTCGCCCTGTGGGTCCACGACGACGCCGTCTGGAGCGACCTCGGCCCGCAACTGGCCCTGGCACCGGCCGCGCTCCGTACGGCGTTCGCCCTGCTGCGCGAGGAAAGGGTCACGCTGCTGGTGCCCGTACGCCCGGACGCGCGGCCGTCGCCCTGGACCGGCCCCGCCCTCCGGGACGGCCACCTCCTGCTGTTCGGCGCGCACTGGTCGCCGCTGTCGGCGCTGCTGACGGACTTTCCGCACCTCTACGTCAGCAGCGCCAACCGGACCGGTCAGCCACCGGCGGACACCGCGGCCCGGGCGACGGCGATGTTCGGCCCCGGCATCCCGGTCGTCGACGCCGACGCACTGCGCCACCCCGGCACCCCCCACGCGGCCACCACCATGCTCCGCATCGGCTCCGGCGGAGAGCTGGCACACGTCCGGCGAGGAGCCCAGGACCGGGCGCACGGCCCCGACCCCGAGGTCTACCTGGCGCACCTGCGGGCGGCGCACGGAGGCGGATGACGCACGGCTGCGGGGTACCCCCGGCCACGGGTGCCGCCGGTCAGCCCCTGCGCACCCCCTCCAGACGGCCGACCCGTCCCTTCTCCCCCGCCGCCCAGCAGCCGCCGTCCGCCGTGCAGGCGACCGTGTCGAACGAACCCGGGTCGAGCGTCCGCCAGGTGCGGCCGCCGTCCCGGGTCACGTCCGTGCCCGTCGGGCCCACCGCCAGGGCGGTGCCGGCGCCGTACGGGAACCAGGCCGCGCCCGAACGGGTAGGCGGGCGGCGGGGTCGACGCCCGGCTCCAGGTGCGGCCCGCGTCCGAGGACACCGCCGCGGCCTGCGGGGAGGCCTGGCCGGTGCGGTAGTCGCCGCCGACCGCCAGGCCCCTCGTACGGTCCCTGAAAGCGAGGGCGAAGACCCCGCGCGCCGGGTCACCCGCGGGGAGGGTGGAGTCGGCGACCTGCCAGGTCAGGCCGCGGTCCGCAGAGTGCAGAACCCGCGCGACCGGGCCCCCGCCGGTGGCCAGCCACACGTCGCGCGGCCCGGCGGACACCAGGCACTGGCCGCTCGCCGCGAAGCCCGCCTCGCCCGGCAGCGCGTCCGGCATTCCGGCATTCGGCAGGACGCGCCAGCTCCGGCCGCCGTCATCCGTGGACAGGATGCGGAACCTGCCGTCCACCGGGTCGCTCATCGCCAGCCCGTGGCGGGAGTCGAAGAAGGTGAGGCAGTCGTAGAAGGCCCGCGGGTCGGGGTTGCGGAAGGTCTCCGTCCAGGTGGCGCCGCCGTCCTCGGTGCGCAGCACCCTGGAGGCCTCCCCCTCACCGATGGACAGGGCCACGGCGCGCCGCCCGTCGAAGGCCTCGATGTCCCGGAGTTCGAGTCCCTCCGCGACCGCCCCGGGCGGTGAGACGTCGCGCCAGCTGCGACCGCCGTCCGAGGTGCGCAGCACGGTCCCCTTCGATCCGGCCACCCAGGCCGTGGACCGGCTCACGGCGGCCAGTCCCCGGAACCGGGCGTCCTTGCCGGTCTCCTTCAGCGCCCAGCGGGCACCGCGCAGGTCCCGTGCCCCGTCCGCGGCCTGCGCCGGGGCGGCCACCACCCCCAGCAGCAGAGCCGCGGCGCACATGCCAACTCCCAGAAGTCTCATGGCGCCGGAAGCTAACGCACCCCGGATTCACCGTCCAGGGCGCTTCCCGGCCACCGGCCGCCCCGGGAACCGCTGCGGATGCCGCGTCGCCCGCGGCCGGGAGACGTAGGCGCGGGAGACGTAGGCGCGGGGGCCGTCGCGCTGTCGGTTCAGAGCAGTCCTCGGCGGGTGCGGTGGACCCGCAACCGGGAGACCTCGTAGGACAGTTCGGTGACCCCTGGCTCCGGCGCCGGGTGGTACCTGCCCGCGCAGACGGAGAGGTTGACGATGAGGTGGGCGGACCAACTGCGCCCGACTCCCCTGCCGTCGCTGAAGACGCGGTCGCCGTTGACCCACCAGACGACCGAACTCCTCCCGAACTCGACCTTCAGGTCGATCCAGGCTCCGGGCCGGACCGCCGGGTCGCGGTGGTAACGGTGTGCCTCCCGGACATGGTTGGAGAGTTCGAGGAGGTCCGGGTTGTCGGGGTGGTACTCGAAGACGTCGATTTCCTGGCCTCCGTCGCGCCAGGTCCAGATGGCGGGCCAGGCCCCGATCTCCACCGGCAGCTTCACCCGGGCCTCCAGCACGTCTCCGGTGCGCACCTCGAAGCCCTCGTCACTGCCCTCGGTGGTGAGCAGCCCGCTGTCCCAGTTCCCGTCGGGACGCGGTGTCGCCCGGAAGGTCCCGGCGCGGCTGTAGGAGGGGTCTTCGGTGAGGTGGTCCAGTTTGTTGTCGCCCGGGTTGACCGGGCCGCCGTCGGGATACGCCCACGAGCGGCCGGCGATCCACTGGGCAGGAGAGGTGAAGTCAGCGGTGAAGACGGGGGTGCGGCGCGGGCGCGGCAGGTTCCGCAGCCGCTCGATCATGTCCGAGAGCATGGCGGATATCTGCCCGCCAGGAGTCCCCGCACACCCGGATCGTCACTTATGGCTACTAAGTCGACACTCTCCGTTCCGGCGTGTCCTGTACGGGGTCTGCCGCAGCGTCCTCTCCCTTCAGCGTCCCCTCCTCCGGCCCCGCGCTGCTCCGCGGGCGGGCCGGGGCGAAGACCAGGCAGGCGACGGCGGCCACGGCCAGGATCACGGCCACGACGCTCATGGCGCCGGTGAAACCGCCCATGAAGGCGTCGCGCACCCCGTCGGCGAGCCCCAGCCCGCGCTCGCCGAGGCGGGAGGCGACCTCGAGCCCTCCGGCGGCGGAGTGGCGCACCGTTTCGGCGGCCTCGGCGGGGAGTTGGCGGAGGGTGTCGGGGAGTGCGGAGCGGTAGCGGGAGGAGAAGACCGAGCCCATGATGGCTATGCCGACGGCGGAGCCGACCTCGCGGGCGGTGTCGTTCATGGCGGAGGCCACGCCCTGGCGGTCGGGACCGAGGGCGTCGACGATCGAGCTGGTACCGGCGGAGCCGATCAGGCCGATGCCGGCGCCCGCGACGACGAGGGCGACGAGGAAGGCGGAGTAGCCGCTGTCGGCGTCCAGGAGGGTCAGCCAGAACATGCCGCCGGCCAGGCACAGCAGCCCCGCGGGCAGTACGGCCTTGTAGCCGAGCCGCTGGACCAGCCGGGGCGTGATCTGCGAGGCGGGCAGGACCACGGCCGCGACCGGGACGAGGGCGACGGCGCTCCTGAGGGGGCTGTAGCCGAGGACGAGCTGGAGGAACTGCAGGCCGACGAAGAAGAACCCGAAGACGGCCATGAACTGGGTCGTGATCGCGATCGTGCCGGCGCGGAAACCGCGCAGGAGGAACAGGCGCGGGTCGAGGATCGGGTGGCGGTTGCGCAGCCCGAGGGCGATGTAGCCGGCCAGGGCGAGCGCCGAGACACCGAAGGCGATGAGGGTTTCGGGCCGCGTCCAGCCGCGGTCGCTGCCCTCGATGATCCCGTAGACGAGGGTTCCCACCATGAGCGCGGTGGTGAGGGAGCCGCCCCGGTCGAAGGGCTCGGGCCGGGAGCTCCTGGTCTCCGGCGCCAGGAACAGTGCCGCCAGGGCGCAGACCAGCGAGGTGGCGGCACTGACGACGAAGATCGACTTCCAGGTCCACTGCTCCAGGAGGGCGCCGGCGACCAGCATGCCGATGATGGCGCCGGCGGCGGCGAACCCCGACCAGGTGGCCACGCCGCGGTCCTTCTTGTCGGCGGGGAAGACAGAGGTGATCGTGGCCAGGGTGCCGGGCATGATCATGGCCGCGCCGACGCCCATCAGGACACGCCAGACGATCAGGTGGGTGGTGGAGTCGGCGAAGGCGGCGCACAGGGCCGCCGCCCCGAACACCAGGTTGCCGAGGATCAGCATCCTGCGGCGGCCGAACAGGTCACCGAGCGCCCCCAGGGGCAGGACCAGAGCGGCCAGGGCGACGGTGTAACCGTCGGCTATCCAGGTCAGTGAGGAGTTCGAGGCGTCGAGGTCCACGGCGAGGTCCGGCAGGGCCAGATTGAGCGCGGAGACCGACGCGACGACCAGGACCAGCGACAGGCACATGGCGAAGAGAACGCCACGGGGGCCGGCGCGGCCCACTCGGAGGGGGGTGTCCCCGGTTGCGGGCTTCATGGGATTCATCGTAACTGAGGATTTCATCAGTCACGATTCATCCATCACATCGGGGAGCGAAAGGAGCGGGTGGAGACCGCCCCACCCGCTCGACGTACCGACCGGTCTCGGCTACTCCCCCAGGTCCGGCAGGGGCCGGGTCGACAGTTCGCGGGCCTCGTCGGCGGGCACGCCGAGCATGCGCAGGATCATCTCGGCGGTCTGCTCCCCCGCCGCCTCGTCGAGGTCGGTGGTGGCCCCCAGCTGGACCATCCCGAGCAGGGCCCCGCCGACGGCGCTGAGCGCGACCTGCGCGTCGGCGACGCTGAACCGGCCGGACGCCCTGCCGACCTCCAGGTCCCGCAGGGCGCGCGGGGCGAAGCCCGTCCCGCCGTGCACGTGCTGCAGGCCCCGGAAGCGGAGGACGCCGGTCATCTCCGGATGGCTCGCCGCCAGCCGCAGGGCGAGCCGGACGCTGGTCGCGAAGGTCTCGGCGGGATCGTCGATCGACCCCGTAGCGGCGTCCAGCAGCTGCCCGTACTCCTCCAGCGCGTCGGCGACCGCCGCGTCGAAGAGGGCGTCCTTGGTCTCGAAGTGGTTGTAGAAGGAGCCGAAGCCCACATCCGCGCGTTCGGCGATGACCTGGATGCTCACCTCGGTGTTGCCCCGCTCGGCGAGGATGGCGCGGGCGGCCCCGATGAGGGCACTACGGGTCTGGGCCCGGCGGCGTTCGAAGCGGTTGGCGGGCTCAGGAGACGACGGCTGCATGCGTCGACTCTAGTCGCTACCACATTTGATGGAAGCATCAGGAGTCCACTCGGTGGGGGGACGGTGCGCGGCGAATGCCTGCCCCCCTGGCGAATCCCCACCCCTCCTTTGTAAGGTTCATTCTCAACAAGCACCTATTACTCAACAGGAGGACGCGCGGCAATGCCGGACACCAGGATCAACGAGCTCGTACGGATGTGGATCAACGGTTGGATCGTCTCCCGCGGCAGCTCGGACCCGATCGACGAGCCGTGGGGGTGGACGATCGACGTGGGGCAGGCCAAGCACGTGGCCCGGCACGTGCTGCCGGAGCCCTGCGAGGCCGATGTGCGCAAGATCGTCGCCGCGACGAGTGCGCCGGGGACCTGGCTGAAGGTGTTCGCCGAGGAGGAGGTGGTCCTGCCCTGGGTCGGACCGGGCTGGCGGAACGATGTCGCCGGATTCCTGATGACCTGTCCTCTCGCGGCGGCGCGCCCCGAGGTGCCGGCCGGCTACACGCTCACCCACTGGACCCGGGGCGGTGTCAGCCGTGTGCTGGTCCGCACGCCCGAGGGACACTTCGCCGCCCGTGGACAGATCGCCCATGCCGGTTCGTACGCCGTCGTCGACCAGGTCGAGACCGCCGTCGAGCACCGCCGCAAGGGCCTCGGCGGCCTGGTGATGCGCACGTTGCAGAGCATCGCGTACGAGACGGGCGCGCGGACCGGCCTCCTGGTCGGCACGCCCGAGGGTCAGGCGCTCTACGACTCGCTGGGCTGGATCACGCACGCTCCGATGACGAGCCTCTGGTACGAGCCCTCGGACTCGGCCGCCTGAGCCGACCCGGCGAGCTCGCGGGAACGAGGGGTCAGGCGATGCCCACGGTGTACGCCGCCCTGTGGCCGGCCGCGTCCGGTACGGGCGCCAGGGTCATCGCGGCGCCCGAGTCCCGGTAGCGGCCGTCGCGGGTGTTGGGGTGGTCCGGGGCCTTGCGGCGGGCGTAGGGCTGGAGCGCGTACACGCGCACCAGGAGTTCCTCGGGGAAGAAGAACTGCGAGGTCGTCTCGGTGTGCCGGTCGGGGCGGACCTTGAAGTGGATGTGCGGCGCCAACCCCCGGTACCAGCCCGGCACGATGGTGCGGAAGGTGCACCGCCCGGCGGCGTCCGTCAGCTGGGTGCCGCGCAGGAAGGTGTCCTTGCCGGTGGAGTAGGTGCCCGAGGGATCCGCGTGCCAGATGTCCACCGCGGCCCCGGGGACCGGACGGCAGCCGGCCGAGACCCGGAGCACCGTCAGGTCCAGACGGAACGGCACGCCGGCCCGTCCTTCCGCGATGTCGGACCGGACCCGGTCCAGGTCGAGGTAGTACGGTCCCTCGCCCGCCTTCGTGGTCAGCACGCACGCCGGGGCGGACGGTCCCGTCGGGGCCGGGGACGCGGGGTCCTGGGGCCGGCCCGCCGCGCCCCGGGTGGAGGCCTGTCCCGAGCAGCCCGCCGCCAGTGCGGCGGCTCCGGCCGATCCGGCGGCCAGCAGGAGTGTGCGGCGGCTGGTCCGGGAGCTGCCGTTCTCCGTCATACGGCCCCCTTCGCGCGCCGGTGCGGCCGTCATGGCCGGTGCCCACCGGCCGCGCCCACCGTGCCTGACGGCATGGGCCCGGGCCCGGGACCGACACGCTTCGGGGCCCCGCGATCCCCCTCCCGGCCCGCTTCCCACCGCACGCGCGGCGGGTCCGCGTCACGGGAGCAGATCGTCCACGAGTTCCGTCAGGGCCGCCGCCAGCGCGGCGAGGCCCGGGCCGGCGGAGCCGCCGGGCTCCGCCATGTAGGTGTCCCGGCGGATCTCCACCATCAGCGCGCCGACCCGGTCGTCCTTGCCGTAGTACTTCAGAGGCACGTACGTCCCGGCGAAGGGGCTGTCGAGCCCGGTGCCTCCGAAGCCCGCGAACGCCCTCTCGGCGGCGGCCAGGAGGGCGGCCGGGGTGTGGAAGGCGTCCGTACCCAGGCAGATCGGCGGCCGGTGGCCGGCGCCGTGGAGTTCGTACGGGAGGGGCTCCGTCGGGTACGAGTGCACGTCGATGATCACGGCTCGTCCGGCGGCCTCCAGCCGGTCCTCCACGGCCCGCGTCATCGCGTCCGCGTACGGGTGGAAGTAGCGGTCGAGCAACGGCCGGACGTCGAAGCCCTCGGGGCGCAGGCGCTCCCGGTGGGTGGAGTGCGTGTACACCGCCCCCATGCCCACGGCGGTCATCTCCTCGCGCTCGTCGGGGAACCGCTCGGGGTCGACGACCAGCCGGGACAGACCGTTCACGAACCGCCACGGCGTGACGGCGCAGGCGGCCGAGGCCGCCGCGGCGATCTCGGCGGTGTGCGCGTCGGTGATGTGGTCGAGTTCCCGGTCGAGCTCCGGATCCGACAGGTGGATCCCCTCGCGGGCGGACTCCGGTACGACGCGCGAGGAGTGCGGCACGTGCAGGATCACCGGCGACGCACCGGCGCCGGGGAGGATCTCGAAGGACTCGGATCGGTCGTTCACGTGCGCCTCCTCGGTCGATGGGTCGGCCGGCAGGCCGGTTGGCTGGTCGGTCGGTCGGTCGGTCGGGTCGATCGACCGCACGGGCCGGGGCCGTCAGCCGACCCGGATGCCGATCACGCACGTGTCGTCGTCCGTGTCGGAGCGGCTCTCGGCCAGGAGCCGGTCCAGTTGGCCGTCCAGGTCCCCGGCGGCGGTGGCCGCCGCGTGCACGAGGTGGCCGAGCGACTCCTGTACCGAGGAGTCCCGGCGCTCCACCAGCCCGTCCGTGTACATCAGGAGCGTGTCGTCCGGTTCGAGCTGCACCTCCCGCTCGACGTAGGTGACGTCGGGCAGGGCACCGAGGAGCAGCCCCTCGATGAGCGGGAAGGCCTCCGCCTCCCCGCCGCGGACGAGTACGGGGGGCAGGTGGCCCGCGCGGGCCCAGCGCATCACCCGCGTGCGCGGGTCGAAGAGGCCGCAGACGGCGGTGGCCGTCACGTGCTTGGCCAGGTTGTGGGTGACTGTGTTGAGCCAGGACAGCAACTGCGCGGGGCCCGCCCCGGTGACGGCGAGGCCGCGCAGGGCGTTGCGCAGGACGACCATGCCGGTGGCCGCCTCGATGCCGTGCCCCGCGACGTCGCCCACTGACAGCATGATCAGCCCGGAGGGCAGGACGACGGTGTCGTACCAGTCTCCGCCGACGAGCGCCTCGATCTCCGCGGGCCGGTAGCGGACCGCGACGCGCAGGCCCGGGGCCTCGATGGCCGGCGGGGTGGGGGGCATGATGGCGTGCTGGAGCTGGAGGGCCAGCCGAGTCCGCTCGGCGGACTCGGCCTCGGTGTGGGCGAGTTGGTCCCTGGTCGCGGCCAGGGCGACCTCGGTCCAGTGCTGGGCGGAGATGTCCTGGTAGGCACCGCGCACGGTGTGCAGCCGCTGGTCCGCGTCGAGGACCGGCTCGGCGACGACCCGGATGTGCCGGGTGATTCCGTCGGGTCTGCGCAGGCGGAAGTTGACGGAGGCGGAGCGGCGCAGGCGCAGGACCGCGCGCAGGAAGCGTCCGACGGCCGCGGAGTCGTCGGGGTGCGTGTAGCCGGGGAGTTCCCGCAGCGGGACCGGGGGCGCCGTGGGCGGGAGTCCGTGGAGGTCGTAGAGCTGGGCGTTCCAGGTGGTCTCGCCGGTAACGAGGTTCTCCTCGAAACCTCCGATCCGGCCCAGTCGCTGGGCGTGCTGGAGGAGGTTGGCCAGGCGGGCCGTCTCGTCCTGGATCCGCCAGATCAGCAGGACGGCCGAGCCGTGGCGGCTGACGCTGATGTTCGCGACCGAGGTGAGCGGGATCTGGTCGACGAGCGCGGTCAGGCTCATGCGTTCGGCGCGGAAGGGCTCGCCCGTCGCGTGGACGCGCTCGATGATGTCGAAGAGCCCGCTCTCGCCGGCGGCCAGGGGGTAGGCCTCCAGCAGCAGGGCGCCGTTGACGTCGCCGCGCGGGCGTCCCACCGGGTCGACGAAACGGCTGCCGGTGTGCCGGATCCGGAAGTCGGCGAGCCGGCCGTCGGAGTCGAGGACGGGGGTGAGGACCACGGCCGGGTCCTGGAGCCCCTCGGCGAGGTCGATGAGCTCGGCGACGTCGGGGAGGACCGCGTCGGCGGCCGCGGGGTCGTGCGGGGGCGCGGCGTCCATCGTGCGGGCACACAGCTCGGCGAGGGCCTCGACCTGGCGTTCGATCTGGGGTGCCTGCGGCTCCAGGGGCTGCGGCCAGCAGATCTCCAGGACGCCCTGGATCCGTCCGCCCGTTCCCGTGGGCACCGCGATGCGCCCGCCGTCGGGCCACTCGGCGCGGCCCACGGAGGGGAGCCCCTCCCAGTCCATGTCGGTGAGGGTGACCAGCCGGCGTTCCCCCAGGGCGAGGCGGGCGACGGTGGAGACGCCCGGGGGGACGTGCCGCCAGCGGGCCGCCTCCCTGGGCGGGAACCCTGCGTGGCCGGCGAGGGCCAGCGAACCGTCGGGCTCGGCGGCCCACACGGCCACCGCCACCGCTCCCAGGGGGCCCAGGGCGTTCGTCAGGAGGGACTCGGCGACCGCCTGGGTGTCGGCGGCGACGGCGAGCACCCCGCTCTCGGCGGTGCGCAGGCGCACCGCCACCGTGGACGGCCGATCGGCCGGGTCGCCGCCGCGCACCGCTGGGCCCGCGCTCGTACCCGTACCCGAGCCGGAGCCCGTGCCCGCGCCCGTGCGTTCGACGAACTCGGCGGCGATCTCGCTGACGTTGTCGCGGGAGGCCTGGTTGACGATGTCGGCGGCGAGTTCGAGGGGGGACATCCCGCTCTCACGGCACAGCACGTCGAGCTGGCGGGCCGCCGCGGCCGGGGTGCAGTGCAGCTGCCCGATCAGGATGCCCTTGGCCAGTTCGACCAGGGCCCGCCCGTCGGCGGCCGCTTGTGCCTCCAGCACCTCGCGGCGCAGCCGTTCCACGGTGGCGACGAGGCGGCCCAAGGGCGTCGGGGCCTGGTGCGGGACGGCAGCCGCGGAACGGTCGCCGGCCGGTGGTCCCGGCCGGCGCGCGTCGTCGTACCGGTGCGCGTCGTCTCCCCGGCGTGCGTCGTCGTGCCGCCGGGCGTCGTCGTGCCGGCGCGTGTCGCCGGTCATCGGGTGAGCCGGCGCCGGATGCGGGCGATGAGGTCGTCGGCGTCCACCGGCTTGGTCACGTAGTCGCTGGAACCCGCGGCGAGGCTCTTCTCCCGGTCCCCGGGCATGGCCTTGGCCGTGACCGCGATGATGGGCAGGTCCGCGTACTGCGGCATCCGCCGGATCTCGGCGGTCGCGGCGTAGCCGTCCAGTTCGGGCATCATCACGTCCATCAGGACGATGTCCACGTCGGCGTTGCGGACGAGCGCGTCGATGCCCTTGCGGCCGTCCTCGGCGTGGAGCACGCGCATGCCGTGCAGTTCCAGGACCCCGCTGAGCGCGAAGAGGTTGCGGGCGTCGTCGTCGACGACGAGGACGGTGCGTCCGGCCAGGTCGCTCCCGGGTACGTGATCGGCGTGACGGTGCCGCGCGTCGCCGTGCACCAGGGGCAGGACGTCCCCGGGCTGTTCGGCGGACAGGTGGAGCGCGATGCGTTCGCGCAGCTCGTCTAGGCTGGAGAGCAGTTCCAAGCGGCGTGACGCGGGCCGCCGGCGCAGGGCCTCCTCCTGGCCGGTCCGCACCCGCGGGTTGTTGTGGGCGAGGACGGGGAGGGAGGCGAGGGCCGGGTCCCCGTCGAGGGCGTCGAGGAAGCGGAGCGCTTCGCCGTTGGGCAGGTCCAGTTCCATGACGACGCAGTGGAAGGAGTGCGCCGCCAGGGCGGCGGCGGCCTCGCGCGAACTCGTGGCGTTGACCACGTGAATGCCGCCCCGCTCCCCCGCCGACAGGTGGTCGGGGGCGAAGTCCCGTTCGGCGCTCTCGGCGACGAGGGACAGCAGGCCGTTGGTCCGCTCCTCGATCACCAGCAGGCGCCGGGGCCGCCGCTGGTCCGGGAGTACGGGCTGGCCCGTACGGCCGCCCTGGCCCGCGGCCGTACGGTGCGAGGTCCCGGGCGGGAGCGCCAGGGGGGTCTCGGCGTAGGACGCGGACTCGTAGTCCGCACGGCTGACCGGCAGGTAGAGGGTGAAGGTGCTGCCCTGGCCGGGGGCGCTCTCCGCGGTGACGGCGCCGCCGAGGAGCTGGGCGATCTCGCGGCTGATGGAGAGCCCGAGGCCGGTGCCGCCGTACTTGCGGCTCGTGGTGCCGTCGGCCTGCTGGAAGGCCCCGAAGACCGACTCCAGTTGCTGTTCGGGGATGCCGATGCCCGTGTCGCGCACCCGGAAGGCCAGCATCGGACCGCGCCGGGTGAGGCCCGAGGGGATTTCGGGGGCCGCGGCCGGCTCGATGCGGAGCTCGACGCCTCCGCGCTCGGTGAACTTCACGGCGTTCGACAGGAGGTTCCGCAAGATCTGGCGCAGGCGCGAGTCGTCGGTGAGCAGGTCGTCGGGGGCGCCGGGCGCCGTGGTGACGGTGAAGTCGAGGCTCTTCTGCGTGGTCATCGGCCGGAAGGTGGCGTCGACGTACTCCAGGAGCTGGGGCAGGTGCACCCGCTCGGGGTTGATGTCCATCTTCCCGGCCTCGACCTTCGACAGGTCGAGGATGTCGTTGATCAGCTGGAGGAGGTCCGAGCCGGCCGAGTGGATGATGCCGGCGTACTCGACCTGCTTGGGGGTGAGGTTGCGCGCGGGGTTCTGGGCGAGCAACTGGGCCAGGATCAGGAGGCTGTTGAGCGGGGTGCGCAGCTCGTGGCTCATGTTGGCCAGGAACTCGGACTTGTAGGTGGAGGCCAGGGACAGCTGCTGCGCGCGGGTCTCCAGTTCCTGCCGGGCCTGCTCGATCTCCAGGTTCTTGGCCTCGATGTCGCTGTTCTGGCTGGCGAGGAGGGCGGCCTTCTCCTCCAGCTCCGCGTTGGAGCGCTGGAGTTCCTCCTGCTGGACCTGGAGTTCCTCCGAGCGGGCCTGGAGCTCTCCTGTGAGGCGCTGGGACTCGCCGAGGAGCTCGTCGGTGCGGGCGTTGGCCACGATCGTGTTGACGTTGGCGCCGATGGCCTCCATCAGCTGGGCCAGGAAGTCGCGGTGCACGGGGTTGAAGGCGGAGAAGGAGGCCAGCTCGATCACGCCGAGGATCTGGTCGTCCACCACGATCGGCAGGATGATCAGGCTGCCCGGGGTGGTGTGGCCCAGCCCGGAGGAAATGACGTAGCCGCCGGGGACCTGGTCGGTGGCGATGATCCGGCGGCTGCGGGCCGCCTGGCCGACGAGGGACTCCCCGAGGGCGAAGGTGGCGGCCTCCTGCGCGGCGGCGGAGCGCCCGTAGGAGCCGACGAGGGTGAGCACGGTGCCGCCGGGGCGGTCCTCGGCGAGGTAGAAGGCTCCGTACTGGGCGGCGACCAGGGGTGTCAGCTCATCCATGACGAGTTCGGCGACCGCGGCCAGGTCCCGGTGGCCCTGCATCAGGCCGGAGATGCGGGCCAGGTTCGATTTGAGCCAGTCCTGCTCCTGGTTGGCCCGGGTGCTCTCGCGGAGCGAGCCGACCATGGAGTTGATGTTGTCCTTGAGTTCGGCGACCTCGCCCGAGGCGTCGACCGTGATCGAGCGGGTCAGGTCACCCTCGGCGACCGCGCTGGCCACCTCGGCGATGGCCCGGACCTGGCGGGTCAGGTTGCCGGCCAGTTCGTTGACGTTCTCCGTCAGGCGCTTCCAGGTGCCGGAGACGCCCTCGACCTCGGCCTGGCCGCCGAGCCGGCCCTCGCTGCCCACCTCGCGGGCCACGCGGGTGACCTCGGCGGCGAAGGCGGACAGCTGGTCGACCATCGTGTTGATGGTGGTCTTCAGCTCCAGGATCTCGCCGCGGGCGTCCACGTCGATCTTCTTGGACAGGTCGCCGTTGGCGACGGCCGTCGTGACGAGGGCGATGTTGCGGACCTGGCCGGTGAGGTTGTTGGCCATGGAGTTGACGTTGTCCGTGAGGTCCTTCCAGGTGCCCGCCACGTTGGGCACCTGCGCCTGGCCGCCGAGCCGGCCCTCCGTGCCCACTTCGCGGGCCACCCGGGTCACCTCGTCGGCGAAGGCAGACAGGGTGTCGACCATCGTGTTGATGACCCCGGCCAGCGCGGCGACCTCGCCCTTGGCCTCCACCATGATCTTCTGCGAGAGGTCGCCGCGGGCCACGGCGGTGGCCACCTGGGCGATGGAACGCACCTGGCCGGTCAGGTTGTAGGCCATGACGTTGACGTTGTCGGTGAGGTCCTTCCAGGTGCCGGAGACGCCCCGGACCGTAGCCTGACCGCCCAGGTTGCCCTCGGTCCCGACCTCGCGGGCCACGCGGGTGACCTCGTCGGCGAACGCGGAGAGCTGGTCGACCATCGTGTTGATGGTCTCCTTCAGCTCCAGGATCTCCCCGCGCGCGTCCACCCGGATCTTCTGGGTCAGGTCGCCCTGGGCCACGGCGGTGGTGACCTCGGCGATGGAGCGCACCTGGGCGGTCAGGTTGTCGGCCATGACGTTGACCGACTCCGTCAGGTCCTTCCACGTGCCGGAGACGCCCTGGACGTCCGCCTGGCCGCCGAGCCTGCCCTCGGTTCCGACCTCGCGGGCCACGCGGGTGACCTCGCCGGCGAATCCGGAGAGCTGGTCGACCATCGTGTTGATGGTCTCCTTCAGCTCCAGGATCTCGCCGCGCGCGGTGACGGTGATCTTCTGTGAGAGGTCGCCCTTGGCCACCGCGGTCGCGACCTGGGCGATGGACCGCACCTGGGCGGTCAGGTTTCCGGCCATGAAGTTGACCGAATCCGTCAGGTCCAGCCAGGCTCCGCCGACTCCCGGCACGTCGGCCTGGCCGCCGAGGGTCCCCTCGGTGCCCACCTCGCGGGCCACCCTGGTCACCTCGGAGGTGAACAGGGACAGCTGGTTGACCATCCCGTTGAAGACGGTGGCGATCTCCCCGAGCAGCCCGTCCGCCGCATCGGGCAGCCGGGTACGGAAGTCCCCGTCGCGTACGGCGGTCAGCCCGGCGAGCAGCCTGCGCAGCTCCGCCTCGCTGATCCCGCCTTCACCCGGGAGCGGGGGCACCCCGCCCGCCGAACCCGTGCCAGCCCGCTCGGCCATCCGCCCCAACCTCACACTCGAAACCGACACTCCGGCGAACGGAACGAGGGACCCCCGGTCCCGGGGGCGCACCGATGCGCCCCGCTCCGCGGGGTTCCGTCTGCGCCGCACCACCGGTCGGGTGAAGGCTAGCGCCGCCGAAGGGACGATAAGGCACGGTCGATCACACCGGGGACAGCGCATCCCGCCTGCGGGAAGGGGAGGCGGGCGGGATCCCTTCCACGCAGCGCCCGAACGCGCCCTGGGGCACAGCGGTTTGGATGGATCCGGGGTGAGACGGCAGGTTCCGGGTAGGCGAAACGGTGACACTCGCGCACATCGGAGGAAACGGGGTGAAGCGGATGGCGGTCAAGGCCGTGGGCTGGGCCCGGTCGTTCCCCGTCTCGGAGGGCGTCCGGGCGGCGCGGGAGTGGACTGCGGGCCACCTGGCGTCGCTGCCGTGGAGCGGTTCGGTGGCCGACACCGAGTACTCCGTGCTGATCTGCGTCTCCGAACTCGTCACCAACGCGCACCTGCACGCGGCCGGCACCGCGCACCTCGTCCTGACCTGGGACGGCCGCTGCCTGCACGTGAGCGTCGCGGACGCCGATCCTCGGCTGCCCCCGCACCGTGAGCCCGACGCGGGCGCGGAATCCACCTCGGGGCGCGGGCTCGGGATCGTCACGACATTGGCCGATTCCCTGGACATCCACGCGTCCCACGGCGGGAAGGCGATCACCGCGTGCTTCCGGCCCGGCGGCGGACCGGACCCGCACGGGCAGGAGCCACACCCGCAGGAGCCGGGCGCGCGGCAACCGTCACCGCGGCGTCATCCCGTTTCCGGGGATCCGGAGACGGGATGACCGGCGGGGCGCCCGGGCGGCCGGCCGGGTTCACGCACTGACGGCGGCGTCCACGCTCGCGTGCAGGGACAGGACCGTATCGGCCCCGGTCACGGCGAACAGCCGGCGCAACTGCTCGCCGGGAGCCGCGATGCGCAGGGTCGTCAGGCGGTGCAGCCGCAGGAGCAGGTTCAGGAAGGAGGAGTCCCCGAAGGTGACGGAACCGGCGTCCAGAACCACCAGCGGATGCAGACCCGCGGCCTCGACAAGGGCCTCCTCCAAGGGAACCAGGGTGTCCTGGTCCAGCTCTCCCCGGGCCACCACCACCCAGCCGGCCCCGGCCGGATAGCCGTCCCCGACCACGCCCTGCCCGTATCCGTCCCCTGCTCCGGTCATGTCCGCCTCCCCGGATCGTCTGCCGTACGTCTTTCCCAGGGAGTATGCCTGCTCATCGCTCCGGCGCCGCCTCCCCCCGGGTGTCGGCGCCCTTCACCCCGGCCGCCGCGCGCCTCGGGGCGGAACTCCTGTGCCCTCGAGGTGTGTAGACCCGCGAAGACGGGGCAGAAGCGCTCCCGGCAGCCGTCAGTCAATCGGGAGGGAGCGGCCACCATGAACCGCTCGGCCACCGTTGTAGGCCCCATGCGCGCAACAGACGCGTCCGTACCGTCATGTGACGAGGAGTCCGCGGGAGCGCCCGCGCAGGACGCGGACCTGTTCCAGGTCGAGAACGCACGGGAGATGGCACCCGCGGACGCCCGGGAACTCTCACGGCTCTTCTTCGCCAGGCTGCGCACCCTGGAAGAGGGGACGCGCGAGTACCAGTACACGCGCAACACCCTCATCGAAATGAACCTGTCCCTCGTCCAGTTCGCCGCACGCCGCTTCCGCGCCCGCGTGGCCGGCGGCGGCCTCGACATGGACGACATCATCCAGGTCGGAACCATCGGCCTGATCAAAGCCATCGACCGCTACGACACCGAACGCGAAGTCGAATTCTCCACCCTCGCCCTGCCCTACATCACCGGCGAGATCAAACGCCACTTCCGCGACACCACCTGGGCCGTCCACGTACCGCGCCGCCTCCAGGAACTGCGCACCGAACTCGCCAAGACCCAGGACGCCCTCAGCGACGAACTCGGCAGGGCGCCCACCGTCAAGGAAGTCGCCCACCACCTCGAACTGACCGAGGACGAGGTCATCGAAGGACTCGTGGCCGCCAACGGCTACACCAGCAGCTCCCTCGACGCCACCACCACCGACGGCGACACCTCCCCCACCACCGGCCGCACCGCCCGCCCCATGGCCGAACGCCACGGCGCCCTGGACCCCGGCATGGAACTCTTCGAGGACTTCCACACCCTGGCCCCCCTCCTCGAACAACTCGACGAACGCGAACGACTCGTCCTGCAACTGCGCTTCGGACAGGAAAAGACCCAAGCCGAGATCGGCGCCGCACTCGGCGTCTCCCAGATGCAGGTCTCCCGCATACTCACCCGAACCCTCGCACGGCTGCGCACCGGCATGCTGGCCGTGTAGGAAAGTACCGTGAACTCCTCATCCGGCGCGGAAGCGCGTGCCGACGCGTCGGCGTCAGCGGGCCCGTCAGCGGCCTCGGAGGCGGCAGCGGGCGCGTCGGCGCCGCTGACCGCCCGGCCGTGGCAGGACCGTCCGGGCGCGCGCCTGAGCGGCAGCTGCGACCTCGACAGCAGGCAGTGCCTGTCCGCCGCCCTCGGTGTCGTGACCGCGATTCCCGGCCCCGTCGTCCACCTCGACCTGTCCGCCGTGATCTTCCTGGACGCGGCCGCGGTCGCCGCCCTCGTACGGGCGTCGGCCGCTCTCGGCGGTCAGGGGCGGCGTCTGCTGCTCCACGACCCGCCGTACTCTCTCCGCAAGGTCGTGGAGATGTTCCCGGACGAATGCGCCGCGCTGGAGGTCGCAGCATGATCACTGTTCCTGAGCCCGCCGGGCCCGGGGCCTTCGTCCATCCCGCCCTCTTCTACCAGGACTTCGACGGGTACGTGGCCGGCGTGGGCGACTTCGTACGCGCCGCCGTGTCGGCCGGTGAACCGGTCCTGGTCGCCGTACCGGGCCCGCGCCTGGACGCCCTGCGCGAGAGCCTCGGCGGGAGCGCCGACGGCGTCACGTGGACGGACATGACGGAGCTGGGCCGCAACCCCGGCCGCATCCTGGCCGCCCTGCAGGATTTCGCGGACCTGCACGTGAGCCGGCCGGCCCGGATCGTCGGAGAGCCGATCTGGCCCGGCCGCTCCCCCGCCGAGGTCCTGGAGGCCACCCGGCACGAGGCCCTGATCAACACGGCCTTCGCCGGCCGGCCCGCCACGGTCCTGTGCCCGTACGACGTACGGGGGCTGGCGCCCGAGGTGCTGTCCGACGCCCGGCGCACGCACCCCACCCTCATCGAGGGCGGCAGGGAGCTGCCGAGCCCGGCGTACACCGACGCCGCACGGGTCTCGGCGGACTGCGACCTGCCGCTGCCCGAGCCCGAGGGCGGGGCGGTCCGGTTCGTGTACTCCCACGGTGGACTGGCCGAGGTGCGCGAGCACGCCGAAGCCTGGGCCCGCGGGACCGCCCTGACCCCGGCGCGGCGCGGCGACCTGGTCCTGGCCATCAGCGAGGCCTCGGCCAACTCCCTGTCCCACGGGGGAGGCAAGGGCACGCTGCGCCTGTGGACCACCGGCGGGCCCGGTGCGGGCGTCGTCGCCGAGATCCACGACGCGGGCCGCCTGGCCGACCCCCTCGCGGGGCGCCGCCGGCCCTCTCTGGCCTCGGCCGACGGGGGCCGCGGACTGTGGATGATCCACCAGCTCTGCGATCTGGTCGAGGTCCGGGCCACAGCCGACGGCTTCACGCTGCGGCTCCACATGGCAACGCCCTGACAGGGGAGGTCACCTACACTCGGGGACGGGTCCGGGTGTTCCCGGACCGCTCGGGGGCATACGGACAGTCCCGGACACCGACCACGATCTCGGCGGGCGGTCTCCCGGGAACAGCGAGCAGAGCAGCGTCGGCACGGGGGTGCGAGAGCACGGTGGAGACCATCGGACCGGAAACGGGAGATCCAGTGAGCGCCGGCCTTCCCGGCGGAGGCCAGCGGCGTCGCCTCGCCCTGACGGGCGTCGGGGGCGCGGTGGCCAAGGGGCGCGACTTCACGCGCCGGGCGCTGCGGGACTGGGGCTGGGACGGGACGGAGACAGCCGAGGACGCCCTGCTCCTCGTGTCCGAGCTGCTGACCAACGCCTCCCTCCACGCGGACGGCTGCCGGGAACTCGTCCTGACCGCCGGGGAAACCCTGCGCATCGAAGTGCGCGACGGCACGACGGACCTGCCCCTCCTCCATCCGGCCCCGCGGCGCGGCATGCCGGGCGGCCACGGTCTGCACATCGTGGAGCGGCTGTCCGACCGCTGGGGCACGCACCCACAGGAGCACGGCAAGTCC
The DNA here is from genome assembly GCF_026340675.1 of Streptomyces sp. NBC_01264. Classification (NCBI taxonomy): domain Bacteria; kingdom Bacillati; phylum Actinomycetota; class Actinomycetes; order Kitasatosporales; family Streptomycetaceae; genus Streptomyces; species Streptomyces sp. NBC_01264. The sequence goes on from NZ_JAPEOX010000001.1 coordinate 527,661, forward strand.
GTCTGGGCCGAGATCGAGGCCGAGCGCCTGGTGTCCGGCAGGCCCGCGGCGCGCTGACCGGACGACCCCCGGGTCCGCTCTTCGGCTCTCCCGCCGCGGGAGCGCGTCGATCCGGCCGCCGGGGGCAGGAGCGCCACATGACCTCTCATCAGCTCACCTCCCTGTCCCTGGCCCCCGCGATCGGGCCCTCGTGGGTGCACCTGCTCGTCATCGCCTTCGCGCTGATCGTGCTCGTGCGCACCCTCTCCCGGCACCGCTAGGAGCGCCCGGACCGCCCCGGGCGAGGCCGCCCCGTACGGGCGCCGCCCGGCGGGGAACTCCGTCAGCGGGGGCGCCCGTCGGTCGCGCCGTGCGCGGTCGGGGCCGGGTCCACCAGGACGCGGGGCAGGGCCCCGGGATGCTTCTCCGCCAGCCAGGCGATCAGCTGCTCGCGTACGGTGCAGCGCACCGTCCACACGTCGTCGGCGTCCTTGGCCGTGACGAGGGCCCGCACCACGATGGTGGAGGGCGTCGTCTCGGTGACGGCGAGGTCCCAGCCGCGGCCGTCCCACTGCGGGCAGTCGAGCAGGATCTCGTGGACCTTGTCCCGCATGAGGTCCACGGGCGCGCCGTGGTCGCAGTGGAGGAAGACCGTGCCGGTCATCTGGACGCCGCCGCGCGACCAGTTCTCGAACGGCCTGGTGGTGAAGTACGAAACGGGCATGGTAATGCGGCGCTCGTCCCAGGTGCGTACGGCGAGGAAGGTGAGGGTGATGTCCTCGACCTCCCCCCACTCCCCGGCGACCACGACCGTGTCTCCGATGCGCACCAGGTCACCGAAGGCGATCTGGAAGCCCGCGAAGAGGTTCCCGAGGGTGGACTGGGCCGCCACGCCGGCCACGATGCCGATGATCCCGGCGGAGGCGAGCAAGGAGGTGCCGAGCGCGCGGAAGCTCGGGAAGGTGAGGAGCATGGCGGCGCCGGCGATCACGGCGACGACGACCGTCACGACCCTCGTGATCAGCGTCACCTGGGTACGGACCCGGCGTACCCGGGCGGGGTCGCGGGTGCCGGTGGCATAGCGGGCGTACCCCGATTCGACCACGGCGGAGGCAACGGCCACGATCAGCCAGGCGCCCGCGCCGATCAGGGCGAGGACGAGGATCCGGCCGGTGGCGGCCGCGTGGTCCCGCAGCGGCGGCCATGCCGATTGCCGGCAGACGGCCTTGAGCAGTGCGGCGAGCAGGACGATCTGCAGGGCGTGGCGGCAGCGGCGCAGCAGGTTCCACAAGGGCGTTTCGGGGTGTCGTGCGCCGGCGCGGCGGAGCAGTCGGTCGACGGCCCAGCCGGCCGCGGCGGTGAGCAGGATCGAACCCGCCAGGAGGGTCAGGAGGCGAAGGGCGCTGTTCATGTCTCCCCAGTGGGTGGAAGCGGCACGGACGTTCCCGCGCCTGCCCCATGGCGGGGACCTGACACGGGAAGCCGCCCGGCGCGGGGAGGTCCGATCGGGAGCGGGTCACTCGCCGCGCCGGAAGGCCTTCCGCCAACCCGCGCGGCCCGGCTTCGTTGCCGACTTCGTTGCCGACTTCACGGTCGGCTGCGCGGTCGGCTTCGGCCTCGCGGTCGGCTTCGTTGCCGGCTTCGCCACCCGCTGCGCGATCCGCTTCGGTTCCGGCTGCGCGATCTGCTCGGGTACCGGCCCCGTCGCGGCCGCCGGTTGGTCGGGCCGGGGCCGGCGGTGCCACCAGTGCCTGCGGCGCGGGTGCACGGCCCGGCCCAGGCGGCGGCCGATCAGCAGGTAGCCGAGGAGGGCTCCGGTCGTGTTGAGGATGACGTCGTCGATGTCGAAGACGCGTCCCGTGACGAGGGCGCCCTGGATCAGCTCCACCAGCGTCATCAGACACACCGTCACCAGGGCGACCCGCAGCAGTCCCCGGGCCGGGGGCATGAGGACGGGCAGGAGCACCCCGAACGGCAGGCCCAGCAGCAGGTTCCCGCCCAGCTGGCGCACCGCCTCGGCGGTGGACGCGCCGTCCAGGTAGGCGTTGATCGAATGGCCGGGCCGTGTGTTGCTGTGCACCAGGGCCACCGAGGCGGCGGAGGGTTCCAGCGTGAGCCGTGCCAGCACCACGCTGAACAGGACGGTCCCGATGAAGGCGGCCACCATGGCCAGTGCCCGGACGGCCGGGTGCACAGGGCGGCGTCGTTGCCAGGCGGCCGCCGGGGAACCGCTGTCGGGGCTCTCACCGCGCCGCAGCGCGTGTCTCCATGTCATGGCGGCTCGTCTGCCCTGCCAACGGGCCGGTACGCCCCGGCCGGAGGGCCGGATCCGGGCCCGCGTGCGGTCGCGACCTCCGTGCCCCGGGGCGAATGAAGGGCCGGAGCCGGGGCAGGCGAGTTCGGGCGGGGCGCCGACGGCGCCGCGTACGACATCGAAAGAGAGGGACGGCCGGCACCGCGTCGCCGCCCCCTGTCTGGCGAAGGAGTTGTTTTCGCGTGACTGAGCATGTGTGGAGCTACAGGTCGACCGCGGGCCACCTGACCGGCACCGATCTGATCGGGTACACGGTCGAGGCGACCGACGGCAGCATCGGCAAGGTCGACAAGCACTCCGACGAGGCCGGTGACGCCTACCTGGTCGTGGACACGGGCATCTGGATCTTCGGCAAGGAGGTCCTGCTGCCGGCGAGCGCCGTGATCATCGTCGATGTGAACGAAGAGAAGATCTACGTCGAGGGCACCAAGGAGCAGATCAAGAACGCTCCCGAGTTCCACCGTGAGAAGCACCTCGACGACGTCGGGTACCGCGCGGAGATCGGGACCTACTACGGCATCGGCGGCTTCGGCGGCCGCATCATCTGACCCGGAGGCAGCTGCCCCGGAGGTGCGACCGGGCCCGGACTCGTCGAGTCCGGGCCCGCGCCCTTGCCCTGCCCTCGCACCTGCCCCTGCACCTGTGCGCAGCACGGACCCGGCGGCATTCGCCGTCAGCCCCGTACGACCGCGCGCACGTACTCGACGCTGCCGCAGTCGGCGGCGAGGCGGCGCTCCCGCTCCCGCAGGAAGGCCGCCCCGAGCTCGGCCCTCCGCTCCTCCGGAACGTTCTCCCGGGCTCCGTTGAGGATGGTGCGCTCCTCCTCGTCGAGGTGGTGGGAGACCGCCTTGACCAGGTCTTCCAGGCGCCCGTCCCAGTCGTCGGACCCCACTTCGGACACCTCAAGCAGCGCCAGCAGCGCCTCGTTGCCCTCGGCGTGCTCCTCGGTGCCGTGCTCGACCTCGGCGTTGTCGACGTCCTTGAACCGCTTGAGCGCGCCGTACACCTCGCTCTCCTCCGCCTCGCCGTGCGCCACGAGGAGCGCGGACAGCTTCGCGAGCGCGTCCGCCCGGTCGGCCTCCACGCTGCGCATCCGGCGGAAGAGGTCCTCCATCCTGCGGTGGTCCTTGAGGATCAAGGCGACGACGTCCTGGTTCTCCTGTGCGTCCGCGGCCATGCCACGTTCCTCCTCTGTCTTCGCGTTCCGTTCGGTTTCGCAGGGGCGCCTGCTCGATACCGGCCGGTTCAAACCTCGACGCGTCGCGGTACGGAACGGTGGCCGGGGCGAACGGCTCTGGGCCATCCGGAGCAATGGGGGCGTGTTCCCTCCCGGCCGCCGACGATCCGCCGTACGGGCGGTGGATAGTCGGTCGGGGCGGTCGGCCGCACGGGCTGCCGGCCCCGCGCCCAGGCGACACAGGGAGAGTGGTTCCGATGGTGAAGAAGGCATTGCTGACGTACGCCTTGGCGGCCGGAGTACTGATCGGGCCGCTGAGTACGGCCGGCTGGGCGGCCGGCGGGTACGTTCAGGGCGCATCCGGCCCCATGGGCGTGGTCGAGACCCGCGCACCGCTCAACGTCCGCGAGAGGCCGACCGTGTACTCGGACGTGGTGAAGAAGCTGCATCCGCAGCAGCGGGTGCTCCTCGTGTGCCAGACGCGCGGGGGCTGGGTGGACGGCAACCCGGTGTGGTACCGCCTGCACGGCTCGAAGGGCTGGGTCTCGGCCCGCTACGTCCACAACCTCCAGCCGGTCCGTCCCTGCTGAGAGCGCGCTGCGGGCGGTGAACAGCGGTGAAGGGAGTGGCCCCGGTGTTCGGGGTCGCTCCCTTCACGGATGGCGGGGCTCACACGGTGGAGGGCACCGCGCGCCTCATGCCGCCCGCCCTACGGAGCTCACGCCTCTCGTGCGCGGTGAGCCCGCCCCAGACGCCGAAGGGCTCTCCCACCTCCAGCGCGTGCCGCAGGCAGGCGCGCTGCACCGGGCACAGCGCGCACACGTCCTTCGCCGCCGCGTTCCGCGCCTCGCGCTCCGCGCGCTCCTCGCCGGTGGGGTGGAAGAAGAGGCGCGAGCCCAGTTCCCGGCAGGCGGCCTCCCCCTGCCACAACCAGTGGTGCTCGGCACGGCCCGGCAGGCGCGACACATTTCCCACCTCGGAACCTCCATCGGGGACGGCCCGGATCCGGACGGGTGCCGATCGGATGCGGACCTGGTGCGGATGCGTGGTCGACTCCCGTCTGACCCGGAACGGCCGGCTCAAACGGCTCGGACGGCCCGTCCTCGTCGTGCCCTGCGGCTCCGCCGGGCCAGCAGGGCCGCGGCCAGTACGCCGACGGCCGTGACCAGCGCGGTCGGGTGGCTCCGCACCGTGGTCGCGGCCCGCACCGCCCTGCCCCGCGCGGAGTCGAGCTTCCTGTCCTCCACGAGGCGGCCGACCTGCGAAGCGGCCGTCCTCCTCAGCCGGCCGGCGGTCTCCTGAACCCGCTCGGAGGAGCCCGCCCTGGAGACCAGCGCTTCGACCGTGCGGCCGAGTTCCTTCCCGGTCCGGACGGCCTGCCGGCGGAGCGCCCGTGCGCCGGGGAGCGTCTTGTTTCCGTGCAATTCGGTCGTCGTCATCGCGGTTCCCTTCCTTCGAGTCCTCCGCCTGCCCGCGGGCCGGCCGGGTGTCGTTCGCCCCGCTGCGGCTACCTGCGGGGGTGTTGCGCGGTTACCCGGCAACGGGCCTATGAAACAGCCGAGTTGCTCCTGAAATGGGATGGCGGCCCGCCCCGGTCGGGGCGGGCCGCCATGCCTGCCGTGTTGCGGCGGCGCCTCCACGGCTACCAGTAGTGACGTCGGCCGCCGACCGCGTGTCCGACCGAGCCCAGGATCCACAGCACCGCCCCCACCACCAGCAGGATCACGCCGATGGTCCACAGGACGGAGATTCCGGTCAGGAATCCGATGAGCAGGAGGATGAGTCCGGCGAAAAGCATGATGTCCTCACTCGCGCGTCGGGGAGCGGCGGAGCGGTGGCTCCGCCGCGGTGCCTCGGCACGCGTCTGCCCCCGGGCGCCCGCCCTATCCGTGTCCGTTCCGTCGATCTCGGGCCGGAGCCGCGGTAACGCAGGGAAGGTGGGGCGCCGTTCAGGGGGACAGGTCGAGCTCGTAGACCTGTCCGATCAGATCGGCGCCGAAGCTGTGGTGCGGCTCCTCCTCCACGAGCCGGAAGCCGGCGGCGAGGTAGATCCCGCGTGCGGCCGCCAGGGTGTCGTTCGTCCACAGCCGGATCCGCGCGTACCCCGCTTCACGGGCGAAGTCCACGCATCGTGCGACCAGGCGCGAGCCCAGGCGGTGGCCGCGTGCGGCGGGGTCCACGAGGAGGATCCGCAGTTTGGCGGTGCCCGCCTCCCTGCCCTCGCCCTCTTCCCCCTCCTCGGCCTCCGCGGGCTCCCTGTCGGCCACGCAGAACACGCTGCCGACCCGGCGGCCGTCCAGCTCGGCGATCCAGGCCGCCTCGCGGGAGGGATCGTGGTCGGCCGCGTAGTCCGCGACGATCCGCGCGACCAGGGCCTCGAAGCTGGTGTCCCAGCCGAATTCCTTCGCGTACTGCTCGCCGTGGGCCATCACCACCCAGCCGAGATCGCCCGGCTCCCCCAGCCGCCGGATCACCGCACGGACCTCGTTCATGGGGACTCCCTCTCCGATCGGCCGGACCCGCCGAACCCGACCTGCCACACCACCGAACCACTGAAACGACTGTTTCAGTAAAGCATAATGTCCGGATGACCCCTTCCGCCCGCGCCGATTCCGCCCGCGCCGATTCCGCCCGCAAGCAGCAGCTCCTGGAGCTGGCCTACGCCCACGTGCTCGACCACGGGCTGGCGGACATGTCCCTGCGGCCCCTGGCCGAGGCGATCGGCAGCAGCCCGCGCGTCCTCCTCTTCCTGTTCGGCAGCAAGGACGCGCTGGTGCAGGCGCTGCTCGCGCGGGCCCGGCAGGACGAGACGGGAATGCTCGAAGCCGTGCACCGGGCCCGGCCGGAGCAGGGGCTCGCCCGCACGGGCGAGCTGGTGTGGAGCTGGCTGGCCGACCCGGGACACCGCAAGGTGCTCACGCTCTGGGTCGAGGGCTACTCGCGTTCGCTGAGCGGCGGCGACGGGCCCTGGGCGGGATTCGCGGAGCGGACGATCGCCGACTGGCTGGAGCTCTTCGCCGCCGCCCAGCCGCCGGCCCGCCGCGACACGCCCGAGGGGCTCACCGAGCGCAGCCTGCTGCTGTCGGTCCTGCGCGGGGCACTGCTGGACCTCCTCGCGAGCGGCGACGAGCCGCGCACCACGGCGGCCGTGACGGCCCACCTGCGCACTCTCGAGACTGCCGCCGGCAGTGCGCCGGCGCGCCCGGACCGGACCGGGAACGGCTCCCCCGGCAGGACCGACCGCGGCGCCCGGACGGTCGCGGCGCCGCCGGGGGCCGTGTACGCCGCCCTCCTCGACCGCGAGTCCCTCGAATCCTGGCTCCCGCCGGACGGGATGAGCGGGCGGATCGAGCACTGGGACCCGCGTCCCGGGGGCGGGTTCCGGATGGTCCTCACCTACCTCGATCCCGCCGGGAGCCCCGGCAAGACGTCCGGCGCGACCGATGTGGCCGACGTACGGTTCACCGGTCTGGTGCCGGCGGAGCGCGTGGTGCAGCAGGCCGTGTTCGAGTCCGAGGACCCGTCGTACGCCGGCACCATGACGATGACCTGGCAGCTCGCCGCTTCCGGTGAGGGCACCGAGGTGACCGTCACCGCCACGGACGTGCCGCCGGGCATCGACCAGGCGGACCACGAGGCGGGCATCGCCTCCTCGCTGGCCCACCTGGCGTCGTACGTCGAGGCGACCCGCCGACCCGGACCGCCCGGGACGACCCGGACGACCTGAGCGGTGTCCCTACTTGCTCACCGAGGTGGGGGCCGTTTCGGCCGCCGGGCCGGCCTGGTCCCGCAGTTCGAGCTGCTGCGGCCGCAGGGCCGGGATCAGGGCGGCGACGGCACCGGACAGCAGGGCGAAGCCGCCGCCCATCAGCAGGCCGGTGCGGAAGCCCGCCTCGGAGGTGAAGGTGAGTCCACCCGCCGTGGTGGTCATCTGTGCCAGGACGACACCGACGACGGCGGCGCCGACGGAGGTGCCCAGGGAGCGCATGAGGGCGTTGAAGCCGTTGGCGGCTCCGGTCTCCGTCAGCGGGACCGCGCTCATGATCAGAGCGGGCATGGCCCCGTAGGCGAGGGCAACACCGCAGTTGATGACCATGACGGCGGCCATCAGCCCGACGGCCGTCGCGGAGAAGAGGAGTGCGACGCCGTAGCCCGCGGCCAGGACGAGCGCTCCGCAGACGAGGGTGACCTTCGGGCCGTGGAGGTTGGTGAGCTTGCCGCCGAGGGGGGACACGGCCATCATCATCAGCCCGCCGGGGAGCATCCACAGGCCGGCCGCCAGCATGGACTGGCCCAGGCCGTAGCCGGTCGCGGCGGGGAACTGCAGCAGCTGCGGGATGACGAGCATGCTCGCGTACATGCCGAAGCCGATGGAGACCGAGGCGAGGTTGGTCAGCAGGACGCGCGGGCGGACCGTGGTGCGCAGGTCGACCAGCGGGTCGGTGGTGCGCCATTCGAACCAGCCCCAGGCCGCCAGGATCACGACGGCGGCGGCGATCAGGCCGAGGGTGGTGGCGGAGCCCCAGCCCCAGTCGGCCCCCTTGGACACGAACAGCAGCAGGGACACCAGGCCCGCCGCGAGGCCCAGCGCGCCGACCACGTCGAAGCGCTGGCCCTTGGCGGCGGCCGGGACCTCCGGTACGAAGGCCACGATCATGACGGCGACGCAGCCGGCCAGCGCGGCGGACCCCCAGAACAGGAAGCGCCAGCTCGTGTACTGCGCGACGGCCGCCGAGACCGGCAGGCCGATGCCGCCGCCGATGCCCATGGAGGCGCTCACGAGGGCGATGGAGGAACTGAGCTTCTCGGCGGGGACGATGTCGCGGAGCAGGGCGATGCCCAGCGGGATCATGCCCATGCCGATGCCCTGGAGGCCCCGCCCGACGATCATCTGGACGACGCCGCCCGCCAGCGCGCACACCACCGATCCGGCGATCAGCGGTACGCAACAGGCCAGGAGCATCCGGCGCTTGCCGAGCATGTCGCCCAGACGCCCGCTGATGGGTACGCACACGCCCGCGACCAGCAGGGTGGCGGTGACCACCCAGGCGGAGTTGGAGTGCGAGGTGTGGAGGATGGTCGGCAGGTCGGCCAGCAGCGGCGTGACCAGCGTCTGCATGACGGCGGCGGCGATGCCCGCGAGTGCGAGGGTCGCGATCACCTTGCCGGTGCGCGGGGCGGCCATGGGCGGCTGTTGCATGAAGGGTCCTAGGAGCGAGGTCGGCGCAGACCATATTCAGTAGTCAACTATCACTTCGTGGCGCACGAGGTGTCAACCGGATCCGATCGTCGACTATCGGTTGTATGGTCGGCAGCGTGCCGACCGACAACCCCAGACCCCTGCGCGCCGACGCCCTGCGCAACGTCGAGAAGATCGTCAGAGCGGCACGCGACGTGTACGCCGAGCTGGGACCCGATGCGCCGCTCGACGAGATCGCACGGCGGGCCGGCGTGGGGATCGCCACGCTCTTCCGCCGCTTCCCCGACAAGGCCACCCTGCTCCGAGCCGTACTCGACCAGCAGTTCACCCAGGACGTGCTCCCGGCCATCGACCGCGGGCTGACCGACGAGGACCCCCGCCGCGGCCTCACCGCCGTACTCGAAGCCGCACTGGCTTCGGCGGCCGACGAGCACCACGTGTTGACGGCCGCCCGGAACGCCGGCGTCCTCTCCGCGGAGGTCAGCGCCCGCTTCTTCGAGGCACTCGACCCACTGGTGACGCGGGGTCAGCGGGCCGGGGTGATCCGGGCGGACCTCGTGCCCGACGACCTGAAGAGGGTCATGAGCATGCTCGTCAGCGTGCTGTGGACCATGGACCCCGCCGAGGAGGGCTGGCGCCGCTACGTGGCCCTGGTCATGGACGGCCTGAGCCCGGCGGCGGCGAGCCCCCTGCCCCACCCGGCTCCCCCGCTGCTGCGCCGGCCTCAGGAGTGACCTCGGGCTCGGGCACGGATCAGCTCTCGCGGCGTGCGGCCCAGACGGTGCGCTCGGTCCGCACGGCGAGGTCCTCGCGGCGCAGAATGCTCCCGGGGCCGTCGGTGTCGAGCAGCTGGTCGAGGGCGGCGAGGTCCCCGGGCTCCAGGGTGTCGACGATGCTGCGGCGAAGGCGCTGCAGGCTGCCGAGGGCGTACGCGCCGACCGCCTCGCTGCGCGAGCCTTCGATGTTCACGTCGATCGTGCGGTCGCCCTCGAGGGCGAATCCGGCCCCGGCGAGCTTCGGGCCCCAGTCGGCGCCGCGGTGGGGCACGTGCTCGGCGTGGTAGCTCTCGCTCGCGGTGTGGCAGCGGTCCTCCAGGCCGGGCCGGCCCTCGGGGGCGTCCCCGGGCAGGAAGCGGGGGAATCCCGCCAGCTCGACGACGGCGAACAGTCCACCGGGGGCGAGCAGTTCGCGGACCGTGCGCAGGGCCCGGTCCGGGTCGGCCATGTGGTGCATCGAGGCCGAGGCCCACACCAGGTCCGGCTCGCCGAGGTCGGGCCACTCGGTCGCGTCGAGGTCGGCCTGCACGGTGCGGACGCGGTCCTCGACGCCCCGGGCGCACGCCTTCTCCCGCAGGCGCTGGAGGTGCGCCGCCGAGGAGTCGACGGCCGTGACCTGCGCGTCGGGGAACTGTTCGAGCAGGGCGAAGGTGCCGGCTCCCGTGCCGCAGCCCAGGTCCACGATGTGGCGAGGGGGCTCGTTCAGGGGCAGCCACGTGGTGATGTCGGTGATGTGCCCGGCCAGGACCTCCGCGTCCAGGTCGAGGATCTCCGCCTGGCTGTCGGCCTCGGTGTGGTGATGGGCGTGGCCGTGCTCGTGGCCGTGCTGCGCCTGGCCGTGGTGAGCTGCGCCGTTGTCGCCGTGCTGGGGTGTGTGCTGTGCGTGGGTCATGGCTCCACCGTAGGACGCCCATGCGCTTACCGCATCAACTCTTGCCAGTAACGCAAGAAGATGGCCTCATGACCCCCCGGACACGCAAGATGTCCGCGCCGGACACTCCGCGTCCCCACCCCTGGCCCTACCCCTGAGCAGCACCTTCGTCGCCCGCGTCGCCCACCCCGCCACCGCCGCCGTTGTCCCGCTGGTGGCCCCGGCGGGCGTCCCGGTCGAAGATGCCCAGGATCTCGCACGGTCCCCCCTCGGCGCCGATCGCGTGCGGCATCATCGTCGGGAACTCCGCGGCCTGGTTCGCCTCGATGCGCAGGCGGCGGTTGCCCAGCAGGAGGATCGCGGTGCCGGACAGCACCACGAGCCATTCGCGCCCGGGGTGCGCGCGCATGCGGGAGGGGCTGTCGGGCGGCGGCTCGGTCATGCGCTGGCGGATGACGGTCATCCCGGGCTCGCCCTTGATCGGCCAGCGCATCTGCCCGCGGGCGGCGTCGATCATCGGGCTGATGACGACATCGTCGGTCGCGGTCTCCACGAGCTGGTCCAAGGTGGTGTCCAGCGCGCGGGCGAGCGTGACGAGACTGTCCAGCGCCAGGCGGCGCTGACCGTTCTCGATGCGGCTGAGCGTGGACTGGCTGAGCCGGGCCCGGACGGCCAGTTCCTCCAGGGACCACCCCTGCGCCACCCGCAGCGCGCGGATGCGTTTGCGTACGAGGCTGTCCAGGTCACCGCCTTCTTGCGTCATAGGCAACATTGTATGCCCATGCTGCAAATCGCGGTTAGCGTCGTGTGCAGACGGCCCCGGACCACCGGGCCGCTATGCAGGAGAACACCCAGGAAGGAAACCGATGACATGTCCGCGATGACTACCGCATACGCGTCCGACGCACTGCCGGACGGGACCGTCGACGCCGTGGTGATCGGCGGCGGCGCCGCCGGTCTGAGCGGTGCGCTGATGCTCGCCCGCTCCCGCCGTTCGGTCGTCGTGATCGACAGCGGCACCCCCCGCAACGCACCCGCCGAAGGAGTGCACGGCCTGCTCGGCCTCGACGGCACCCCGCCGGCTGAACTGTACGGGCGGGGCCGTGAGGAAGTACGCAGCTACGGCGGCCTGATCGTCTCCGGCGAGGTCACCGCCGCCGAGCACGCCGCCCCGTCCGCCGACGGCGATCTGCGTTTCACCGTCACCCTGGCCGACGGCCGCACGCTGACGGCGCGCCGCCTGCTGGTGGCCACCGGTCTGCGCGATGTACTGCCCGGGCTGCCCGGGCTGGCGGAGCACTGGGGCGGGAGCGTGGTCCACTGCCCGTACTGCCACGGCTGGGAGGTGCGCGACGAGCCGATCGGCGTCCTCGCCACCGGCCCGGCGTCGATCCACCACGCCCTGCTGTTCCGTCAGCTCACGGACGACCTCGTCTACTTCACGCACGGCACGGAGCTCGACGACAAGACCCGTACGCGCTTCGCCGCGCGCGGCATCCGGATCGTCGACACCCCGGTCGCGGAGGTCGTAGGGGACCGCGACAGCGGGATCAGCGGTGTCCGCCTGGCCGACGGCCGGGTCGTCGCCCGCCGCGTCCTCGCGGTGGCGACCACGCTCGTGGCCCGCACCGAGGGCCTGGCGGGCCTGGGCCTGCCGATGGAGGACGTGCCCGGCGGCGGGCACCGCTTCGTCTCCGGCGCGGCGGGCGCCACCGACGTACCGGGGGTGTGGGTGGCCGGCAACGTCACCGACCCGATGGCCCAGGTCGGGGCCTCCGCCGCGGCCGGGGCGCTGGCCGGCGCGTTCATCAACGCCGTCCTCGCCGTCGCCGACACCGACGCGGCCGTCGCGGCCCTCGTTCCGGCAGCGAACTCCGCGGCCGCCACCACCGCCTGACGCGGGGCGGGCGCGCGCGAGCGCCCGCCCCCCAGCCCCCTTTTTCTCCCCGGCAGCGCCGGACCCGGTCCGGCGCTGCCTTCCGCATGCCCTTTTCCGAGAGGAACCCATGAGTACGCACGGGCCCGCAGAGGCCGCAGCCCCAGAAGTACCCGGACCCGCCCACCGCGACGACGGTCCGGACGCGCGTCGGCTGCGCATCGTTCTGATCACCGTGTGCATCGCGCTGATGGCCGTCATCGCCTCGGTTTCCGGGCTGAACGTCGCTCAGCCCGATCTGGCCGTCGAGTTCGGCGCCTCGCAGGGCACCGTCCTGTGGATCATCAACGTCTACACCCTCACCCTGGCCGCGCTCCTGCTCCCGCTCGGGGCGCTCGGCGACCGGCTGGGCCGCAAGCCCACGCTGATCGCCGGCCTGGCCGTCTTCGGCATCGCGAGCGCCCTCGCGGGTCTCGCACCGTCGGTGGAGGTCATACTCGCCGCCCGCCTGCTCAGCGGCGTGGGCGCCGCCATGATCATGCCCATCACCCTCGCCGTGATCACCTCCACCTTCCCCGAGGAACAGCGCGGCCGGGCCATCGGCGTGTGGACCGGGGTCGCCGGAGGCGGTGGCATCCTCGGCATGTTCCTCTCCGCCGCGCTCGTCGACGTGGCGAACTGGCGCTACCTCTTCGTCCTGCCCGTCGCCCTGGTCCTCGTGGCCCTCGTCATGTCGCTGCGCGCCGTCCCCGACTCCCGCGAGACCCCGGTCCACCCCTTCGACACCATCGGCGCGCTGACCTCCGTCGTCGCCGCGGCCGGCCTCATCTTCGCCCTCCAGGAGGGCCCGGAGCGCGGCTGGTCCGATCCCGCCACCCTGACCGGCCTCGTCGCCGGGCTGCTCGGCGCCGTCGCCTTCGTGGCCCGGGAGCTGCGGCTCCGGGACGCCGCGCTGCTCGACCTGCGGCTGTTCCGCGAGCGCGGACTGGCGGGCGGTTCGCTGACCCTCCTGATGCTCTTCGGCGTGCAGGCGGGGATCTTCGTGGTGCTCTTCCCCTTCCTCCAGGCCGTTCTGGGCTGGTCGGGCCTCAGGTCGACGCTCGCGCTGATGCCCATGGCCGTGGCCATGATGGCGGCCTCCGGCCTGGCTCCCCGGCTGACCCCGCGGATCGGTGCGCGCGTGACCATGGCGACCGGCGTCCTGCTGGCGGGCGCCGGGCTCGCCCTCATGGCGGGCATCGTCTCCGTCGACGGCGGCTACCTGTCCGTCCTTCCGGGCATGCTCGCCATGGGCATCGGGATGGGCCTGGCGATGACGCCCTCCACCGAGGCCATCACCGGCTCCCTGCCCCGGGAGCGCCAGGGCGTGGCCTCCGCGCTCAACGACGTCACCCGCGAGTTCGGCACCGCGCTGGGCGTGGCCCTGCTCGGACCGCTCCTGTCGGCCGGGTACCGAAGCTCCATCGACGGGCGGCTCGACGGCGTTCCCCGGGGCACGGCCGACGCCGCGCGGGAGGGTGTCGCCAACGCCGTCGGGGCCGCGGAGGGCGCGGGACCCGGGGCCCGGGCCCTCCTCGACGCCGCCCGGGAGTCCTTCGTCGAGGGCTGGCAGCAGGCCATGTGGGCGGGAGTGGCCGTCATGGGCGTCCTGTTCGTCCACGTCCTCGCGCGCGGCCCGAAGAGCCCGGCCCCGGCGCCCGCCGGGGATCCGGCGGCGGACCGTACGGCGGACCCCGAGGTCCTCTCCGCGAGATGACGGGGAGATTTATCCCGCTATGCCATCATCCATTTCATGAGTGAAGTGGAGATCCTCCCGCTGCGACTGCCCCACCTCGATGCCGTTCTCAATCTCGGCTACCGGTCCTTCGACGTGAAGGCGATGCCCTACACCTCCTAGTCCCTGTCCTCGGTGGCCGCGCACTGGGACGCCCAGCCGGACGCCTGCTGGATCGCCCGCGACGAGGAGGGGCTGCTCGGATTCGTCCTCGGGTCGCTGTCCTACGACGAACGGGAGGACTGGGGCTACCTGGAGTGGATCGCGCTGGAGGAACGCGCCCGGGGCCGGGGGGTGGCGAGCGCCCTGGTCGAGCACTGCTGCACCGCGCTCTTCGCGGCGGGGGCGTCCCGGATCATCACCGACGTGGAGAGCGGCAACGCGGCCTCCGCCGCGATGATGCGGCGCAACGGGTTCGCCGAGAAGGTCACCGTCACCCTCTTCGTCCGCCCGAACCCGCGGGAGCGGACCGGCACGGCCTCGCACTCCCCCCAGGACCCGGCCCGCTCCCGGCTGCGCCGCGCCGCCCGGGCGAGCGGCGGCCCGGCCACGTAGACGGCGGTCATGTAGGCGGCGGTCATGCAGGCGGCGGTCACATCGGCCTCCGGTCCGGCGCGTGCGCGCGCCCCGATGTGCGCCCGCGCGCCTCCGCGCGCCCCCGCAGCGGGGATGACCCCGGACCGGAGCCGCCCCGAACATGAACTGCCGCCACCGACAGGGGCAACTCGGCCATCACGGGGGAATCATGGGACGACGCTGGCTGGTCACGGGATGCTCCTCGGGGCTCGGACACGCACTGGCCACCGCGGCGGCCCGGGCCGGGGACGAACTGGCCGTCACCGCCCGCAAGACCGCCGACCTGGAGGACCTCGCTGCCGCCTGGCCCGGCCGCATCGTCCCGATCCCGCTCGAACTGCGCGACGACGCCTCCTGCGAGGAGGCGGTCCGCGTCGCGGTGCAGCGCCTCGGCGGCATCGACATCCTCGTCAACAACGCCGCCGTCGGGCTGTTCGGCGCGGTCGAGGAGGTCTCGGACTCCGAACTCCGCGACCAGTTGGAGACCCTGGTCGTCGGCCCCTGGCGGCTCGCACGCCTCGTCCTGCCACTGATGCGCGCCCAGGGGCACGGCCACATCCTCAACGTCTCCTCCGTGGTCGGCCGGATGGCCTTCCCGGGACTCGCCGCCTACACCGCCGGGAAGCACGCCCTCGAAGGCATGAGCCGGACCCTCGCCATGGAGGCTGCTCCCCACAACATCCGCGTCACCGTCATCGAACCGGGCATGTTCGCGACGCGCTACGGCACCTCCATGGCCGAAGCCGCGCATCGGGTCCCCGCGTACGACGCCACCAACCGCGAGATGCTCGAAGGGGCCCGGGGCCTCGCGGACAGCCCCGAGACCGGACGCCCGGAGTACTTCGCCGAGCGGGTCCTGGACATCGTCGGCGTCGAGGGCCCGACCCCCCTGCGGATCCCCGTCGGCGACGACGCCTTCGGCTACATCGACGCGGCGGAGGAGGTGGACCGCGCCGACCACGCCGCGGCCCGCCTGCTCGTACAGGGGCCGCCCCCGCAGGCCTGACCCTCGATCCACACCTTGGGATGCTCAACGCCCCTCCCCGGAAGATCTGTTGCGCGCCAGAATCGGCCGAAATTCGATCATCTCCGTGGAAACCGGGGTGGGAGTGGGTTAGTTCGAACATGTGTCAGAACCCTCAAGGAGCCCTGACCATGCGGTGATTCGGGGCTCCACCCAAGGAGCAACAGCGTGCGCATCCTCTTCACAGGCCCCGCTTCGGTGGGCCATCTGTTCCCGATGGTGCCGACGGCCCAGGCCCTCCGGGCCGCCGGGCACCAGGTGCTGTTCGCGGTCTCGGCCCCGTACGAACAGCTGCGGCGGGCCGGTCTGCCCACCGTCGAGATCGGCGACGGCTCGACGCTGCTGGACGCCTTCAAGCGCGCCTCGAACGGCTCGGACCTCAAGTTCGTCACCGACGGCAACAGCCTCGAGGACACCGAGCGGCAGGCCGCGGCCGGGTTCGCCGAACACGGGCGGGTCACCATCGACGACCTCCTCGCCCTCGCCACCGCCTGGCGGCCGGACGCCATCGTCCACGCCGCCTTCCAGGCCGCCGCACCCCTGGTCTCCGCGGCCCTCGGCATACCGGCCGTGGTCCACAACTTCGGCGTGATGTCCGGCTTCGGCATGGTCGGCCGGCTCGCCGGCCTGCTGGCGGACGAGTACACGGCCCGTGGGGTCGAAGGCCCGGCCACCCACACCGTCCTCGACGTCATACCCGCCTCCCTGGGCGGGGACGGCACCGGCTGGCGCGTCCGCTACGCCCCGTTCAACGGCGGCGGCTCCGTTCCGCGCGATCTCCTGGCCCGCGGCTCCCGGCCCCGGATCGCCATCACCCTCGGGACCGTGGTGACCGCCTTCGCGGGCGTCAACCCGGTCGCCCGGGTCGTCTCCGAGGCAGCGTCCGTCGACGCGGAGTTCCTGCTCGCGGTCGGCGACACCGATCTGGGCCCGCTCGGCACGCTGCCCGGCAACGTCCGGGCCCTGCCCTGGGTGCCGCTGGCACAGCTCCTGGAGACCGCGGACGCGATCGTGCACCACGGAGGCTCCGGCACCATGCTCACCGCCGCCGCTCTGGGCGTCCCGCAGCTGATCCTCCCGCAGGGCGCCGACCACTTCATCAACGCCGACGCCGCCACCGGCCTGGGCTTCGCCCTCCGGGCGACCGGCGACGAGGTGGACGCGGGCCTGATCGACCGCCTGCTCGGCGACGAAGCCCTGCGCAAGGGAGCCGCCGCCACCCGGGCGGAGATCTCCGCGCTCCCCTCCCCGGCCGACCTCGTCGCCTCCTTCGAGGCCATCGGACAGCCCGGAAGGTCTGAGGCCTGAGGCCACCTGAGGCCTGGGGCCTGAGGTCTGGGACCTGAGGCCCGAGGTCTGGGGCCTGAGGCCTCAGGCCGTGACCGCGGGCTTGAGGACCTCGAGGCACCACTGGCGGAAGGTCGTGGGCGCGGGCCGGCCCTGGTTCGCGTGGTCGGCGTCGTAGATGCCGTCGTTCTGGGCCGCGGCCATCTCCGCCAGGCCATCGGCCCAGGCATCGCTCATCCCGTAGCCGGCCATCGTCGTCCGGTACATGCCGAGGTCGGTCTGGAGTGCCCGGACCGGCCGCTCCAGGACCTCGGACATGGTCCGCGCCATGTCCTCGGGGGTCAGGGAGTCGCCGCTGATCAGCGGGACCTCGTCCTGGCCGCTCCAGGAGCCGTCGAGCAGCAGGCCGGCGGCGGCCTCGGCGATGTCGCGGGTGGCGACGGTCGCGAGGGGGCGGTGGACGGCGTTCGCCGTGAAGAAGGTGCCCTCCGCGATCGACGCGGCCTGGCCGAGGAGGTTCTCCATGAAGAAGGGCATGGCCAGGGCCCGGTAGTCGACTCCGGTGCCCTCGATCATCCGGTCCATGGCGAACGCGGGCGACAGCAGTCCGGCGGGCTTGCCGTAGGCGCGGCCGAGGCTGGTGATGGCGACCACCCGCTCGACGCCCGAGGTCTTGAAGGCCTCGCAGGCCGGGCGGGTGAAGTCGAGGTAGTGGGCGAGGACGTCCTCGGCCCGGGAGTCCGGCGGGACCAGCCACAGGACGCTGTCGGCGCCCTCGAACGCCTCGGCGAGCACCTCGGGGTCGCTGTGCGAGCCCCGGACGACGGCGACGCGCTCGCGGACGGCGGGATCCAGCCGGGAGGGGTCGCGCGCGATCACCCGGAGGGGGTGATCGCCCTGGGCCAGCGTGCCGAGGACCCGGTGGCCGATCCGGCCCGTGGGTGCGGTGATGACGATCATGAGGGACCTCCTGCGGGCGACGATGTTTCCACTGATAACAGAAACACGTTAGCGCGAGCGAAGCAAATCGCTAACGTCGTGCTGTTATCGTTGGAAACATGGAGAGCACCGACCGATCCGCCTCCGCGGAGAGCAATCGCGAGCGGATCCTCGCCGCCACCGCCGCACTTCTCGCGGAAGGCGGCCGGGAGGCCGTGTCGACCCGCGCGGTGAGCACCGCCGCGGGGGTCCAGGCCCCGACCATCTACCGGCTCTTCGGCGACAAGCAGGGGCTCCTCGACGCGGTGGCGGCCCACGGCTTCGCGGTCCATCTCGGCCAGAAGGCCGTACTGGAACCCAGTGGCGACCCGGTCGAGGACCTGCGGACCGGCTGGGAGCTCAACCTGTCCTTCGGGCTCGCCAACCCGGCCCTCTACGCCCTCATGTACGGCGAGCCCCGACCCGGGGAGCTGCCCCCGGCGGCCCTGGCCGCGCTGGAGATCCTCGGCGCCCACATCCACCGGATCGCCGAGGCCGGGCGGCTCCGCATCGACGAGGAGCGGGCCACCCGGCTGGTGTACGCGGTGGGCGGCGGCGCCACGCTCGCGCTCATCGCCACCCCGGAGGACCGCCGGGACCTGAGCGTCTCCCGGCTGGCGAGAGAGGCCGTCATCGCCGCGATCACGACCGACGCACCCTCGGCGACGGCCCCCGGTCCCGCCGGTGCGGCGATCGCCCTGCAGGCCCTGCTTCCGCAGACCACCGGGCTGACGCCGGGCGAGCAGCTCCTCCTCGGCGAGCTGCTCGCCCGCATCGCCGGCCCGGCCTGCGCCTGAAACGCCTCAGGCCTTCATCTCGTACGCCCCCGCCAGAGCCTCCACCCGGGCCCACACGCGCGCCGACCGGTCCGCGTCCACGGCCGGGCGGCGGACCGCGCCCAGGGCCCAGGCCTGCTGGTCCGCGGTGGCGGAGTCCTTGCCGTGCAGTTCGACGGCGTGCGCGGAGAAGTCCCGTACGAGGACGCCGAACAGCTCGTCAAGCACGTCCTCGTCCAGGCCCGTCAGGCGGGCCTGCTCCAGGACGAGCTGCCCGTGCACGACCAGGGCGAAGAGCTGGCCGACCGCCAGGAGGAGGTCGAGGTCGCGGCTCTGCCGCTCGTCGGGGGCCGCGGTCTCGACGAACGCGCAGAGGGCGTCGGCCTGTTCGCGCAGCCGGGCGACGTTGGGCACGGCGGCGTACGCCTCGTAGGCCGGGCGCCAGTCGTGGAACCGTACGGATCCGAGGCCGCGGGCCGGTCCCTGGCGGAAGAGGAAGCCGTCGTCGGCCGCGTCGAGTCGGGTGGGAACGGGGGCGTAGTTTGCCGGTTCCAGCAGGTGGTTGCGCATGAACTTGAGGATGAGCGCCAGGTTGACGTGGACCGTGCCCTCCAGCTTGGGCAGGCCGCGGATCTCGACGGCCGCCTGGGCGAAGTAGGTGTCCTTCTCGAAGCCCTTGGCCGCGATGACGTCCCACATCAGGTCGATGACCTTCTCGCCCTCCGTGGTCACCTTCATCTTCGTCATCGGGTTGAAGAGCAGGTAGCGGCGGTCGTCCGGGCCCGCGGAGCGGAAGTAGTCGACGGCGCGGTCGCTGAACAGCTTCATTCCGACGAGGCGGACGTACGCGTCGGTCAGCTCGCGGCGCACGTGCGGGAAGGCGGTGACGGGGCGGCCGTAGAGGATGCGGCCCTGCGCGTGGGTGACGGCCTCGTACATCGCGTGCTCGCAGATGCCGATAGAGGCGGTGCAGAGGTTGAACTTGCCGACGTTGACGGTGTTGAGGGCGGCGTCGAAGGCGGCGCGGCCGGTGTGCAGGACGTCCTCGGCGCGGACCGGGTAGTCCGTGAGGCGGAACTCGCTGACGTACTTGGAGGAGTCGACGACGTTCTTCACCACCTCGTACGCGGGGTGGCGGCTGTCGGCCGCGAAGAAGACGTAGCCGTCCGGGCCCTCGATGTCGGTGCGGCGGCCGAAGACGGAGACGAGTCCGGCGGCGTTGCCGTTGCCGATGTAGTACTTCGACCCGGTCGCCCGGAAGCCGCCGCCGTCACCGTCACCGCCTCCGTCGGCAACCGGCTCCAGCAGCATGTCGGTGTGGTAGAGGTCCGCGCCGTGGGTCTTCTCGGACAGGCCGAACGCGAACACCTCCCCCGCGTCGAGGAGTCGCGCGGCCCGCTCACGGGCGGCCGCGTTGTCGCTCTGCCAGACGGGGCCGAGCCCGAGGATGGTGACCTGCCACGCGTACCAGTAGTCGAGGCCGTAGAACCCGAGGATCTCGTTGAGGGCGGCGATGCGCGCGGTGTCCCAGCGCTTGTCGGGCCCGTGCTGGCCGGCGGCCGGCTCCGGGGTCAGGAAGGTCGCGAAGAGCCCCTCCTTCGCGGAGAAGGCGAGGAAGTCCCCCAGCCAGGCACGGGTGCGGTAGTCCTCGATCAGCCGGCGCTTGCCGCGCTCCTCGAACCAGTCGACGGTCGCGCGCAGCAGCCGGCGGGTCTCGGGGTCGAAGTGCGCCGGGTCGTAGGTGCGCGGGTTGAACAGCAGCTGGTCGCTCATGGGCGTCCGCCTTCCGGTCTGAGGATGAGGGGTTCGGAAAAGTACGGAGAAGCAGGGGGGTGGAAGCGCTCGGCGGCGCCGGGTCAGGGAGCCGCCAGGCGGTGGAGCGTGGCCAGTACGTCTTCCAGCCAGGCGAGTTGCATGCGCTCGTAGGCGATGCCGCCGCGGAGCACGACGTGCTGGAGTTCCCGCCCGGCGTCGGCCGGATCCGGGGCCGGAGCCTCGGGTCCGGTGAAATCACGGAGCTCCCCCGCCAGGTAGTGCGTGAGCCGGTCGGCGTGCGTCCGGTGGTGCCGCTCGACCTCGCGGATCAGGCCGGCCGGATCGTCGAAGGCCGCACCGCGGATCTTCACGGCGAGCTCGTGGCGGACGGTGTCGGCCTGGATGGGCTCGTGGAGCCAGGCCGACAGGGCTGAGCGGCCGGCCGCGGTGACGGTGTACTCCTTCTTGTCCGGCCGGGTGCGCTGCGGCACTTCGCGGACGTGGAGCCGCCCGTCGACCTCCATGCGACTCAGCACGCGATAGATCTGCTGGTGGGTCGCGGTCCAGAAATAGCCGATGGACCGGTCGAACCGGCGGGCCAGTTCGTATCCGGATCCCGGCTGCTCCAGCAGGGAGACGAGGATCGCGTGCTCGAGTGCCATGCCCCCGATCTTTCTATGCAACTCGTTGCATAGACAAGCGCCGCCACACGGGTGAGACGCGGCTCACCCGCGCGCTCGGTTAGGGTCGGCGGGACAGCGCATCGTTTCCGAACCGACGAACCATCATGAGGAGCAGCCGTGAGCCAGCCGGCGTCCACCGCCCTGCAGCAGGAGATCGCCCGGGAGCTCCTCGTGGCCGAGAGCTTCGACGCCCGGCGCGAGATCGAGCGCCGGGTGGCGTTCCTCGCCGAGCGGCTCACCTCCACCGGCCTGCGCTCCCTGGTGCTCGGGATCAGCGGCGGGGTGGACTCCACCACGGCCGGCAGGCTCTGCCAACTCGCCGTGGAGCGGGCCCGCGCGGCCGGACACGAGGCGACGTTCTACGCCATGCGGCTGCCGTACGGGGTCCAGGCCGACGAGCGGGACGCCCAGCTCGCCCTCGGTTTCATCGACGCGGACCGGGTGCTGACCGTGGACGTGAAGCCCGCGAGCGACGCGGCCCTGGCCGCTTCCCTGGCCGGCGGGACCCTCTTCCGGGACGCCCACCACCAGGACTTCGTGCAGGGCAACATCAAGGCCCGTCAGCGCATGATCGCCCAGTACGCGGTGGCCGGCGCGCACGACGGCCTGGTCGTCGGCACCGACCACGCCGCCGAGGCGGTCTCCGGCTTCTTCACCAAGTTCGGCGACGGCGCGGCCGACGTGGTGCCGCTGACCGGGCTGACCAAGCGCCGGGTGCGGGCCTGCGCGGACGCCCTGGGCGCACCGGCCGAGCTGGTCTGGAAGACGCCCACGGCGGACCTGGAGACCCTCGATCCCGGCAAGGCCGACGAGGACGCGCTGGGCGTCACGTACGACGAGATCGACGACTTCCTGGAGGGCAAGCCGGTCGGGGAGCGTGCCTTCGACACGATCGTCCGCCGCTACCGCCTGACCGAGCACAAGCGGCAGCTGCCGATCGCGCCATAGTGGCGCCCGCGTCGGGGCGGCGGGCGTAAGGTCCGCCTCCTCCGGGTACTGGTCGGTCACGGCGAGCACCACCTTGCCCCGCCCGCCCCGGCGGTGCCGTTCCCACCCGAGGAGTCCCCGTGGCCGTCCTCAGTACGATCCTCGTGATCCTGGTGGCCTGGTGCGCCGCCAGCGTGATCACCGCCGCCCTGTACGTGGCCCTGCGCCACCACCACGTCCGCCTGCAGCGGGCGGCGCTGGCCGTGCCGGGCGCCAGGACGGGTCGCCCCGGCCACCTCCACCGGCCGCGCCGACCGCACCGGCACCACCTGCACCTCCGGCGACACCGGCCCGGTCACCCGTCCGGCCGGTCCGGCTGGGGCCGCCGGGTCCCCCCACAGGATCTCCAGGCGGGCTGAACCTCACGATCCGTGTTTGGCTGACCGCATGACGTCAGCCAGCGGAACCCCCTCCGGCTCGATGCCCGACGCCGCGTCCCGGCCCGTCGGCGGCGCGCCGGCGGGTCCGCCCGATCCCCGGCGCTGGTGGGCGCTCGCCGTCATCGGCCTGGCCCAGCTGATGGTCGTCCTCGACGCGACGATCGTGAACATCGCGCTCCCCTCTGCCCAGCGCGACCTGGGGATGTCGGACGGCAACCGGCAGTGGGTGATCACCGCCTACTCGCTGGCGTTCGGCGGGCTGCTCCTGCTGGGCGGACGCATCGCGGACCTCATCGGCCGCAGACGGGCGTTCGTCATCGGCCTGAGCGGATTCGCCCTGGCCTCCGCCCTGGGCGGCGCCGCGAGCGGACCGGGGATGCTCTTCGCGGCGCGGGCGCTGCAGGGCGTCTTCGCGGCGCTCCTCGCGCCGTGCGCCCTGTCGCTGCTGGCCACCACCTTCGACACCCCGAGGGAACGCGCCAAGGCCTTCGGCGTGTTCGCCGCGATCGCGAGCGGCGGCGGGGCCGTCGGCCTGATCGCCGGGGGCCTGCTCACCGAGTACCTGGACTGGCGCTGGTGCCTCTACGTCAACGTGGCCATCGCCGCGATCGCGGTCATCGGCGCCTTCGCCGTCCTGCGCGGCTCCGGACGTACGGGGGCCAGGCTCGACGTGCCGGGCGCGGTCCTCGGGTGCGGCGGACTCCTGGCCGTCGTCTACGGGCTGAGCGAGGCCGAACCGCGCGGCTGGTCCGACGCCCTGGTCATCGGACTCCTCGTCGGCGGGAGCGTCCTGCTCGCCGCCTTCGCCTGGTGGCAGACGCGGGCGAGCGACCCCATGCTCCCCCCGCACATCATCAGGGACCGGACGCGCGCCGGGTGCCTCGTCACCATGGCGCTGGCCGCCATCGGCCTGTTCGCCCTGTTCCTGTTCATGACCTACTACTTCCAGCTCGTCCTCGACTACTCCCCTGTCAGGACCGGGCTGGCCTTCCTCCCCATGACCCTGGCGATCACCACCGGAGCGACCCAGGTCTCGGCGCGCTTCCTCGACCGGCTCGCCCCCCGCGCGCTGATCGTCCCCGGGCTGCTGCTGGCCACCCTGGCCCTGGTCCTCCTCACGCGGCTGCGGGTCGACTCCTCGTACGCGACCCACGTGCTCCCGGCCATGCTGGTCCTCGGGTTCGGCATGGGACTGGTCTTCATGCCCGTGATGTCGACGGCCACCCAGGGCGTGGCGCGGAAGGACTCCGGGGTCACCTCGGCCACGCTCAACACGGCCCAGCAGGTGGGCGGGGCGATCGGCACGGCCCTCCTCAACACCATCGCCAGCACGGCCGCGACGGCCTACGTCGCCTCGCACCTCGCCGGACCGGCGCAGGCCGCCCCCGGCGTCCCCGCATCCGCGGCGCAGCGGCTGATCGAGGCCCAGGGCGTGGTCCACGGCTTCGGGATCGCGCTCTGGTGGGCGGCCGGCATCATGCTCCTCGGCGCCGCCACGGCCGCCGTCATGGTCACCGCGCCGGCGCCCGCACCCCGGCGCGAGGTGCGGGGCGCGGCGGTCGCGGCCCCGACGCCCTGACACCCTGACGGGGGGCCTACTTGGCAGGCGGGAGCAGGGTCACGGCGATGCCCGCGAGCACGGCCGCGAGGCCCGCTTCGAAGCCGGCGTCCTGATCGCGGAACATCTCCGGGCCCGCTTCGGCCGTCAGCGGGTAACCGGCGAGCCGTTCGGCGCGTGCCTCCAGGTCGTAGCCCTCGGCGTCCGAGCCGGGCAGCGGACCCATCGACTGCTCCTCGATCACGTACCCGATGGTGTAGCTGTACACGGTGAACCAAGCCCGGGCCGCACCCGCTGCCGTGAAGCCGCCCGCGACGAGCGTCCGCAGATGGGCCTCCATCGGAGCCGCGTAGCTCATGTCGGTGAAGTGCGTACCGCTGTAGACCTTGGCCCCGTCCCGGTAGCGCAGCAGGTGTTCCCTGAGCCCCCGCATCGCGGCCTCCAGCGCCTGGGACCAGTCGCCGGGCGGCCGGGCCGCGTCCAGGTCCGCCGCCATCCGGCGGAACATCTCGGTGGCCATCTCGTCGAGCAGCGCCTGCTTGTCCTTGAAGTGCCAGTACAGGGCGGGCGCCTTGACGTCCAGCTCCTTGGCGATGGCCCGCAGGGTCAGCCCGTCCAGGCCGACGTCTCCGAGCAGCCGCAGGGCCGTGGCGGCCACCGTCGCCCGGTCGAGGCGGGGCCTTTCGGGTTTTGCTTCTCGTTCTTCTCTCACCACCTTGACAACTTAACAGCGTTAAGCGGATTCTCGTACCCATGACCGAACTTAACAGCGTTAAGGAAATCGGGGCTCCCGACGTGCTCGTCGTCGGCGCCGGCCCCACGGGACTGGCCCTCGCCCTGGACCTCACCCGCCGCGGCGTCCGCGCCCTGGTCGTCGAGCGGGCCGACGCCCTCTTCCCCGGCTCGCGGGGCAAGGGCCTTCAGCCGAGGACCCTGGAGGTCTTCGACGACTTCGGCGTCGGGGACGCGGTGCGGGAGGCGAGCGATCACGCGCCCATCGGGCTGATCTGGCAGGACGGCCGGCCCGTGGGCGAGCACGACATGCTCGGCGACGCCGGCGTCGGCGGCCCCACGGAGACCGAGCCCCATCCGCGCGCCCGGCTGCTGCCCCAGTGGCGCACCCAGGAGATCCTGTTCGAGCGCCTCACCGGGCTCGGGGGCCGGGTCCGCTTCGGCGTCGCCCTGACCGGCTTCGACCAGGACACCGACGGGGTCGGCGCACATCTCTCGGACGGCAGCACGCTGCGCGTCGCCTACCTCGTCGCCGCCGACGGCGGCCGCTCCACCGTCCGCAGGGCCCTGGGCATCGGCATGACCGGCGAGACGGTGGATCCCGCCCCGATGGTCGTCGCCGACGTCCGGCTGCGCGCCGGGGCCTTGGACCGCGACCACTGGCACCTGTTCCCGGGGCCGGACGGCGGCTTCGCCGCCCTGTGTCCGCTGCCCGGCACCGACGAGCACCAGTTCGTCGCGCGGACGGACGATCTCGACATCCCCGCCGCGGTCGCCGCCCTGACCCACCTCGGCGCCGAGGACGTCACCGAGGTCCGGTGGGCCTCCGACTTCAGGCCGCGCGCCGCCATTGCCGACCGGTTCCGCGACGGCCGGGTGCTGCTCGCGGGCGACGCCGCGCACGTGCACTCCCCCGCCGGCGGCCAGGGGCTCAACACCAGCGTGCAGGACGCCTACAACCTCGGCTGGAAGCTCGGACAG
Organism: Streptomyces sp. NBC_01264; assembly: GCF_026340675.1. NCBI lineage: Bacteria > Bacillati > Actinomycetota > Actinomycetes > Kitasatosporales > Streptomycetaceae > Streptomyces > Streptomyces sp. NBC_01264. Next base: position 553,345 of record NZ_JAPEOX010000001.1, read on the forward strand.
GTACTGCGCCACGGTGCGGATCCGGCCCTCCTGGACAGCTACGAGGAGGAACGCCAGCCCGTCGCCGCGCACGTACTGGGCCTGTCCACGCGGATCCACCGCGGCCAGGCGGAGCGCGGCGACGCCACCCGCCAGCTCGGCCTCGGCTACCGGGGCGGCCCCCTCTCCGAAGGGACGGCGGGCGCCCTGGAAGCCGGGGACCGCGCCCCCGACGGGCCGCTGCCGGACGGGCGCAGGCTCTTCGACCTGTTCCGGGGACCGCACTTCACCCTGCTGGCCGTCGGCACGGACGCGGAACTGCCTCCCGTGAGATCGGAGTTCCTCCACGTCCACCGGATCGGACCCTACGAGCCGTACGGCAAGGGCCTCTTCCTGGTCCGGCCCGACGGGTACGTCGGCTGGGCGGGCGAGGACGCGACCGGACTGGCCCGCTACCTCGCCCGCCTGGCTCGTTCTGTTTCACCCACGACGGCGAGCTGAGGCGGATCCCCCGGTCACCGCAGGGTGGGGATCACGTCGTTCGTCTCGTCGACCGGCGCGGGAGCGGTGGTGCGCCGGCCGAGCGCCTCCGGGGGCGTCTCGTCCGCGCAGACCGTGCCCCGCGCGGGCAGGGCCAGGGTGGCCAGGTAGTCGTTGACGAGTGCGCTGACGCACGCGCTCCGGTTGTAGGCGGTGTGCCCCTCGGCCTCGAAGGTCAGGAGCCGGCCGGCGTCCAGCGTCCCGGCCAGGGCCACGGCGTCCTGGTACGGGGTGTCCGGGTCCCCGGTCGTGCCGAGGACCAGGATCGGGGCGGAACCGGCCGCCCGGTACGAGCCCTCGTAGCGGCTGGGACGTTCCAGCTGCCACTGCGCGCAGGCGGGCGCGTGGTTGTGGTCGTAGGTGGGCGGTCCCAGGCCGATGGGCGGCCCGAGCAGCGGCGCCGAGGCGGCCTCCGCGCTGACGAGCGCGCCCAGGAGGAGCCGGCTGCTCGGGTAGACGCGGTCGGCGCACTCGACGGCCAGGTTGACGTTCAGGAAGTCGAAGGAGCCGGGTGAGGGGGGTGAGAGGAGGAAGGAGGTCTTGTGGGCCTGGGCCAGGGCCAGTGCCTCTCCCAGGTAGGGCCAGATCTCCTTGCCCGAGTTGATGTTGAACATCAGGCGGTAGGCGAGGGTGTAGCCGGTGGCCGGGCGTCCGCTCGGGGTGATGACGGGATCGGCGTCCAGGTCCCGCTTGAGCTGTTCGAAGGCCTGCCGGGGGTTGCCCCCTCCGAATCCGCAGGCGGTGGCGTTCTGGGCGCACCAGTCGAGGAACCGGCCGACCGCCGTGTCCAGGGCGGTGAACTGCGCGGCGTCGTAGGCGTAGGGCACCTCCGCGTAGCGGCGCGGATCGTAGGCCCCGTCCAGGACCATGGCGCGCACGCGCCGGGGGAACTGGGCGGCGTAGACGGTGCCGACGTAGCTGCCGAAGGAACGGCCGTAGAAGGTGAGGGTCTCCTCGCCGAGGGCCTGGCGCAGCAGGTCGAGGTCCTTGGCGTTCGACCCGGTGCCGATGAACGGCACGAACCCGCCGGCGCGTTCGCGGCAGGCGGCGGCGAACTCCCGGCCCTGCCGGACGGCGGTCTGCAGGGCTCCCGGGCCGGGAACTCCGCGCGCGGCGTCGACGGCGGCCGAGTACTCCGCGTCGTTCCAGCACTCCACCTGGCCGCTGCGTGCCACGCCGCGCATGTCGTACCCGACGACGTCGAAGCCGTCGCGGAGGGCGGCGGGCAGTGCGTCGTAGCTGTTGCGGGCGAAGTTCACGCCGGAGTTGCCGGGTCCGCCGGGGTGCAGCACCAGGACGCCGGTGCGGCGGGCGGGGTCGGCGGCGAGCCGCCGGGTGACGGCGATCGGGATCGTGCTTCCGGTGGGCCGCCGGTAGTCGAGCGGCACCTGGGCGGTCGCGCACTCGAAGCCGTCGCCCGGGTCGTCGGCGCAGGGCCCCCAGGCCAGGACGGGTACGGGCGGGGCGGGCAGCGCGATGGCCTTGTCGGCCCCGGGCCCGGCTCCGAGGAGCGTGGTGACGGCGATCAGGACGAGGGCTATCCCCCACACCACTCGCCGGTGCGCGTCATCGGCTGAACGGGTCTGCATGCGGTGAACTCCCCTGCTGGAAGGTCGGCTGCAAGGGCGCACACGAATTCGGGGGTGAGCGGGCGCCCGCGCTCGGCTGAGCGGCAGCCTCAGGTTCCCATCCGCGGGGCGGACCGGGATAGACGGCGGGCCCCACGGGATCCGGAACGCACGGCCCCGGCCTGCGAGTTCGGCCCGACGGGCCGGCGGGCGGGGTGGGCCGACCGGATGACGACCGGCGCATCCGGCGGGTCCGCCGGGCCGCAGGTCTGCCGGTCCGCCGTACGCGTTCGCCTCGGTCGTGCGGCCAGGCGCGCGCGTGCTGCCGGGGCGCTCGCGTACGGGCGTACGTGGCCGCCCCGGCCGTGCGGCCAGACGCGGTGCCAGGCGTCGCGGGCCCGGCAAGATCCGGAAGAGACGGCCTGGTGCCCGATCTGCGTCGGCTCCGGGATCGGGGTCCATGGGGCCCACGGGGTCCGGCCTTCGGCCGCTGCCGACGGGTGGCGGCCGACGGGTGGCGGCCGACGGGGGGCGGCGGGAGGACCTCGATCCGAGTTGAGGTCAAGCGGTCCGGCCGGTCCCTTCGAGCAGCAGCCGCGCGGCCACCGTCGTCCCGTCGGTGCGGACCGCAGCGGCCACCTCGGCCGCCCGGGCTCGGGTCCCGGGGGCCAGGGCCGTCGCCAGCGCGGCCGACAGGGAGTCGGCGGCCGGGGCCGCGCCCTCGTGGGCCGCGCCGATGCCCAGGTCCTCGACCCGGCTGGCCCAGTAGGGCTGGTCCGCTCCCTGGGCCACCACCACCTGCGGCACACCGGCCAGGGTGGCGGTCGTCGTGGTGCCGGCGCTGCCGTGGTGCACGACGGCGGCCACCCGGCGGAAGAGCGCCCGGTGGTTGACCTCGTCGACGAGGAGGCAGTCGCCCCGGCCGTCGGTCAGGGCCAGTTCGGCCCAGCCCCGGGAGACGAGGGCGCCGGCGGCCCTGCGCACGGATCGCCTCGACGGCCGCCCGGGCGACCTCGCCCGGGGCGCCCAGCGGGGTGCTGCCGAAGCCCACGTAGACCGGCGGTGGGCCGTCGTCCAGGAACTCCACCAGGTCGGCGGGGAGCGGGCGTTCGTCCGGCGCGCACCACGCTCCGGTCTGCACGACACCGAGACCCGTCGGCTGCCACGGGGAGAGCAGCGGGTCCGTGGCCAGCCAGGGCCGGTCGGTGAAGGCGTAGTCCCGGACGGAGTCCACGGGCGGCAGGCCGGCGGCCGCCCGCAGGGTGTTGAGCGTCTCGCCGAACATGGAGTGCGCGAGGCCGGCGTCCAGGTCCCACAGCGCTTGGTTGTCGGCGTCCGGCGGCAGGGTCCGGCCCCGCCGCGCGGGCGGTCGCCGGTGGGGCGACGGCAGGCTGACCGGCTGGTGGCTCGCGTGCACGTAGCGCAGGCCCAGCTTCTCGGCGACCGACCGCGCGCCGGCGGTGACCGGCAGGGGGCCGGTCGCGACCAGCGCGTCCGCGCCCTCGGCCACCGCGGCGACCGTGTCGAACTGCGCGGCCATCAGATCCGCCGCCCGCCGCGCCAGGCCCTCCGCCGATCCGGGCGTCACCGAGGTCACCAGCGGGCGCACCGGGCCGCCGGCCGGCACCGGCTCGATGCCGAGTCCCGCCAGCCGTACCGCGAACTCCTCGTCGGGCGGTGCGCACATCCGCACCTCCGCGCCGAGCTCCCGCAGCCGTACGGCCAGCCCGGCCGTCGGCTCCACGGCTCCGCGCGACCCGTACGTCGACACCACCACACGCATGCGGCGACTCTCTTTCCGTAAAGGCGGGGCGCCTTGGATTCCAGCGCCGGTCGACGATTCCTCGCCGTCGCCCGGGCCTTGCGGCAAGCCCCCTCGAGCGCTGTATGTTGATCATGACCTGTATGTGGATCATGGCGGGAAGGCCCCTTCCCCAACAACTCCCGTTTCGACCCGCAACGTGTGGATCCGCTCACACGGGAGGCACTCCCCTCGCGCCGCCACCCCGGAGGATTCGGCACCAACTGCCCGGACCGAGGCGATGCGGGACGAGATTCCCTTCCCCTCCCATAGGGGCATATTGTGTCAATTCGGGTGATTCACGCAAATGCCCCAATATGCGTTGATAGCCGACTCGACGGTGTGTCAGGCGCACGCGCCCAAGGCATAATCGGGCCCGGTCGTCTCCGGCAAGCGGTGGGACCGACGGGGCACCGACCCTCCCCGCACAGCCCAGTTCCGTACCCGTCCGACCGAATCCCCGAGGCACTTCAGATGTCCCTGGCCAGCCGCACCCGCCTCGCGGGCATGCTCGCCGCGCTCACCGTCGGCGCCGTCGGAGTGACCACCTGGGCCTACGGGTACGGAACCACGCCCGAGCCGGCGGCCCCCGGGGCGTCACTCCGCCCGGGTGTGACCGAGGGCACGGTCCTTCAGGTCGTCGCGCATCCCGACGACGACCTGTTCTTCATGAACCCCGACCTGAGCCGCTCCATATCGACGGGCATCAAGGTCGCCACCGTCTACCTCACCTCCGGCGAGGCCGACGGCCGCAACGAGGCCCACAGCCCGCACATGCAGGACCCCACGGGTCCGGCCGACCGCGCCGCTTACGCGGAAGCCCGGCAGAACGGCATACGCGCGGCCTACGCGCAGATGGCCACCGGCGACCGCACCAGCGCCTGGCAGCGCCGCTCCATACCCACCGTCGGCGACGGGAGCGCCGAGGTGGACGTCCTCGTCGCGCGGCCCGAGGTCAACCTGGTCTGGATGCAGCTGCGCGAGGCGCGCAGCATCTCCGGGGACAATCCGGACAGTTTGCGCGGGCTGTGGGACGGCCGGGTCCCCGCCCTGGGGTCCCAGCTCACGTCGGGGACACCGGTCAAGACCGCGTTCTCGTACGACAAGGACCAGGTCGTCGAGGCCATCGCGGCGATCTTCGCGCGGTACCGGCCGACCACCATACGGACGCAGGACCCGACGCCCGGCCGGTCGCGCGGCGGTGGCGCCTTCCTCGACCACCAGGACCACATGTACGGGGCCCGCTTCGTGCAGGCCGCCACCGAGCGCTACGCGAAGTCCTCGGACCGGCCGCACTTCTCGGTCCAGAACTACGTGAGCTACCCCAACAGCGCCCTGCCTCCGGTCCTCGACCCGCAGGCCGCCGAGGAGAAGCTCGGCTACCTCAAGACCTATGCCTGGTCCGACCACCAGGACTGGTGCGGCAGCCCCGCCGGCTGCGGCGACCGCAAGACGGCGACCCGGCCCGCGGGCGCCGGCTGGAGCCGGACCATCCGCTACGGCCGGAGCGACATCACCTCCTGGATCACCGAGGGCACGCCCGGCCGGCTGTGGGCCTTCGCCGTGCTGGACGGACGGATGGCCTCCTGGTCGCGCAGCGGGGACAAGGCTCCTTGGCAGGGGCCCGAGTTCCTCGACGGGTCCGGGATGGACGCGGGTGCGACGGCGATGCGGCTTCCCGACGGCAGGGTCGCGGTCTTCGGCACCCGGACCACGCTGGGCGCCACGCCCCAGGAGTACCGGCGCGAGCTCGTGTACCGCGTCCAGGCGGCGCCCGACGGCGCCTTCGGCCCCTGGGTGTCGCTGGGCACGCCGGACACGGAGGACGTGTCGGGTACCTCGGCGATCAGCGCACCGGCCGTCGCAGTGGACCGTACCGGCCGGATGACCGTCTACGTACGCGATTCCGGGCGCACCCTGCGTGCCAGCGCCCAGTCGGCCCCCGACGGCGCCTTCGGCTCGTGGGAATCCCTGGGCGGCTCCGACCTGCGGGGCGACCCGGTCACCGCGACGGACGCGGCCGGGCGGCGCCACGTGTACGCGGCCACGGCCCAGAGCGTGCTGGCCTGGATCCAGCCGGCCCCGGACGCCCCCTTCGGCGCCCCCGTCCCGACCGGGCTGCCGGCGGTCACCGGGCCGCTCTCGGCGAGCCCGCGGGGAGACGGGGTCTCCCTGTACTTCCGCCGCCCCGGTACGGGCGCCGTCGGCACGAGCCTGGTCACCGCGGGCGGGACCGCACCGCAGTTCTCCCCGGTCACCGAGGCGGGCGGCGAGGGCGGCTACGGCTCCGTCGGCGTCGCGGGGGACCTGCTCACCGGCCGCGCCGGCGCGGGCACGATCGGCGTCTCGAACACGGACGGCGGACCGGCCTGGTACGAGTCCCAGATGCACTACACGGGCGCCCCCTCGGCCTTGACCGCCCAGGACGGTACGGTGCTCGGCGTCGTTCTCGGCCTGGACGCCGCACTGCACGTCACGACGGCTCCCCCGGCGGACTCCGAGCCGCTCGGCGACCGTCCGCCCTCCTCCCCCTGGTACCCCGCCGTCCCGCCCCCGGACGACGCGGCGGACGACCGCGCGGGCTCCGGGTGGCAGCGCTGAGCGCTGCGGGCGACGATGGCGGCGGATCGCGCCCCGTCCCGGCCGGCCCGGGCCCGGGCCTGGACCCGCGGCCCGTTCCCGACTCCGTCCCACCCCACTCGACCTGCGATCGGGGCTCCCATGACCTCGTGCTCCCCCGTGCGGAGGGACCCCGCGGCCCCTGATCCCCGCGGCGCGCGCCTGCGTCGGGGGCCGGGGCCGGTGCGTGCCGTGACCTCGGTCGCCGTGCTGGTGCTCCTCGCCACCGGATGCAGGAACGACACCGCTCCGGCCTGGGGATACCCCGAGCTCGGGACGACCCTGGGATCGCTGTCCCGGTTCCTGGACGAAGGGTGCGCGGGGGTGACCCCCGAACGCTGCTCCGAGGAATTCGACCGGCTCGACGCCCTGCTGGAGCGGGCCTTCGCCCAGGTCCTCGACCACCGGCTCGTTGACGCCGCGTACGCGGACGCCCGGACCGAGGTGGACCGTACGAGGGAGCTCCGCCGGGCCGCCGCGGTCCGGGCGCGCGCGCTCCGTGACCCGTACCACCCTCCGCTCTACCGGGCGCTGGCGGCCGAACGGCTCGCCTGCCGCACGCTCCTGGCCGCGCTGGAACACGTACGCGCCGTGCCGCCGCCGGGTGAGGGGACACGGCCCGTCTGATCTCACGGCCTAGGCCGTCTCTTCCGGATCTTGTGGGCCCGCGGCGCCCGGCACCGCGCTTGGCCGCACTGCCGGGGCGACCACGTACGGCCCAGTACGCGAGCGCCCGACAGCAAGCCCAGGCACGGCACCGGACGCCGCGGACTCGGCCGACAAGATCCGAAAGAGACGACCTAGGCACGAGGCGGCGTCGGGAGCCCCGGGCCCTCCAGCGCGACGAGGGCCAGGACGGCGATGGAGCCCGTCCACGCGAGGGGGGCGACCGAGCAGGGCCGGCCCTTGCCGTCCACCTTCTCCGGCAGTTCGCCGAGCGCGTTGCGCTTCGAGAGGACCCAGTCCAGGACCCGTCCGGCCTCCTCGGGCCGGCCCGTGCCCGCCCAGGCGAGCGCGAAGAAGGCCGTACTGGGGGTCCACGCGTACGCGCCCCAGCGCGCCCCGGGGTCGTTCCCGGGGGTCAGCCCGCCGTTGGGCAGCAGCAGTTCCCGGTAGGTGGTGGCCAGTGCCCCGGCCAGGGCTGCGGGGGCTTCGTTGAAGGGGGGCGCCATGAAGGCGACCGCGCTGTCGTGCCCGTGGCGACCGTCGACGGTCCGCTGGTACCCCAGGGGGAGGAAGCGTGCGGAGATCCCGGCGGACAGCCGCCGCGCGGCCCGGGCCCAGCGGGCCGCGTCCTCGGGCCGGTTCGCCTCCCGGGCGAGGTCGGCGGAGGCGTTGAGCCCGGCGAGGAGCGGTGCGGCCGTACCGATGTTCGCGGTGGCCGTCGTCAGCTCCCAGTAGTCGGGGGAGGCCGGGGGCAGCCCGTCCGCCCGCAGGGAGCCCGCCGCGTGGTCGGCGGCCTTGCGGATCATCGGGTAGAGGGCGGCCAGCCGGGCCCCGCGGGTGGCCACGGGGGCCGTCCGGTACCACTGCCAGGTGGCCCAGGGCACCCAGCCGTTGGCGTCGAGCTGCCGGGCCCGGGCGTCGGGCGGCCCGGATCCGTCCAGCTTCGTACGCGCCTCCCAGCCCCCGTCCGCACGCTGGGTCGCGGCGCTGTAGCGCAGGATCCGGTAGGCCTCGGCGTCGTGCCCGGTGTGCGCGAAGGCCGCGGAGGCGAAGCTGGAGTCGCGCGGCCAGGAGTACTTCCAGCCGTGACTCCAGCCCGCCGCCACGGCGCCGTTGGGCCGGATCAGGGCGCGCATGGCCAGCAGGGCCCGCTCCGCCGCCTCGCGCCGTGCGGGCGTGGCGCCGGGGACCCGGCCGGAGGCCAGCCAGGCGCGGCTGGCCTCGATCTGCCGCTGGGCCGGCGGATGGCCGGGGGCGACCACGGCCGCGGCCGTCCTGGCGTCGGGAAGGTACATCCACCGGCCCGAGGCCAGCCGCAGGACGTGGCTGCCCCGGACGTAGCGCGCGTCCGCGGCGAGAGCGGGCGGCACGCCTTCGGCCGCGGTCGTGTTGGACAGGAGGCCCGCGGTGGGGGCCTCGAGGGCCGTCAGGCGTGCGTGCCCGGGCTCCGCCGTGCCCCGGCCGCGGTGGCTCGTGAGCACGGCGAACGACGCCTGGCCGCCGTCACGGGCGGGGTGGCCGACGGCGTACCGGGTGGGGTGCCCGGGGTGCCGGGCGATGGGCTGGCCCGAGGTGCAGACGGGTACGGCGACGCTCGCCAAGGCCGCCGTGACGACCGCCCAACGACCGGTCCGGACACCAGGCATCGCCGCTCCCTCCGCCGGGCCCGCGTGCGTGCGGACCCTGGGACCCCATCCTGGGCGAGCCGTGCGGAGGCCGCCACGGAGCACGCGCCGCGCGGGTGACCGGGGACCTCCGAGGGGCCGGCGGCTCCGTAACCGGCCTGGCGGTCCCGGGATGCCGGGGGCCCCGGGCCGTGCGCATCATGGGTGTCCGCGGGCCGGTCGGTCACCGCGCGGGGCGGGTGCGTCGGCCGCCCCTCCCGGCCGGGTTCCGCTGCGAAGGGCGGGTACATGAGCACTGCTGCGGGAGAAGGCGCAGGCGCACGCGACCCGCACGCGGGCGGCGGGCCGGAAGGCGGCCCCACCGGGCCGGAGAACGCCCGCCACGAGGGCGGTCGCCCCCGTCCCCTCCTGCGCGGGGTGCTCCCGGCGGCCGGTGCGGTGCTCGTCGCCGCGGCCGGCGGGCTGATCGCCGTGGGCTGCTTCCTCGGCCTGTACGTCCGGCCCACGTCCGACGACTGGTGCGCCGGGTGGAAGGCCCGCGACATGGGGGTCCTCGGCATCACCTCCGACTTCTACATGACGCAGAACGGCCGGATCACCAACGCCTTCCTGAGCGGTCTCATCTACGGCGACGGACTGGTCGGGGCCCAGATCCTGCCGACGGTCATCGCCGTCTGCTTCACCGTCGGACTGGTCCTGCTGGGGCGCGAGTTCGTCCGCTTCCTCGGCGGCCGGCCCCGGGTGCTGGTCCTGACCGCCTGCGCCCTGGTCGTCCAGGCCCTGGTCTACTTCGCGGGACCCCGCAGTTATCAGGTGCTGCTGTGGGCGCCCGCCACGGTCTCCCACACCGTGCCGAGCGTCGTGGGCGTGTGGATGCTGCTGCTGGCCCTGCGGACCGCCGGCCATCCCCGTACCGCCGTCCGTGTGGCCGGCCTGGCCGTCGCCTTCCTCGTCGGCTTCGCGATGGGCACGCTGAGCGAGCCGTTCACGCTCGTCAGCGGTCTCCTCGCGGCGCTCGTCGGGCTGCTCTGCCTCCCCCGGCTCGGACTGGCGCGGGACTGGCGGCCGTTCACCTGGTGCCTCGTGTGGTGCTCGGGCCTGGCCTGCGGTCTGGTCGTGCTCTACACCTCCCCGGGGGCCCGGTGGCGCCGGGCGCAGCAGCCGGCCAAGGAGTCGATGCTGTCCTCGGGCGAGCTCCGGGGCGCCTTCGCGGACTGGCAGCACATGTGGGGCTCCGTGGCCGGCCGGCCGGCCTTCCTCGGAGCCGCGGCCGTCGGCGTCCTGCTGGGGCTGGCGACGGTCCTGGGGAGGGGCCGGCGGTGCGAGCCCGTGCCGGGGAAGCGGGAGTCGCGGCGGACCGTACCCCGCGGAACGCTCATCGCCCTCCTGCTGCTCCCGGTGCCGGTGGTGCTGCTCGGCTCGTTCGCGGTGGTGGCGGGCCTGCGCAGCGGCTACGGACCGGCCGGATGGACGTACGCCCGTACCTGGACGAGCTTCCTGGTCCCGATGGAGCTGGCCCTCTGCGGCTACGGCGCCCTGCTGGGGGCACGGTTCGGGCGGCGGTTCCGGGCCCGGCGGACCGACGGCCCGGCGCTCGTGGCCGGCGCCGTGGTGGCGGCCTGCCTGACGCTGGCCTCGGTGGCCGTACTGGTCCCCGAGCTCCGGCGGCTCACGACCACGACGGTCTCCCGCTCGGTCGCCTGGGACGCGCAGGACGCGCGCATCCGGGCCGAGGCCGAGCGGGGCGCCACGGACGTGGCGTACCGGCCCCTGTACATCGGGGGTCTCGCCGAGCCCTTCTACACGCAGACCTACGAGCGGGACTGGGTCGCCGCCTGCGTGTCGAAGTGGTACGGCGTCGACCGGATCCACCGCGGCTGAGCAGGGATGACCGATCTCGCCGACACCCCGGCGCAGCCGGCCGGACGGGCCCGCCGGGCCCGGGAGCTCCTGCGCACCGAGGGTCCCGCCTCCGCCCGCACCGTCATCACGGTGGCCGTGGCCTGGCCGCCCTGCGGCACGAACAACATCCAGGTCGCGCTGTCCTCGCTGCTGGTCTTCGCCCACACCTCCCCCGACTCCTACACACCGGAACTCCCGCCCACAGCAACCCAAAGGCCACCTTATGAATGGGCGAGCATGACGAGCCTTCCCTTATGATCAACGCATGAAGACGATCGGGTTGATCGGCGGTATGAGCTGGGAATCGACGGCGGAGTACTACCGGATCCTCAACGAGCGGACCCGCGAGCGCCTCGGCGGACTCCACTCCGCCCGCTGCGTGCTCTACTCCGTGGATTTCGCGGAGATCGAGCGCCTGCAGGTCCAGGGCCGCTGGGAGGAAGCCGGCGCGGTACTGGCCGATGCCGCCCGGTCGCTGGAGGCGGCGGGCGCCGAGCTGCTGCTGATCTGCACCAACACCATGCACAAGGTCGCGGACCCGGTCCAGGCCGCCGTGTCCGTCCCGCTGCTGCACCTGGCGGACACCACGGCCGCCGCGGTCCGCGGGGCCGGACTGCGGCGGGTGGGGCTCCTGGGCACCGCGTTCACGATGGAACAGGACTTCTACCGGGGCCGCCTGGCCGCGGGCGGCCTCGACGTCCTCGTCCCGAACCCCGAGGGGCGTGCGCTCGTACACCGGGTGATCTACGAGGAGCTGTGCCTCGGCGTCGTCCGGGAGGAATCGCGGGCCGCGTACCGCCGGGTCATCGAGGACCTCGTCGCCGGGGGCGCCGAGGGAATCGTCCTGGGGTGCACGGAGATCGAGCTGCTCATCGGCCCCGCGGACAGCCCCGTACCGCTCTTCCCCACCGCCCGCCTGCACGCCGAGGCGGCGGTGGACGCGGCCCTGGCACCCTGAGGGCCGTGACCTGAGGGACGTGACCTGAGGGCCGTCAGGCGGGGTCGAAGACGTCCTCGTGTGCGTCGTCGAGGATGAATCCGTTGTCGAAGCGCACCCGGACCGTCACCCGGAGCGGCTCGGCACGGTAGGCGGTCCACGCGTGCTCCAAGCCGGCGACCTTCTCCTCCAGCTGCTTCTTGCTCTCCGCCGGCATGCCCGCGCCGTAGGAGTCGAGGAGCGACTTGAGCCTCTCGTACTCGCGGGACTCCTCGGTCTGCCGGTCGTGCTCGACCACCCGCACGACGGTGCCCTCGGTGCCCGCCGCCAGGGACAGCGAACCGGCGACGGCTCCCGCCCGGCCCGAAGGGTCCTCCGTCATCGCGACCCAGTCGGTCAGCCGGGTGTCGGCCGCGAGCCTCACCCGCCGGCCCTCTTTCAGCGTCATCGTCTCTTCAACTCTCCGCTCGGTACGTGCGGTGCCATTATCCGTCCCGGTCCGCACCGGCTCGACGGCGCCGCCCGCCCCGGGCCCTCTCCTAGCCGGATACGGCAGCGGCGATGCGGTAGCCCACGCCGGGGGTCGTCGTGACGATCTGGGGGGTGCCCAGTTTGCGGCGCAGGCGGCCCACGGTGACCGCGACCGTGCTGGTGAACGGGTCGGCGTTCTCGTCCCAGACCTGTTCGAGCAGGTCCTCGGCGCTCAGGAAGCCCGGACTCGCCCGGAGCAGGGCCTCCAAGACGGCGAACTCCTTGACGGCGAGCTCGAGGCGGACGCCCTCCCGCAGGGCGGTGCGGTGCACCGGGTCGAGTTCGATTCCGGCGGCGCGCAGGGTACGGGGCCGGGCCGCGGGCCTGCGGCGGGCCAGGGAGCGGATGCGCAGGATCAGTTCGGGGAAGTGGAAGGGTTTGGCGAGGTAGTCGTCGGCGCCCAGGGTGAGGCCGCTGACCCGGTCGCCGGGCGATCCGGCGGCGGTCAGCATCAGCACCATCGCGCGGTCCTCCCGCTCCGTGATCATCCGGCAGAGCGTGTCCCCGTGGATGCCGGGCAGGTCCCGGTCGAGGACCACCACGTCGTACGCGTTGACGTCGAGCTTGGCGGCGGCCGACAGCCCGTCGTACGCGAGGTCGACGGCCATTCCCTGGTCGCGCAGTCCTTCGGCGACGACCTCCGCGAGCGAGCGCGCGTCCTCGACGACCAGGATCCTCATGCCGTCCCCCCGTACGAACCGTGCGAACCGCGCGGACGGTCCGAGGCGTCCGCCGGCGGCATCGCGGCCGTCACCTTCAGCCCGCCCTCCTGCCGGACGCGGAGGTCGAGGCTGCCGCCGTGCGCGGACACGATCGCGGCGACGATCGAGAGCCCCAGTCCGGAACTCTCCTGCGAGCCGGTCCGGTCGGCGCCGAGCCGCTCGAACGGCTGGGTGAGCCGGTCCACCTGGTCCTGGTCGAGGACGTTCCCGCCGGTCTCGACGACGAGACGGGACCGGGGAGCCTCCTCCGCGCCGGCGCCGTCCTGCGTGGCGAGGCGGATCCAGCCGCCCTCGTGGTTGTGCACGATCGCGTTGTCGATCACGTTCTGCACCAGTCGCGACAGCAGCGCCGGGCTGCCCCGTGTCCACGCCTTCGACGTCAGCTCGCCCTCCACGGCCAGGTTCTTCCCGGCGATGGCGTCGGCCCGGGCGGCCAGCGCCTCCCCCGCCAGCTCGGCGAGCGATACGGGGACCCGGTCGGGGAGGACGCCGTGCTGCGCCCGGGCGAGCACGAGGAAGCCCTCCAAGAGGCGGTCCACCCGGTCCAGTTCGGTGCGCACCCGGCCGGCGAGCGCGACGGTCTGCGCCGCGGGCTGCGGTTTGGCCACGGCCACGTCCAGCGAGGCCCGGATCGTCGTCAGCGGGGTGCGCAGTTCGTGCGAGGCGTTGGCCACGAAGCGCCGTTGCGCGGCGAACGAGGCCTCCAGTCGCGCCAGGAGGCCGTCGACCGTGTCCGCGAGCTCCTTGACCTCGTCGGCGGGCCCGGCCACGGCGAGCCGCTGGTCCAGGTTGTCCGCGGAGATCCGCCGCGTGGCCGCGGTGATCAGGCGCAGTGGGCGCAGGACGTGGCCGGCGAGGATCCGGCCGAGCAGGAGCGAGACGGCCGCCATCACCACGATCGCGATCAGCGAGCCGAACAGGAGCTGCCTGGACTGCTGTGCGTGCACCTCGGCGAGCTGTCGTTCGAGGTCGAGGACGTGCTGTGCGACGCCCGTGGCCGGCTCGCCGGGCGGCGGCTCACCCGGAACGGAACGGGTCATGTCGGAGCGGGAGAACAAGTAGATCAGGCCGATCAGCCCGATCCCGGACGCCAGGAACACCGTCGCGTAGAGCATCGTGAACCGCCTTCCGACGGTCCTGTGCCTCAATCCGGCCATGGCTTCTCTCCCCGTCCCGTCCGATGGCGTCCAGCATGCCCGCCGTCACCTAACAGCGTCATGACAGCGACGGTTCGGACCGCGTTACGGGCGGCTGCGTAGAACCGAAGCATGCTCACACACAACGAACTGCTCCGGCAGGAGTGGACCCGCTTCCTGCGTCCGGCCCGGCTGATCGCCCTGGTCACCGCGGCCCTGATGGTCCTCGCCCTCGGCCTGCTCTACGCCTTCGGCAACCACGCGTCCTGCGCCGGCACCTGCCCGGCCGACCCCACGGGTCCGGACGGCACCGCGGTCAGCGACCAGTTCGCCTTCATGCACCGGGATCTGGGTCGCGAGGGAAGCATCACGGTCCGGATGACGTCCATGACGGGCACGATCACCTATCCCCCGCCCCACCACGACCAGATCGTCCCGGGCCTGGTGCCGTGGGCGAAGGCCGGGATCATCGTCAAGGACGGGCTCGGCCAGGGATCCTCGTACGCGGCCCTGATGGTCACCGGCGAGCACGGCGTGCGGATGCAGTACGACTACGGCCACGACATCGCCGGGAGCCCCGTCAACGGCGCCGCGGTCTCGGAGCGGTCACCGGTGTGGCTGCGGCTGACGCGGGCGGGCGACACCGTCACGGGCTACGAGTCCTCCGACGGCGAGCGGTGGGTGAAGGTGGCCGCCGTGAAGCTCGCCGGGCTGTCGGACACCGCGCAGGTCGGCATGTTCGCCACGTCCCCCGGCGACCTCACGCTGCGTCCGGCCGGTCTCGGCGGGGCCACGGAGCAGGTGCGCTTCACCCAGGCCGCCGGTTCCTTCGACGACATCGGCCTGGAGGGCGCTCCCGCGGACGGGGGCTGGCGGGCCGGGCTGGTCGGCGAGATGAACACGACCGACTGGGAGAAGGGCCGGCCGGCCGGGGCCGTGGAGAAGGACGGCACGGTCACCGTCACAGGTGCCGGCGACATCTCGCCCGCGGCGACCTCGGGCGGCCGTCCCGTGGAGGGGATGCTGACCGGTCTGAGCCTCGCCCTGCTCATCGTGCTGGTGGTGGCGGTGCGGTTCGCCGGCGGCGGGAACCGGGGCGCCGGCGGGTCCGGCCGACGGCAGCCGGTGGACGGCGCACCGCTCACCCGTGCGGTGCTCGGGGCGAGGGCCGTCGTCGTGGGGGCCGTGACGTTCGTGACCGGCCTGCTCGCCGTGGGCATCGTACTGCCGGTCGGACTCGCGGTACTGAAGTCCAACGGGGTTCCCGTCGTGGGACTTTCGGCACTGACCGGAGCCCGGGTCGTCATCGGCGTCTCCGCCGCGCTCGCCCTGACGGCCGTGCTCGCCCTGTCCCTCGGCACGGCGCTCCGGCGGCGGTGGCTCGCGGTGCTCGTGGCCGTCTCGGTGGTCGTGGTCCCGTACGCCGTGAGCACCGTCCCCCTGCTGAGCGACGCGCTCGCGCAGTGGTTGCTGAGGGTGACTCCGGCCGCCGGGTTCGCCGTCCAGCAGACGCTGGTGGAGCACCCGCAGGTCACCGCGCAGTACGCGCCTTCCGCCGGGTACTTCCCGCTGCCCTGGTGGGCCGGGATGGCGGTGCTGTGCGCGTACGTGGCGGCGGCCATGGCCCTAGCGCTGCGCCGGCTGCCGCGGAGCGGTGAGGGGGCCGGCACCCCGGCCGGCGTTCCCGTGGGCGAGGCGGTATAGGCCTCCGGGGAGGCGGGGGGCGGCGGCGCGGGAGCGGTGGGCTCCCGCGCCGCCGCCGTGCGCGGCGCCCGTCCCGGCCACTGCCTACCGGCGGACGTTCCACCCGACGGTGGAACGGAGGGTGCGGACGATCTCCGGGTCGCGGACCGAGGGGGTCCGGTCCTCGGCGGTCACCGACAGGGTGTGGGTGCGCAGGTCGGGGAGCCGCAGCTCCGCGACCGTCACGTCGGTCCGGCCGGCCAGCCGCCCGAGCTCCCGGCCGTCGAGGTACCAGCGGACCCGCAGTTGCCGGCCGTCGGCGCCGGTGAGCCGGGGTACGGCCACCTTCGCGGTGTGCCGGGTCCGCAGGGTGCGGTCCGTCGGGGTGAGCGCGGTGACGGTGCTCGCGTGCTGGTGGAAGCCGGCGATCATCGCCTCGACTCCGGGCAGGTTGAAGGGTTTGCCCAGGACCCGCATCAGCGAGTTGTCGGTGGGCCGGTGGAGCCCGGTGACGAAGTAGCCGCCGCCCTCGTAGGCGCCGACGGTGCCCCCGTCCGGGGAGGGCTCGCCCAGCCAGCGGTACCATTTGGCGCGCCGGGCGGCCATCCGGTCGGCGGACAGCGTGGAGCTGTTGGACTCGGCGGGCTCGGGCCCGGTGTACTTCTCGTAGTCGGGGACACCGGGGTAGAAGTACTCGTCGGCGAGTTTGCCGAGGGAGTGGCCCGTCTCGTGGATGGCCACCTGGCCGGACTTGGCGTTGTCCGCCGAGGCGGTGGAGATGCCCTCGTAGCCGAGGGTGGCACTGGGCTCGTTGTAGCCGGCGCCGCCGTACTTGGCGCTGTTGGCCAGGACGATGACCAGGTCGGCCTCGGGTGCCTTGGCCACGTAGGAGTCCACCTTGGGCTGGTCTACGCACAGGAGCCGCTCGATCTCCTCGCACCAGAAGTACGCGCCGAGGGCCGTGTCGCGGACGGCCGCCCGGTCGGGGTCGCCGGTGACGCCCGACTCCCGGGACACGGCGTCGGCCGTCCAGACGTTGAAAAGGTTCCGGTAGGTGGCGTACGGCTCCACCGCCGTCACCTCGGCCCACTTGGCCTGCGCGTCGGTGTGGAACTTCGCCAGCTGGTCCGCCGTGTAGCCGTCGCCGATGACGACCACGTCCAGCCGGTCGGCGGTGGGGCCGTTGTCGACCAGCTTGACCACCTCGCCGTCCGCCGCGCGCTCCGCCTCGGAGAGCCGGGCGCCCGCTTCGGCCGGCCGGTCGGCCCGGGCGGGCACGCGGGTGTGGCCCGATCCGGCGTCACCACCCTGCTCCGGACCCGGGATCTCCACCACCAGCCGGGGCGTGACCGGGGCGCCGGCCGCGCGGACGGGTCCGGCGGCCAGCAGCGCGGCGGTCGCGCAGGCAGCCGCGACTACTGCCCGCAGGGCCACCCGGGCGGCGGCCGGGCGTCTGTCGTGGTGCATGAAGTCCTCCTGCGGTGAAGGGAGTTAAGGAGAGATGTAAGTGCACTGAATCGGTTGCTTAAATTAGGCGGCGCACGACGGGTGCGCAATGGCCTGCTCCCCCTGAATACTGGGCAGTTCGAGCAACCAGGGGGATCCCATGGACGAACCGGCCGAGATCGGCCGCAGGGTTCAGCGCATGCGCACCGAACTCGGCCTGACACAGCGCAAGTTGGCGGAGCCCTCGTACACCCCCGCCTATGTCTCCACGCTGGAGTCGGGCAAGGTGCGCCCCTCCGAGGCCGCGCTGCGCTTCCTGGCCGGACGGCTCGGCACCACCTACGAGGAACTGGCCACCGGACGCCCCGCCGCTCTGGCCACCGAACTGCGCCTGGCCCTCACCGACACCCAGCAGCTCCTGGCCTCCGGCGCGGCCGTCGAGGCCGCCGTCCACTACCGGCGGCTGCTCACCGAAGCGGAGGACCTCGGGCTCACCGACGAGCGGGTCGGGGCGCTGCTCGGACTCGGCGACTGCGCCCTGGAGACGGGCGAACTCCCCGCCGCCATCAGCCACTTCGAGTCGGCCGAACGCCTCCTGGCCGACGAACCGCTCCCCCGCCGCGCCCGCCCGATCCGGGGCCGCGCCGTGGCGCACCTGCTGTCCGGGGAGCTGCGCTACGCCTGCTACCTGCTCGAATCGACCATCGACGAGCTGGGGGCGAGCGGACTGGCCGATCCCGAGGCACTGGTACTGCTCTACGCCGCGGTCATCGGGCCGTACATCGACATGGGCGCCCACGCCCGGGCCGCCCACGCCGCCGAACTCGCCCTGTCACTGGCCCCCCAGGTCACCGATCCGGCCCTGGTGGCGGGGATGCACCGGCAGGTCGCGCGGACCTTCCTGACGGAGGGGCGGGTGGCCGATGCCGACGCCTCCCTGGCCAAGGCCCAGGCGATCTACGGGCAGCTACAGCTGCGGACCGACCTGGCGCACTGCCACTGGATGCGCGGCTACGTACAGGCCCAGAACGGGGACCTCGCCTCCGCCGAGCGGGAACTGCGCACGGCCCGGGAGATGCTCTCGGCCGGGCGGGCGGCCCTGTACACCGCGCAGGTCGAGGTCGAGCTGGCCGACGTACTGCGCCGGCTCGGCCGGTACGAGGAAGCCGCCGGGCTCCTCTCGGCCCTGCTGGCGCTCGGAGACAGCCACGGCGCCGTCCACGCGGGCGGCGCGCACCGGCTCCTCGGCCTGATGGCGGAGGAGCGGGGCGAGCCCGATGCCGCCGAGGAGCACTACGTGCAGGCCCTGGCGCTGCTGGAGCGCAGCGGGGCGACGGGTGACCTCGCGGACCTGTGCCGGCTCCTGGGCGACCTGCTGCGCCGGGCCGGCCGCACCGAAGCGGCCCTGGACGCCTACCGCACGGGCCTGGGCCACCGGGCGGCCCCGGGCACCACCACCCTGGGCCCGGCACCCAGGGCTCCGTCGCTCCCGCCCCACCCGCGGCATCCCTCACCGCGGCATCCCTCACCGGGACAGGCGTCGTCGCGGTGAGGGGCCAACGGACTACAGGTCGATCCAGTAGCGCCGCTTGGGGCCGATGAGCGTCTCGCGGACGTCCTCCAGGATGCCGCCGTTGCCCTCGATCGTGCGGATCGAGGCCTGGTTCCCGGGGTCGCAGGTGAGCAGGACCCGGTCGATCCCCAGCAGCCGGGCCTCGTACACGACCTCGCCCAGGGCCCAGGTGGCCAGGCCGCGGCGGCGGGCCGAGGGGCGCACGCTGTAGCCGATGTGGCCTCCCGCGTCGAGCAGGAACCCGTTCAGGTAGTGCCGCAGGTCGATCGCACCCAGGTACTCGTCCCCTTCGGCGATCCACCAGTACGTGGCGTGGACGCGTCCGCCCAGGAGCGGCACCGCGCGGTCCCCGTAGCTCCACAGCCGCTCCGTCCAGGCGGTGAAGCCCTCGAGGGTGTCCACGTCGTCGTCGGAGCCGAGCCCGGCGCCGTCCATGTGGGCGTCGGGCCCCCATTCCTCCTGCGCGGCGAGCCAGGAGGCGTACAGACGGGGGGTGGGGGTGATCAGCTCGGGCATGAACGGACGATAACGGTCCGCGGAAACCGCCCCGGGACGTGCCCTGGTCCCCCTTTTGGCCAACCTGATCCCCCCTTTGGTCAACCTGGTCCCCCTTTTAGTCAATGGGTATCGATTATATTGGGGTCATGACCGAAATGCCCCGTGGTGTGGATGCCCAGCGTGTCCACCACGCCCTGGCCGTACCGTCACGTCAGCGTCTGATGACCCTGCTGCGGGAGGCGGACGGCCTGCTGGGCGTGGATGACTTGGCCGCTGCCACGGGGCTTTCGGTCGCCACCGTCCGGCACCACCTGGCCACCCTGGCCGAGGCGGGCCTGGTCGCGGCCACCGCCTCGGCCGGGCCTGGCCGGGGCCGTCCGAGACTGCGGTACGCCGCCACCCGGCCCGACCCCCAGGAAGAACCGGCCGACGCCCCCTTCCGGGAACTCGCCCAGGCCCTGGCCGACGCGGTCGGGGGTGGCCCGGGCGCCTGCCGCGAGGCCGGCCTCGGCTGGGGGCGCCGGCTGACCGGGAGCGGACCCGCGACGGAGCGGGTGTTCGCCGCCGCCGCCCGGATGGGCTTCGCACCGCAGGACGCACCGGGGCCCGACCCCGACACCCGACGGGTCCTGCTGCACGCGTGCCCGTACCGGGAACTGGCCCGGACCCGGCCCGAGGTCGTGTGCGCCGTCCATCAAGGCGTCCTGGACGGCCTGCTGGAGGCCGACGGGGCCACAGTGCGGCTGCTTCCCTTCATCGGCCCGGACCTGTGCGCGGCGGACCTGCGCAGCACCTGAGCCGGTGCCGGGAGCCGGTCGCGGTCGCGGTCCCGGTCCCGCTTGCGGCGGCGTCAGATGCGGCGGCCGGTGACGTGGCCGCCGTCCACCCGCAGGGCGTGGCCGGTCACGAACCCGGCGCCCGCGAGGTAGAGCACGGCGTCGGAGATCTCGGCGACCTCGCCGACCCGGTCCTGGAGGGCGAGACCGCCGAAGGCGTCCACGTCGGAAGCCCCGTGCAGAGGAGTGCGGATGATGCCCGGCGCGACCAGGTTGACGCTGATCCCGTCGGCGGCGAGCTCGGCCGCGAGGCTCGTCGTCAACGCGTGCACACCGGCCTTGCTGACCACGGGCGCGGTGGCCGGGAAGCCGGCCAGCGCGTGGTCCACGAGCACGGTGCCGATGTTGACGATGCTGCCGCCCCGCCCCTGGGCGCGCAGGGCCCGTACGACCGCCTGCGTGGTGAGGTAGGTGCCCTTGAGGTTCCCCGTCAGATAGCCGTCGAGCTCGTCCTCCGTCACCTCGGTGAACGGCTTCGGCTCGAAGGTGCCGGCGTTGTTGACGAGGACGTCGATCCGCCCGAACCGATCGAGTGCCGCGCGGACGAGCGCTTCACCGGTCTCCCGGTCGGCGGTGGTGCCCGCGACGCACGCGGTGCGCCCGGGGTGACCGAGGCCGGCGGCGGCCTTGGCGAGGCGGTCGGCGTCCCTGCCGTTGAGTACGACGTTCGCGCCGGCCGCCAGGAAGGCGCGGGCGATGTCGAGGCCCATGCCGCTGGAGGATCCGGTGACGATGGCCGTGGTCGCGTGGATCTGGGTGTCCGTCATGTGGCTCGTGCCTTTCGTGGGTGGCGGCCCGGGAGGTCCCCGCGGCCGACACCGGAAAGCTATGGGCCCTCAATCCATAACACCACGATGGAAATTGAAGCATGTGATAATCCCCCGTTATGGATGTGGACCTGCGTGACCTGGAACTCCTGGACGCCACCGCGGAAGCGGGCTCCCTGACCGCCGCCGCCGAGCGGCTCTACGTCAGCCAGCCGGCACTGAGCCAGCGGCTCACCCGGCTGGAGGCCCGTCTGGGCATGCAGCTCTTCGAGCGCAAGGGCCGACGCCTGATCCCCAACGCCGCCGGCCGCCGGCTCCTGGTGGCCGCCCGCCACGTCCTCGGCGAACTCGCTTCGGCCTCACGGGACCTGCGGGAACTCCGCGACGGGCGGGACCGGCGCGTGCGGTTCACCGCACAGTGCAGCACCACCTTCCCGTGGCTGCCGCCGGTCCTGCGCGCCTTCCGCGTGCGCGAGCCGGACACCGAGGTCCGGATCGAGACCGTCGCCGACGATGCGCCGATCCCGGCGCTGCTCGCCGATCTGGTCGACGTGGCGCTGGTCACGAAGCCGGACCTGCAGATGGACCGGGTCTCCCTGACCAGGCTGTTCGACGACGAGATGATGGCGGTGGTGCCCGCCGGGCACCGGTGGGCGTCCCGCGCACACCTGACCGCACGCGACTTCGACGGCGCGGACCTGGTCCTCTACGACTTCTACGATCAGAAGCGCATCCCGTCGATGCCCCTGCCGATCCCCACCGGCGCCCGTCCCGCCCGCATCACCACCATGCCGGTGGTGACCGATCTGGTGGTCGAGATGGTGGCGGGCGGCCAGGGTGTGACGGTGCTGCCGAACTGGGTCGCCGCCCCGTACGTCGCTTCGCACGGTCTCGCCCTGGTCCGCATCGGCGCGACGCCGCTGACCCGGACCTGGTTCTGTGCGACACGGACCGGCCCGCGTCCGCCTCACGTGGAGGCGTTCGTCGAGGAACTCATCGCCCACCTCGGAACTCCCCGCGTGGACTGAGGGATCACGGCGCCGGACCGGCACGGTCATGGTTCTCCTTTCGGCTCGGGAACGAGGGCGTACGGGGAGGGCGGGCACAAGCCCTGAACCAGTGGGAGCGCTCCCACTGTGCAGACGGGACTCAACGCCGTCAAGGTCCGCGAAGAGTCGAAGCCATTCTCAGGGGAAATTCCTCAACTCCTCTTTTCCTTGACGTGAGTTGGCGCTACGGTCTGGCCCCAACCAGTGGGAGCGAATCCATCGGTCGGCGCGCCGTCACCAGCGCGCCCTCGCTGCGAGGACTCGCTCATGCGACACCCCCCACGCACGTCCGCGCTGCTCACAACGGCAGCGCTCGCGATGGTGAGCTGTTCGCTCGCCGTCACGGGTACGGCCGCAGGGAGCCGCGGCCTCACCCGCCCGCACGATGACCCACTCGGTCGTCGGCCAAGGGGCCGGCGGCTTCCAGGGTTCGGTCACGTCACCGACAACGCCTCCGCGCTGAACGGCTGGAACCTCCGCTTCGGCTTCCCGTCCGGCCGGACCGCCGGTCGGGGATGGGAAACGAAGTGATCCCGGACGGGGCCGGCCGTCACCGCCGTGAACGAGAGCCGGAACGCCACGCTCGGCGCAGGTGCGAGCGTGACCACGGGCTTCATCGCCTCGTGGTCGAGCGTCAGTACGGCGCCCGACGCGTTCACGCTCAACGGAGCCGCCTGCACGTCGGACTCCGGGCCGGGGCCCGATCCGACACACACCCCCACACCCACCGACCCGGTCTCCGGGGCGCGAACCACACCGACACCGTCAAGGGACTGGCCGACCGGGTGCGCGCGCACGGCATGCCCCCGGTCGTCGAACCGCACTGGACGTACGGCCAGTACACCGGCAACTCCACGGGGTGCGCCGACGCGCACGCCTCCTGCCGGAAGCCGATGCCGGACGCCCGGTAAGCCCCCGCGCTCTGGACCTCGCACGCGTTCGCCGACCACGTCCGCAACTCCGGGCCGGCCCTGATCGCTTCCCACGACGGCACCCCCACCGCATTCGGCACCGGGCTGCGCGACCGTCTGCGCGCCCTGAACTGAAAGGCATTCCACGAAATGAGCCGCACACCAGCACTCGCCACGACTCCCCGCACCACCTCCCGTACCACCAGGCGCACCGCCCTGTTGGCGGCCATCGGCCTCGTCACCGCCGCCGGCGCGACGGCCACCGTGTTCGGCACCTCCGCAGGCGCGGCCACCGCGGGCTGCAAGGTCGAGTACCAGATCACCAACCAGTGGAACACCGGGTTCGGCGCCCACGTGATCCTCACCAACACCGGTGACCCGGTGACCTCCTGGACCCTGGAGTGGTCCTACGCGAACGATCAGCAGGTCACCCAGGGCTGGAACGCCACGATCACCCAGTCCGGGGCGGCCGTGACCGCCAAGAGTCTCTCCTACAACGGGAGCCTGGCCACGGACGGTTCGACCTCCTTCGGCTTCAACGGCGCGCACGGCGGGACGAACTCCGTGCCCGCGACCTTCAAGCTCAACGGCGTCACCTGCAACGGCGCGACCGACCCGACCCAGCCCCCGACCACTCCCCCGACGACACCGCCCACCACCCCGCCACCGTCGGGCGGCAAGGCCGACAACCCGTACGCCGGCGCCAAGGTGTACGTGAACCCCGAGTGGTCCGCCAAGGCCGCCGCCGAGCCGGGCGGCACCAAGGTGTCGAACCAGCCCACCGGTGTCTGGCTGGACCGCACCGCCGCCATCGCGGGTACGAGCGGCTCGATGGGTCTGCGCGCCCACCTGGACGCGGCGCTGGCCCAGAAGGGCGGCGGCGAGCTCGTCGTCCAGCTGGTGATCTACAACCTGCCCGGCCGGGACTGCGCCGCGCTCGCCTCCAACGGCGAGCTGGGCCCGACGGAGATCGACAAGTACAAGACGCAGTACATCGACCCGATCGCCGCCATCCTCGCCGACAGCAAGTACGCGGGGCTGCGGATCGTCACCACCGTCGAGATCGACTCGCTGCCGAACCTGGTCACCAACGTCACCGGGCGCCCGACGGCCACGGCCAACTGCGACGTGATGAAGGCCAACGGCAACTACGTCAAGGGGGTCGGTTACGCGCTGAACAAGCTGGGTTCGATCGCCAACGTCTACAACTACGTGGACGCGGGCCACCACGGCTGGCTCGGCTGGGACGACAACTTCGGCGCCTCCGCGGACATGTTCAAGCAGGCGGCGACCGCCGAGGGCTCCACGCTCGCCAAGGTCCACGGCTTCATCGTGAACACGGCCAACTACAGCGCACTGAAGGAGGATCACTTCAAGATCGAGGACTCCGTCAACGGCACCTCCGTACGCCAGTCGAAGTGGGTCGACTGGAACCGGTACACGGACGAGCTCTCGTACGCCCAGGCCATGCGGACCAAGCTGGTGTCCCTGGGCTTCGACGCGAACCTCGGCATGCTGATCGACACCTCCCGCAACGGCTGGGGCGGCACGGCGCGACCGACCGGACCCGGTGCGCCGACCAGCGTGGACACCTACGTCAACGGCGGCCGCTACGACCGGCGCGTCCACCTCGGCAACTGGTGCAACCAGTCGGGCGCCGGCCTCGGCGAGCGGCCGCAGGCCGCCCCGGCGGCGGGCATCGACGCCTATGTGTGGATCAAGCCGCCAGGCGAGTCGGACGGGGCGAGCAAGGAGATCCCGAACGACGAGGGCAAGGGCTTCGACCGCATGTGCGACCCGACGTACACGGGCAACGCGCGCAACGGCAACAGCATGTCGGGGTCCCTCCCGAACGCGCCGCTGTCGGGCCAGTGGTTCTCGGCGCAGTTCCAGGAGCTCATGAAGAACGCCCACCCGGCACTGTGACCCACCCCAGGTGAGCCGCCCACCCCGCTGAGGGGCCGCCGGAGCCGTACGGGAACCAGAGGGCTCCGTACGGCTCCGGCCGCGGCCCGCTCACGGGAGCCTGCGCCCAGGTGGGCGAACTCCTCACAGGGCTCGTGACCGGCACCCGGAAACGGTCGTTGTCCGGCAATGAAGAAGATCATGACCACTGCCGTGCTGGTGGCGTCCGCCCTGAGCCTGGCCGCCCAGGCACAGGCCGCTTCCACGCCGATGCCCGACTTCCTGAACCAGTCCGCCGCGACCGCCCTGCAGTCCGTCGACGCCGGGACGACCGTCGAGATGACGGACCTCAGCGGATCCCAGCGTCCCGTGCAGTGGCCCGCGCAGTGGAAGGTGTGCACCCAGACCCCGGCCGCGGGCGAGGCCATGACCGACAAGGTCAGCCTCGGTGTGGTCAAGGCGACCGAGGACTGCCCCGCGTAGGGGGTGCTCCCGTTCGCAGGCCGGAAGAAGGGGAGCCCGGAAGGCGGGACGGGCTCAGGAGGAGTCCCGCACGATCAGTTCCGTCGGCAGGACCCTGCGCGACTCCTCGCCCCTCCCCGCGTCCGGCGCGGAACCGGCCGCGGATCCCTCCCCGATCCTCCGGAGCAGCAGCCGGGTCATCGTGCGGCCCATCTCCTCGATCGGCTGGCGCACGCTCGTCAGGGGCGGATCCATCAGGCGGGCCACCGCGGAGTCGTCGACCCCCACGAGGGCCACGTCCTCGGGGATGCGCCGGCCCGCCTCGCGCAGCACCCCGCGCGCACCGGCCGCCATCACGTCGGAGGCGGCGAAGACGGCGTCCAGGGCGGGGGCGCGCTCCAGGAGCTCGCGCATCGCCAGCCGGCCGCCCTCCTCGGTGAAGTCCGCGGTCGCCACCAGGGACTCGTCGGGCCGGATCCCGGCCTCGGCGAGCCCCGCACGGTAGCCGCCCAGACGGGCGCGGGCCACGTACATGTCCAGCGGCCCGCTGATGGTGGCGATCCTGCTCCGGCCCCGCCCCACCAGGTGGGCGACGGCCGCCCGTCCCGCGCCGATGTTGTCGGAGTCCACGTAGGCGACGGGCTCGGCCTCCGAGCGCCGCCCGTTCATGACGACCGGCAGTCCCAGCTGCGCGATCCGGTCCGGCAGCGGGTCGTCGCCGTGGACGGACGCCAGCAGGACCCCGTCGACCCGCTGGGCGGCCAGGTAGTCCTCGAACCGCCGGCGCTCGGCCTCGGTCCGTACCAGAGTGAGCAGCAACTGCTTGTCCGCTTCGGCAAGTTCGGCGCTGACCCCGCGGATCAGGTCGAGGAAGTACGGCTCCGAGAACAGCCTGGCCTCGGTCTCCGGGATGACGAGCGCGACCGCGTCAGTCCGACTCCCGGCCAGGGCCCTGGCCGCCTGATTGGGTACGTACCCCAGCTCGGCCACGGCGCGGGCGACCGCTTCCCTGGCCTGCTCGCTCACCCGCGGCGAGCCGTTGATCACCCGGGAGACCGTGCCCCGGCCGACACCGGCCAGGGCCGCGACTTCTTCCAGGGTGGGCCTGCCGTTCTGCCGTCCGCTCACGGTGCTCGAACTCCCCTCGTGCGCTGTCGCGCTCCGGGCCGGTGCGTGCCGGCCGGGCGCGGCTGATCAGGTAGGAAGCGGATCCCGCCCCCATCTCGCGCGGAACACGTTACGCCGCTCCGGCGCACGCAAGGATCACATGGGAGCGCTCCCACACTACTCATGATCCCGCCCCGATGCCATGGCCACCTTCAGAACCCGACGAGGCGGCACCGGAAAGCGGGGGAAGGGACGCACCGAACGCCCTCATGTCACCAATTCGCGTTCATCTCTTGACACCCGCACCCAGCAAGCAGGAACCTTCCGGCAACGACGTGGGAGCGCTCCCATCCCCGGATGCGAGAACGAGCTCCACATCAGGTCCTGGCAGGGCCCTCGCCGAGCCGCGAACAGCCCGCCGGACCTCCTGGCGCACAACGAGCACCACCTTGGACGAGGAGAGTGGAATGCGCACTTCCAGCAGCAGACACGGTCGCGGACACCGCATCGCGGTCAACGCGGTCGCCGCGATCGCCGTCGTGGCGACCGGTACGGCCTTGCTCACCGGCTGCGGCAGCGACGGTGACGACGACGGCAAGGGCGCCGGCGCGGCGGGCGGCGAACAGATCACGCTGCGGATCGGGACCTTCGGATCCTTCGGCTACGACGACGCGACCGGGGCCAAGCTCTACGCCGAGTACACGAAGGCGCACCCGAACATCAAGATCGAGGAGTCGAACGTCGCCGACGGGCAGAAGTACTGGGACACCCTCAAGCTGCGCCTTTCCCGCGACAGCGGTCTCGCGGACATCCAGGCCCTGGAGGTGGGCTACATCGCGGAGGCCACCGGTCCCGCCATGGCGGACAAGTGGACCGACCTCGGCAAGACGGGCGGCGCGGACCTCGGCGCGTTCCTCGACTGGAAGGTCAAGCAGGCCACCACGGGCGACGGCAAGGTCATCGGCCTCGGCACGGACATCGGCCCGATGGCCATCTGCTACAACAAGGACCTCTTCGCCCAGGCCAAGCTCCCGACGGACCGCGCCGAGGTCGGCAAGCTCTGGGCGGGCGACTGGGCGAAGTTCATCGAGACGGGCGAGACGTACAAGGAGAACGCCCCGGCCGGGACCGCCTTCCACGACTCCGCCAGCGGCCTGTTCAACGCGGTGATCTCCAGCCAGCCGGTGCAGTACGCCGACACCAAGGGCGAGCTGGACTACGAGAACAGCCCGGGCGTGAAGAAGGCGTGGGACACCGCCGTGGCGGCGGCGAAGGGCGAACTGACGGGCAAGCTGCGGCAGTTCGACGAGAAGGGCACCTGGAACGCGGCCTTCAAGAACGCGAAGTTCGCCACCGTCGCCTGCCCCAGCTGGATGACGGGCATCATCAAGGACCAGGCGGGCCCGGAGAACCAGGGGAAGTGGGACATCGCCGCGCCGCCCGTGGCCGGCAACTGGGGCGGCTCGTTCCTGGCCGTGCCGAAGTCGGGCAAGCACGCCAAGGAGGCCGCCGAGCTCGCCGCCTGGCTCACCGCGCCGGCGCAGCACGCCAAGGTCTTCGGCGTGAACGGCAACATCCCTTCCACCAAGGACACGCTCACCTCGGCGGCCGTCCAGGACGCCAAGCTGCCGTACTTCGGTGACACCCCGGTCGGCAAGATCTACTCGGAGGCCGCTGCCGGCATCACGCCCGCCCCGATCAGCCGCTGGGACGGCCAGGTGAAGACCTTCCTCACCGACAACGGCATCCTCGACGTCGAGCAGCGCGGCACCGACCCGGCGAAGGCCTGGGACAACGTCAAGAAGCTGGTCGACGACAAGATCGATCAGTAGCGGGCCCGCCCGCGGCCCGTCGCCGCCTGCGGGCGGCGGGCCCCGACCCCGTCCGCATCCCCGTGGACACCGAGCCGTACCCACCACCCGTACGCATCTCCCCGTACGCACCACCCGTACGCACCGACCCGGAAGGACGCCCCCGTGGCCACCTCCGTACGGGCGACGCGCGGCGGCTCCCCGCCGCCCGCCGGCCTGCGCAGCACGCTCCACCGCCTGGACCTGAAGGCCGTCCCCTACGTCTTCGTCGCCCCCTTCTTCCTCACCTTCGCGGCCTTCGGCCTCTTCCCCCTCGTCTACACGGGCTGGCTCTCCCTCCACCGGGTCGAACTCGGCGGCAGCGCGCAGTGGAAGGGGCTGGAGAACTACGGTGCCCTGGCGACCAGCGAGTTCTTCTGGAACGCGCTCGCGAACACCTTCACCATCGGCGTGATCTCCACCGTTCCCCAGCTGCTGATGGCCCTCGGCCTCGCGCACCTGCTCAACTACCGGCTTCGCGGCCGGGGCTTCTTCCGCGTCGCGGTCCTCGCCCCGTACGCCACCTCGATCGCGGCGGCGACGCTCGTCTTCGCCCAGCTCTTCAACACCGACTACGGGCTGATCAACACGGTCCTGGGCTGGGCCGGCTTCGAGCCGGTCGCCTGGGAGTCCTCCAAGTGGCCCGCTCAGATCGCGATTTCCACGATCGTGACCTGGCGCTGGACGGGCTACAACGCACTCATCTACCTGGCGGCGATGCAGGCCGTACCGCAGGACCTGTACGAGGCCGCCGCGCTGGACGGGGCCTCGCGCCTGCGCCAGTTCCTCAGCGTCACCATCCCCTCCATCCGTCCGACGATCCTGTTCACCGTCATCGTCTCCACCAACGGTTCCACCCAGCTCTTCGGCGAGCCCATGCTCTTCGGCGGCAGCGTCGGCATCAGCGGGGGCAGCGGGAACCAGTTCCAGACGCTCAGCCTGCTCATGTACGAGAAGGGGTGGGTGACCGGCGCGCTGGGCCAGGCCTCCGCCATCGCCTGGGTCATGCTCCTGCTCCTGCTGCTCATCGGCGGCGTCCACACGCTGATCACCCGCTCGCACCACAAGCGCAAGAAGTCGGGGAGCTGAGCTCATGGCGCGCACGCTCGACACGCCCACACCCACCCCTACGCCCACGCCCGTACGGACGGCCACGGCCGCCGCCCCGGCGCCCCGCCGCGGGCTGCTGCGCCAGTCGGCCGGCCGTCAGCACCACGCGGGACCGCTGACGTACGTCCTCCTCGGCCTGGCGGCCCTCGTCTCCCTCTTCCCGCTGTACTGGAACCTCGTGGCCGCCTCCCACAGGGGCGAGCGCGTGGTCGAGGCTCCGGCCCCGCTGCTGCCCGGCCCCCGGCTCTTCGACAACCTCGCCTTCGCCTGGAACCAGGTGGACATGGGCGAGGCACTGGTCAACACGACCGTCGTGGCCGGGCTCGTGTCCCTGTCCACCGTCCTGTTCTCCACCCTGGCCGGCTTCGCCTTCGCCAAGCTGCCCTTCAAGGGCCGGGGCGCCCTGCTGGCACTGGTGGTGGCGACCATGACGATCCCGCCGCAGCTCAGCGTGATCCCGCTCTATCAGATCATCACCGGTCTCGGCTGGGTCGATCAGCTCCAGTCGGTCGTCCTGCCCTCGCTGGTCGCCGCCTTCGGCGTGTTCTTCATGCGCCAGTACCTCATCGAGGCACTGCCGGTGGAGCTGGTGGAGGCGGCCCGGATGGACGGCGCGCACAGCCTGCGCATCATCTGGCACGTGGTGTTCCCCGTGGCCCGGCCCGCGATGGCGGTCCTCGGGATGCTCGTCTTCGTCCAGGCCTGGAACGACTTCTTCTGGCCGTTCATCGCGCTGACCCCGGACGGGAATCCGACCCTCCAGGTCGCCCTGGCCGGTCTCGGGGCGGGAGCCCACACGGTCGACCAGGCCGTCGTGCTGACCGGCGCGCTCATCTCCACGCTGCCGCTGCTCCTGGTCTTCGCCGTGCTCGGCAAGCACATCGTGGGCGGGATCACGGCCGGCGCCGTCAAGAACTGACCGGCCGCACCACCTCATCCGGCACCATCATCGAGACCTGCGTTGGGAGCGCTCTCCTATGACCGCGTCCGAGACCCGGCCGCTCACCGCCGTCCGCTCTTTCCCGTCCGGCTTCCTCTGGGGCACGGCCACCGCCGCGTACCAGATCGAGGGCGCCGCCCGTGAAGGCGGCCGGACCCCGTCCATCTGGGACACCTTCTCGCACACCCCCGGCAAGGTCTTCGAAGGCCATACCGGTGACGTGGCGGTGGACCACTACCACCGCTTCCCCGAAGACGTCCGGCTGATGTCCGAACTCGGCCTGGGCGCCTACCGGTTCTCCGTCTCCTGGTCGCGCGTCCAGCCGACCGGACGGGGCCCGGCGGTCCAGAAGGGCCTGGACTTCTACCGCCGGCTCGTCGACGAGCTGCTCGCCGCCGGTGTCACCCCCGCCCTGACCCTCTACCACTGGGACCTCCCCCAGGAGCTGGAGGACGCGGGGGGCTGGCCGGAGCGCGCGACGGCCGAGCGCTTCGCCGAGTACGCGGGCCTGGTGGCCGACGCACTCGGGGACCGGGTGAAGCACTGGATCACCCTCAACGAGCCCTGGTGCAGCGCGTTCCTCGGCTACGCCTCCGGTGTGCACGCCCCGGGCCGGACCGACCCGGTCGCCGCCCTGCGTGCCGCCCACCACCTCAATCTCGGTCACGGCCGCGCCGTCCAGGCCCTGCGGGCGGCGTTGCCCCGGGACGCTCAGGTCGCGGTCTCCCTCAACCTCCATGAGGTGCGTCCCCTGACGCCCTCGGCCGGTGACCGGGAGGCGGCCCGGCGCATCGACGCCGTCGGCAACCGGATCTGGCTGGGCCCGATGCTGGAGGGCGCCTATCCCGAGGACCTGCTCGCCGACACCGCGGGCCTGACCGACTGGTCCTTCGTCCGCGACGGTGACACCGCCACGGTGCACCAGCCCCTGGACCTGCTCGCCGTGAACTACTACACCCCGACGGTCGTCTCGCGGGCGGCGCGGGGGGAGAGCGTGCCGCAGGACGACGGGCACGGCAACAGCGAGCACTCGCCGTGGCCGGGCGCGGAGGGCGTGGCCTTCCACCGGGCTCCGGGGGAACGTACGGCGATGGGCTGGCCGGTCGACGCGAGCGCCCTGTACGAGCTGCTGACCCGGACCGCCGCCCGGTATCCCGGGCTGCCGCTCGTGGTCAGCGAGAACGGAGCGGCGTACGAGGACGAGGTCGGGCCGGACGGCACGGTGCACGATCCGCTGCGCGCCGCCTACATCCACGCCCACCTCGACGCCGTGCACCGGGCGATCGCCGACGGGGTGGACGTGCGCGGCTACTTCCTCTGGTCGCTGCTCGACAACTTCGAGTGGTCGTACGGGTACGCGAAGCGGTTCGGGGCGATCCACGTCGACTACGAGACCCTGGAGCGCACACCCAAATCGAGTGCGCGCTGGTACGCCCGCGTGGCACGGACCGGGGAGCTGCGCGCCCCGTCGGAGTCGTAGGGGGAACGTGGACCGTCCGGCGCCGGAGTACCCCGGTCAGGCGGGCGGCGCGATGGACCGGCCTCGTAAGGAGCGGTGCATCAGGAGCCCGTAGAGGGAGGCCGACACCACGATGCCGACGGGCAGCGAGAGGTCCACGCCGCCCAGGGCCCGGGCGACGGGGCCCGTGTACAGGGTGTCCACGCAGAGGGCGGATGCCGCGATGCCCGCCGTCAGGGCCAGGGCGCCCGCCAGGTTGACGCCCCCGGTGTACCAGAAGGGGCTGCCCGGGCTCTCGTCGGTGAGCGCGGGACCGTCGTAGCGGCAGCCCCGCAGCAGGATGTCGGTCGCGTAGACGGCCGTGCTGGGTCCGAGCACGACGACGGTCAGCTGGAGGAGGTTGCCGACCGTGTCGAGGAAGTTGGAGACGAGGAGCGCGTACAGGGTCACCGCGACCCCGAGCGCTCCGTCGACGAGGACCCCCAGGGAGCGCCGGACGTGGACGCCGGCGGCCTGGAGGGCGAGGCCCGAGCTGTAGGCGGTCATGGCGTTGTTGGCGATCGTGCCGAGCACGATCGCCAACAGGAACACGGGTGAGAACCAGGCGGGCAGGATGCCCTCCAGTCCGGCCTGCGGTTCGGTCATGTCCAGGACGGTCGCGGCGAGGGCGCCCAGTGAGGTGAGGAGGACTCCGGGCAGGAACCCGCCGAGCGCGGTCCAGCCCGCGACGGCCCACGGGGAGGCATCGCGCGGCAGGTAGCGGGAGAAGTCCGCGCTGTTGGTGTACGAGAGCGGGCCCGAGGCGATGAGGGTGAGGCCGGCCGCGAGGGTGGCCCAGAGGGCGACTCCCGTCAGCGGTCGCGCGGGCTGGTGGCCGAGGTCGGCGCGGGTGCACACGTAACCGGCGACGACGGCGAAGGTGACCGTGAGGGCGAGCGCGATCGGGGGGTAGAGCTTCACCATGGTGGCGTGCCCGTAGACGCCGATGGCCAGGGTGAGGGCGGCGATGACCACGACGACGGCGACCTTGACACCGCTGTTCGTGTCGATGCCCGCCTTCTCCACGAGGACGAAGGCGGCGAACGCGGCGGCGGCCAGGTTGAGGGCGATGTAGCAGATGCAGAGCAGCCAGCCGTTGACCGCGATGTTCACCCGGTTGCCGCGGACTCCGTACATCGCCCGAGCGATCACCTCGCTCGGGGTGCCCGAGGCCGGTCCCGAGGCGGCCAGCAGGCCGATCGGCGCCCAGAACAGGCTGCCCAGCACGATGACCGCGACGGCCTGACCCAGGCTCAGGCCCATGAGGATCAGGGCGCCGCCGACCACCATGCTCAGGTAGTTGACGTTCGCCGCGGCCCAGACGGGGAAGAGCTCACGGGCCCGGCCGTGGCGTTCCCGGTCGGGGACGTGGTCGATGCCGTGGGCCTCGATCCGGCCGGGCCGGTCCGTATCCGTGCCCGTTCCCGTGCCCGTGCCCTTGTCCGTACCGGTTCCGGTGCCCGGATCCCTGGATGCCATGGAGCCCTCCGTCTGCGGTCGTACCCACCTGCGATCTTCACGCACCCGGCGAGGGGCGGCGTGCGACGACATCGGCGCACTCGGACGCACTCGGACCGCGGGCGCCCTACGGAGGCCGCACGGAGGGCAGTTGTCGCCTCCGGGTACGGTTTCGGTATGGACGCATACGCAACGAATTCGACATCCGGCGACGCGATCCCGGCAGAGCTGATCAAGGACACCGCGCGGGTGCACCTGGAGAAGCTGGGCGGTGGAGGGCTGTCCCTGGACTCGGTCGCGCAGGACTGCGGCCGTACCGCCGCCGAGGTGCGGGCCCTCTTCCCGCACCGGGACGATCTGCTGACCGCCCTGGTCATCGATGCCTACGACGCGTCCGGCGCCGCCATGGAGCGGGCCCACGAGGAAGCCGTCGGCGTCGGCGCACCTGCGGGTGTACGGCTGCTCGCGGTCACGCGCGCGCTGCGCCGGTGGTCCTTCGGCCACCCCGCCGAGTTCACGCTGATCTACGGATCGCCCGTACCCGGTTACCACGCCCCGCAGGACACCGTCCTGCCCGCCTCGCGCACGCCCGGCGTCCTCGCCCGCATCGTGGGCGCGGCGCTGGAGGGCGGCGAACTGACCCCGCCCCGGCGGACGGTGCCCGGGCCGCCGCTGCTGCTGCCGGCCGCCGTGGAGGCCTTCGGCGGCTTGCCCCCGGAGCCGTTCTCGGACGTCATCGAGCGCGGGATCGTGCTGTGGAGCAGCCTGATCGGGCTCCTGGTGTTCCAGGTCTTCAGCCGCACCCACGACAGCGTCCGCGACGAGGCCGCGTTCTTCGACTACGCCGTCGCCGTGGCGGCCGAAAGCATCGGGCTCGTGGTCCCCCTGGACGGGGACGCCCGCTGAGGACCGGAAGGACGTGACGGGGGGCTCCGACGGAGCGACCCGCGGAGGAGCTTGACGGGGGCTCGGGCAGGGGCTCGGGCAGGGGGCCTTGGCCAGGGCTTTCACGGGCGGGTTACCGTGTCCCTTCATCCGAGGGGGAACACCGATGTCGCACCACACTGGGTGGGGTCACCACCCGAGCCATCCCGTACCGCCGCAGTGGGGAGGTGGCTGGATGCCACCCCCCGCACCTCAGCCGGGGGTCATACCCTTGCGCCCGCTCGATACGGGCGCGGTGCTGAGCGGGGCCTTCGGGACCTTCCGGCGGTACTGGAAGCCCCTGATCGGCGTCATGGCCGCCGTACAGGGGATCGGGATCCTGCTCGTGGCCGCCGCCTTCGCCATCACCTTCTGGGCCACCTACGACCGCTTCTCGGCCCTCTTCGATCTCGGCCCGGGGGAAAGCCCCGAAGGGTCGGACGTGGCCGCCCTCTTCTTGTCCTTCATCCCGGCGGGCGTGGTCCTGCTCGTCACGACGATCGTGGGCGCCGCGATGTTCAGCGCGCTGTGCCCCGCGTTGATCCAGGAGGCGGTGCTCGGCCGCACCGTGACCTTCGGCTCGCTGTGGCGCCGCAGCTGGTCACGGCTGCCGGCGGTGCTCGGCACCGTACTGCTCACCGCGCTGGCCGCGGGCGGGCCGGCGATCCTGCTCTACGCCATCTGCGTCCCGCTGATCATCGTGTCCGCGGACCTGGACGGCTCCGGCCCGCCGGCCGCCTTCTTCCTGCTCCTGCTGGGCACGTTCCTGTTCGCCCCCTTCACGGTCTGGCTCATGACCCGGTTCAGCCTCGCTCCCGCCGCGGCGGTGTGCGAGGGACTCGGCCCCGTCGCGGCCCTGCGGCGCTCTTCGCGCCTGGTCCGCGACGGCTGGTGGAGGGTGTTCGGCATTTCGCTGCTCGGTTACGTCGTGGCGATGGCCGTGGGGTACGCCATCCAGATGCCGTTCAGCTTCGTCGGCGTGTTCGGACTCTTCCCGACCCTGCCGGGGGCGGGTGATCCCGCTCCGGAGCCCAGCGCCCTGGTCTTCGGGTTCGCGATCTACGCCGCGACCACGATGCTCGGCGGGTTCGTCAGCGCGCTGTTCCAGTACAGCTTCCCGCAATTGGTCATCGCCCTGATCTACGTCGACCAGCGGATGCGCAAGGAGAACCTCGCGGCGGCGCTCATCGCCACCGCCTTCCCCGCGCCGTCGGAGACATCGGCGACGGAGCCGGAGAACAGGCCGGAGGTCGGGCCCGGGACCGTGCCCGGGACGGGAAACGCGGCGGACCCCGAGCAGAGCTGAGGAGACCGCGGGCCGGGTGGGCGGGCTCGCGCCTACAATGCTCGAATGATCTTCATTGTGGTCAAATTCCCCGTCAAGTCCGAGTACGTCGAGCAGTGGCCCGAGCTGGTCGCGGAGTTCACGCGGGCCACCCGGGCCGAGTCCGGCAACCTGTGGTTCGAGTGGTCCCGGAGCCTGGAGGAGCCGGACACCTATGTCCTGGTCGAGGCGTTCCAGGACGATGCCGCGGAAGCGCACGTCACGTCCGCGCACTTCCGCAAGGCCCTGGAGACCATGCGCCCGCTGGTCACCCGGACACCGGAGATCGTCAGCACCACCATCGAGGGCGCGACCGGCTGGAGCCGGATGGGCGAGCTCCAGGTCGACTGACGGCCGGGTGCGCGTGCAACACGTTCAACAGGGGCACCCCTTCCCCACCGTTGCCCCCGGACCGTGCAGCCGGTTGATGGATCCGGGAGTGGCGGCACCCTGGCGTCAGCAAGACGCCTGGACAGCCGTACCCCGTTCACCCTTTGGGGCGACATCCCGATGGCCCATCGGCCGTAACGTTTCTCCCGTCATGCTCCTGAGCTGCGGCGATGACGCCGAACCAGATGTCCAGCACATCCGTTCCCCTTCGACTCCGCACCCGCCTTGATCTTGACCCGCCCTACAGTCGTGCCGCTCCCCCGAGATCCCTCCTGAGAGACGTGCGTGACTTCCCTCCTGCCTTGCTCAGAAGACCAGTTGACGCCCCCGGCCACCCGCCCCGCCGCTCCCGCGGCGGTGCTGGAGGGGATCGCCGGTTACGTTCCGCCCCGGGTGGTCGCCAACGCCGGGCTCCCCACGGCATGGGGCGTCGACGACGCCTGGGTGCACCGCCGCACCGGAATCCGCGAGCGGCGCCGGGCCGATCCCGGCGTGTCCACCGGCGAGCTCGCCCTGGAAGCCGGGCGCCGCGCCCTGGCCGTGGCGGGCGGCGCTCCGGTGGACACCGTGCTCGTGGCCACCTCCACCCCGGACCGGCCCATGCCGGCCATGGCCCCGCAGCTGGCCACCCGTCTGGGCCTGGGTGGCGCGGCGGCCTGGGACGTGAACGCAGCCTGCAGCGGCTTCCTGTACGGGCTGGCCACCGCCGCCGGCGCCCTGCTCTCCGGCTGCGCCGACCGGGTGCTGCTCGTGGCGGCCGACCTGTACTCGACCCTCCTGGACCCCGAGGACCGCTCGGCCGGCATCGTCTTCGGCGACGGCGCGGGCGCCGTCGTGCTCCGCCGGGGCCGCGCCGGCGAACCGGGGAGCATCCTGGCCTTCGACCTCGGTAGCGACGGCTCGGGCGACGAACTGATCGAGGTGCGCGGCGGCGGGGCCCGGGAGCGCTCCGCCCCGGAGGCCCACGGCCCCGGCGACCGGCACTTCCGCATGCGGGGGCGCGAGGTCTTCCAGCACGCGGTGACCCGGATGACCCAGTCCTCGCAGACCGTACTGAAGCACGCGGGCTGGTCGCCCGAGGACGTGGACCGGTTCTGCGCCCATCAGGCCAACGCCCGCATCGTGAAGGCCGTCGGGGAGCGCCTGCCCGTCCCCGGTCCGCGCCGGGTGACCAACATCGAGCGGGTCGGCAACACCGGCGCCGCGTCCATCCCGCTCGCCCTGGCCGACGCCGCCTCGCGCGGCGAACTGCACGCCGGGGAAAGGGTGCTGCTCACCACCTTCGGCGCCGGGCTCACCTGGGGGTCGGCCGCCGTGCTCTGGCCACGGCTGGAGCGTGCGGTGCCCGGCATCGAACCGGCGCCCTGAGGTCCCTCCCCGCACCACCGGGCTCTCCCCACGGCCCCGGCACCCCCACCGCGTTCGCCACCCACACCGGAGCGGGGCCGCTTCTCGCTGCCCGCTCGCGATCACCACCCGTCCCGGAAGGACACATCGCCATGCCCCCGGTCCAGACCGTCCTCACCACCGTGCTCACCGAGAAGTTCGAGGTCTCCCCCGAGAGCGTCCTGCCCGACGCCACCCTGGAAAGCCTGGACCTCGACTCGCTCGCCCTCGCCGAACTGGCCCTCGCCCTCCAGGAGGAGCTCGGCGTGAAGGTCGAGGAGCACGAGGCCGCCAAGCGCACCACCATCGCCGAGCTCGTGGCCGTGCTCCACTCCAAGCGGACCGGACAGGACGCCCTGTGACGGGCTCCCCGCGACGCAGCGCCGTCGCCGTCACCGGCCTGGGGCTGATCACTCCGGCCGGGTTCGGCCGCGAGGACAGCTGGGCCGGCGTGCTCCGGGGCCGCTCCACCGCGCAGACCGATCCCGAGCTGAAGGACTGCCCGGTCGACATCTCCTGCCGGATCCCCGCCTTCGCCCCCGACCAGGGGCGCATCGGCGGCCGCAAGGCCTGGCGGATGGGCCGCTTCACGCAGCTCGCGGTCCTGGCGGCCCGCGAGGCCGTGGCCGACGCGGGACTCGACCCCGCCTCCTGGGACGGGGCGCGGGTGGCCGTGGTGATCGGCTCGGGACTGGCCGGCGCCGCCCATCTGGAAACCCAGACCCTGCGCCACCACCAGGGCGGACCCGACCTGGTCTCCCCCTCCCTCATCCCGATGCTCATCCCGAACATGGCCGCCGGCGAGGTGTCGGCCGACCTCGGTGCCCACGGCCCCTCCCTGGCCACCGAGACGGCCTGTTCCTCCGGAGCTACCGCCCTGGCCGTCGCCCGGGACCTGCTGCTCTCCGGGGCCTGCGACATCGCGATCGCCGGCGGCTCGGAGGCCGCCGTGACCCCGGTGGTCACCACCGGGTTCGCCCGGATGGGCGCCCTGTCCGGGCGGGTGGACCAGCCGGCGCTGGCCTCCAGGCCGTTCGCGGCGGACCGGGACGGCTTCGTCATCGCCGAGGGAGCCGCAGTGCTCGTACTGGAGCGGCCGGCGGACGCGGCGGCCCGCGGACGGCGCGGATACGCGCACCTCGCCGGGGCCGGCCTCACCTCGGACGCACACCATCCGACGGCGCCGTCGCCCGGCGGGGAGTACGCCGAGGCGGCCCTGCGGGCAGCGCTCGCCGAGGCCGGGCTGTCCCCGGCCGACGTCGACCACGTCAACGCCCACGGCACCTCCACCCCCCTCAACGACCGCACCGAGGCCGAGCTCATCGCACGCGTCCTGCCGCACGGCCCCAGCGTGACCGCCCCCAAGGGGGTGCTCGGCCACACCCTCGGCGCCGCCGGCGCCGTGGATGCCGCGCTCACCGCGCTCGCCATCCGGGACTCCCGGGTGCCGCCGATCGCCAATCTCACGGCGGGCGGCTCCGGTTGCGGCTCCGGCTCGCCCTATGACATCGACTGCGTGACCGGCACCGCGCGCGAGCAGCGGGTCACCGCCGCCGTCAGTCACTCCTTCGGCTTCGGCGGGCACAACGTGGTGCTCCTCCTCACCGCGCCCTGACCGCGGCCGTCCCCCACCAGCAGAAGAAGAGCTCCGTACCCTTGGCCGTTCACAGTGCCGTCGTCCACGCCACCGTCCACGTACCGGAGGGACGCCAGAGCGTCTCCGCGGTCGAGGACCGCTTCCGGGCGGGCAGCCCGGGCATCCCGATGTCCCGGGGTGTGCTCCAGCACATGTACGGGCTGGCCCAGCGCACGGTGGCCCCGCCCGAGGAGCAGCCCTCCGACCTGGCGGTGCACGCAGCCCGCAGTCTGCTGGAGGAGAGCAGCACCCCGGTCCGGACGGTGGACCTGCTGCTGTACGCCGGCATCCTCGCCGATATGGAGGAACCGGCCACCGCCCATGTGGTGGCGGCCAAACTCGGCCTGGACTGCCCGGTGTTCGACTTGAAGAACGCCTGCAACGGCGTACTGAACGCGCTGGAGGTGGCCGACGCCTTCATCCGGACCGGACAGTACCGGCGGGTGCTGATCACCAGCGCCGAGGTCAGCACCCGCGAGAGCCGCTGGAGCGTCACCGACCCGGACGAGCTGCTGGGCGCCCTGCCGAGCCTGAGCACCGGCGACATGGGCTCGGCGGTGCTGGTCTGCGCGAGCACCCGGCCCGGGATCCTCGGGAGCCGGTTCTTCGCCAACTCCTGGGGCTGGCAGGCGGCGACGCTGCCCAATCCGTACGCGAACCACCGCACGATGGGCCGCCTGGAGATCGACTCGGCCCGGCTCGTGGCCTCCTTCGACGGGATGCCGGCCAAAGTGCGCGGCGCGGTGCGCGAACTCGGTGTGAACGTCGAGGACTTCGACCTCGTCTGCGTGCACCAGCCGTCCGTGCCCTTCACCCGGGTGGCCTGCGGCTGGGTGGGCGTGGACCCCTCGCGGATCCTGTCCACCTTCCCGGCGCACGGCAACGTCGCGACCAACACCATCCCTCTGCAGCTCGCCACCGCTCTGAACTCGGACCGGCTCCACCCGGGCGACCTGGTGGGCATGTTCGGGTTCGCGAGCGGCGCGAGCGCCGGCGTCGTCGTCTGCCGGTGGTGAGCCCGATGACCACCGAACCTCCCGGACCTCCCGAACCTCCCGTACGCATCACCCCGTTGCCGCCCGAGCGGTGGACTCCCGCGCTGCGCGGGCTGCTGGCCGGATCCGCCAAGGACGGGCCGGGCCGGGTGAACCTCTTCGGCACCCTCGCCCACCATCCCGGTCTCGCCCACGCCTGGCTCTCCCTCGCCCGGGTCCTGACCCATGAGGGGACCTTGTCCAGCCGTCAGCGGGAGCTGGTCGTACTGCGCACCGCGCACCGCCGCGGCGGGTCCTTCGTGTTCGACCGGCACCGCGCGGTCGCCGCGGACGCCGGGCTGGACTCCCGGGAGGTGGCGGCGATGACCGCGCCTCTTGCCGAACACCCTTGGTCCGAGGCCGATCTGGCCCTGCTGGAGGCATCCGACGCGCTCGCGGCCGGTGAGCCGCTGGCGCAGCCGCTGTGGGACCGGCTCGCGGGCGGACTGCGCCCCGACCAGCTGATCGAACTGCTGATCCTCGCCGGGCAGTGCGCCACCATGTGCGCCACGCTCGGCGCCCTCCACACCCCGCCCGACGGCGGCCGACCCCCCTCCGGATGAGATCCGCCACCATGACCGTCACCACCACGCCGACCGCGGCCGCCACCACCACCTCCGGGAGCCCGGCCGCGGCCCCGCTCCCCCTGCCCGCCCCCTACGGCTCCTGCCCCTACGACCCGCCGCCCGGCTACACGCAGGCCGCTGCGGGGGCGGCCGTCAGCCGCGCCGAGCTCCCCGACGGCGCCCCCTGCTGGCTCGTGACGGGCCACCAGGAGGTGCGGGCGGTGCTCGCCGACGCCCGTTTCAGCGCCGACGCACGCACCCCCGGATTCCCCTTCCTCTCCCCCGGCCAGCGTCAACTGGCCACCGCTCAGCCCAGTTTCATCCGGATGGACGACCCGGAGCACGCCCGGCTGCGCCGGATGGTCGCCAAGGACTTCCTGACCCGCCGGGTCCAGGAACTACGCCCGGCCGTCGAGGAGGTGGTCGAGGCGGCCGTCGAGGCCATGACCGCCGACGGCCGGCGCAGCGCCGACCTCGTCGCGGACTTCGCGCTGCCCGTCCCGTCCCTGGTCATCTGCCTGATGCTCGGGGTCCCGTACGAGGACCACGCGCTGTTCCAGTCGCTCAGCCGGACCCTGCTCGACAACACCACCGACCCCGGCCGGGCCTCCGGGGCCCACCGCGAGCTGATGGGCTATCTGGCCGGGCTGGCCGAGCGGAAGCGGCGGGATCCCGGGGACGACATCCTCAGCCGGCTCGCCGTACGGCCCGACCTGACCCCTCGGGAAACGGCCTCGCTCGGCTTCATGCTCCTGATCACCGGCCACGAGAGCACCACCAACATGGCGGCGCTCAGTGTCCTGGCCCTGCTGCGCCACCCCGAGCAGGCCGCCCGGCTGCGGGCCGAACCGGCCCTGATCCCCGGGGCGGTGGAGGAACTGCTGCGCTACCTC
Organism: Streptomyces sp. NBC_01264; assembly: GCF_026340675.1. Taxonomy (NCBI): domain Bacteria; kingdom Bacillati; phylum Actinomycetota; class Actinomycetes; order Kitasatosporales; family Streptomycetaceae; genus Streptomyces; species Streptomyces sp. NBC_01264. The sequence goes on from NZ_JAPEOX010000001.1 coordinate 594,617, forward strand.
ACGATCATCCACCTCGGCCTCGGCCGCGCCGCCACCGAGGACGTCACGGTCGGCGGAGCGCCGATCCGCGCCGGGGACGGGGTGATCTGCATGCTGTCCACCGCCAACCGGCAACCGGAGCTCTTCGGCCCCCCGGCCACCACGGCGGAGGGCGCCGCGGCCTGCCCCGCCGAGCTGGACGTGACCCGGGACGCGGCCCGCCGGCACGTGGCCTTCGGTCACGGTCCGCACCAGTGCCTGGGCCACACCCTGGCGCGGGTCGAGCTCCAGATCATGCTGGAGGCCGTCCTGCGCAAGCTCCCGGGCCTGTGCCTGGCCGTACCCGAGGACCGGCTCGTGTTCCAACGGGACACCATCGTCTACGGCTTGAGGGAGCTTCCCGTCATCTGGTGACCTTCGCGGACTGGTTCGTGTGCGAGTTGACTATTCCCGCGTCCGCAGAGAACCGAACGGGCCCGCCCGGCGTGATACCCCACACGCAACACGCAATTGCATGCACACGAACGCGGGGGAACACGGGTGGGATTCATCAGGAGGGCCCGAACGGCGGTGCTCGCCGCAGCGGTGACGGGGACGCTGATCGCGGGCACAGTGTCGGCCGGCGCCGCGCAGGCACCGGCCGCAGGCACCACCGCACAGGACGGCAAGGGGGCTCCGGCCGGGGGCCGGGCGAAGAAGGAAGCGAGGCCGTCGGCGACGGTGACCCTGGTCACCGGCGACCGGGTCGTCGTCAAGGGCGACGGCAGCGTCGAGCAGCTGCTGCGCGGCGCGGGCCGTGAGGGGATCGCCTTCTCGGTGCGCCGCGAGGGCGCGTACACGTACGTCATTCCACAGGACGCCCTGCGACTGGTCGCCGACGGGGTGCTCGACCGGCGCCTGTTCGACGTCGCCGGGCTGGTCAGGGACGGGTACGACGACGCGCACCGCACCACGCTGCCCCTGATCGCCGGGTACCGGCGCGACGCCTCGGGGGCCAAGACCTTCGGGGCCGCCGGCGACACACTGGCGGCGGTCGCCCGCGACCGTCGCGAACTGCCCGCGGTGGCGGGCGAGGCGTTCAACGCGCCGAAGGCCGACGCCGCGGCCCTCTGGACGGCGGTCACCGGCCGGAAGGACGCCCGCATGCTGGGCTCCGCGCCCGTACCGCCGGTCGCGCACCTGTGGCTGGACGGCAAGGTGAGCGCCACCTTGGACAAGAGCGTGCCGCAGATAGGCGCGCCCGCCATGTGGAAGGCGGGCTTCACCGGCAAGGGCGTCAAGGTGGCGGTCCTGGACACGGGGGTCGACGAGACGCACCCCGACCTCAAGGGCGTCGAGACCCTGCAGAAGAACTTCAGCAGTTCGCCCGACTCCAAGGACCGGTACGGGCACGGTACGCACGTGGCCTCCACGATCGCCGGGTCGGGCGCGCGGTCGGGCGGCCTCTACAAGGGCGTGGCACCCGGTGTGCAGCTCCTGGACGGCAAGGTCCTCGGCGACGACGGCTTCGGCTCCGACTCCGAGATCATCAGCGGTATGCAGTGGGCCGTGGACCAGGGTGCGACGGTCGTCAACATGAGCCTGGGCGCTCCCGACGAGCCCGGCGTCGACCCCAAGGAGGAAGCGGTCGCCCAGCTCTCCGGCAAGGCGCTGTTCGTGGTGGCCGCCGGGAACGAGGGCGACAAGGCCCGCACGTTGCGGTCGCCCGGCAGCGCCACCGCGGCGCTCACCGTCGGCGCCGTGGACAAGCAGGACCAGCTCGCGGAGTTCTCCAGCCGGGGTCCGACCGCCGATGGACTGGCCAAGCCGGACATCACCGCCCCGGGCGTCGGCATCACCGCCGCCGCGAGCACGCAGGGCACCGATCCCGCTCCCTCCGAGGGGTACGTCGGCATGTCGGGCACCTCTATGGCCACCCCGCACGTCGCGGGCGCCGCGGCCCTGGTCAAGCAGCAGCACCCGACCTGGAGCCCGGCCCGGCTCAAGGCCCTGCTGACCGCCTCGGCCACGCCCAACCCGAAGAACAACGCCTACCAGCAGGGCGCGGGCCGCGTCGACCTGGTCCGGGCCGGCAAGGCCGTCGTCACGTCCACCCCCGGTTCCCTCGCCTTCGGTACGCAGCTCTGGCCGCACGCCGACGACAAGCCGGTGTCGAAGTCGGTCACCTACCGCAACCACGGGACCAAGCCGGTCACCCTGAAGCTGACCACGGCGGGCACCGACCCGTCCGGACGTCCGGCCCCGGCCGGGATGTTCACCGTCAAGGACGCCCAGCTCACCGTCCCCGCCGGGGGCTCCGCGACGACCACCGTCACCGCCGACACCCGCAAGGGCACGGTCGACGGCGCCTTCGGCGGCACCGTACTGGCCGCCGGGGACGGACAGGAAGTGCGCACCGGTCTCGTGGTCGAGCGCGAGGTGGAGTCCTACGACGTCACCTTGAGGCACCTGGACGTCAAGGGCGGGAGCCCGGCGACCTACTACACCACGGTCACCAGGCTCGGCACGGGCTCGGAGGGCCGCTTCGAGGTCCCGTACGACCCGAGCGGCACGGTCGTCCAGCGGCTGCCCAAGGGCGAATACCTGCTGGAGGGCGTCGTCTGGGGCCCGGACTCCACCCTGGGCTTCTTCGTCCAGCCGCTGCTGAAGCTCACCGGGAAGACCACGGTCACCTTCGACTCCCGCAAGGCCAAGCCGTTCGCCGTCACCCCGCCGGACCCGTCCGCGAAGCTGGTGAGTGCCTACACCGGGTTCTACGACGAGGCCGCGAACGTGTCCGACATGTGGTCCACCGACGGGGCGACGAAGATCCTCACTCAGCACCTGGGCCCGGCCACGCCCACGCTGCACGGGCAGTACAACGGCCTGTGGAAGACGCCGGGGGCCGCGGGCAAGAACATCGACTACCGGCTCGCCTTCAACCGTACGGGCACCTGGTTCGACGGGCTCGACCGCAAGCTGACCCTGGCCGACGTCGCCGAGGTGAAGCTCGGGTTCGGTGCCTCGGTCGCCGGGGCGAAGGGCCTGGTCCACGCCACGCCGACGGATTCCGGCGGCTACACCTCCGGAATCCAGGACCCCGCCCAGCAGAGCCTGCCGTACGCGAGCACCCAGTACGTGAGCGCCGGCGGAGGGATGCTCTGGACCTGGGTCGCTTCACAGGTCGACTCCCAGGGGGAGGCGCGCGCCATCTACACGCATGAGTCCCGGTCGTACCAGCCGGGACGGCGCTACACCTTGAACTTCAACACCGGTGTGGTCGGACCCGATCTGAAGGACGGGCAGTACCGGTACCAGGAGGCGACGCGGTACGGCGACTACCTGGACTTCAATGTCGGGCTGTTCAACGACGGCGCCGGCCACGAAGGATATTCCCTCACCACCGGCGGCTTCACCCGGCTGGAGTCCGGCGGCAAGATCATCGTCGAAACTCCGCCGGACGGCTGGCTGAGCGCCAAGGTACCGGCCGGCAAGGCGACGTACCGGCTGACCAAGGAGGCGACCCGCTCCACCAAGGACACCGCGACCAGCACGAAGGTGAGCGCGGTCTGGACGTTCACCTCGGCCCGTCCGGCCACGGACGAACCCGTGGCGCTGCCGCTGTCCACGGTGCGGCTGTCGCCGAAGCTGAGCCTGAACGGGACCGCGCCGGCGGGCGGCGCGCTGAAGGTGCCGCTGGTGCTGGGCGGGGCTGCCGCGAAGGACGGGCAGGTCGCCTCGCTGGCGGTCAGGGTCTCCTACGACGGGGGCAAGACCTGGCAGCTCCTCGCGGTGGCGACGGACGCGCAGGGCGCGCGTTCGGTGACCGTGAAGCACCCGGCGTCGGCCAAGGCGGCGTCGTTCCGGGTGGACCTGAAGGACAAGGCCGGCAACACGGTGCGGGAGACGATCACGAACGCCTACCTGCTCGCTCCCTGACCCGTCGCGTCCCGTACGAGGCTCCGGCCCGGCCCCGCATCCCGCGGGTGCCGGGCCGGACCCGTTCGTGTCACGGCGTGGTGGCGGAGCCCGGTTCGGGCAGCCAGTCGCGGGCCGGGTCGTACTCCAGCCAGCGGCTGCGCCCCGCCTCCGCGGCGAAGGCCTCCAGCAGCGTGTCGAGCAAAGGGTGCCCGCCGTCACCGCGACCACCGTCACCGCGCCACAGCAGCGACCAGGCGTAGAGGGGGGTGGGATCCACCAGCGGAACGGACCGGATGCCCGGGATCCGCGGGAGCGGCGCGTCGGCGGGCATCAGCGCGAAGCGGCGTACGTCCCCGGACAGGCCCGCCAGGAAGTGGTCCGCTCCCAGGTTCGGGCCCTCGGCGTGCTCGCGGACGGCGAACCGCTCGGCGAAGCGGTGCAGGAAGTCCAGCCGGTCGAGGGCGCCCGGGGTCCACAGCACACTGCCCGCCAACTGCCCTGGCCTCAGGGCGGCTTCCCCCGCCAGGGGATGATCCGCGCCGAGGACCACGTCCACCGGCTCCAGCCGCACCAGGCGGTGCGTCAGCCCTTCGGGCAGGGGCGGGTGGACCCGGCCGAAGGCCGCGTCGGTCTCCCCGTGGAGCAGCCCGGCGGCCACAGAAGGCAGATCGCGTCCGTGCCCCCGCTCCAGGGCCGGTTCGGGGGCGTGCGCGGTCAGTTGGGCCAGGGTCCGCATCGGTGCGTACAGGTGGCCCCATACGTCGACCCGTAGCGGCCGCCGTTCCTCCCGTACGGCGGCCAGGGCCCGGTCGGCGGCGGCCAGGGCGCCCCGGGCCGGCTCCAGGAAGCGCCGGCCGGCCTCGGTGAGCCGTACGCCGTGGCCGCCCCGGTCGAACAGCTCGGCCCCGAGCGCCGACTCCAGGCGGGCGATCCGCTTCGACAGGGCCTGCTGGGAGATCGACAGGGTCGTGGCCGCACGCCCGAAGTGCATTTCCTGGGCGGTCAGTACGAAGGCACGCGCCTGTGCGAGGTCCAGATCCACGTCGTTCACCTTAGGCGACAACCGTTGGTTGTCGGCTGGGCGCGGGCGTTGTTGGACGGTCCGCGGGCGCTGCCGCTTCCATGATCCGCATGCAGAGACTGATTCCCACAGGCGATCCGGCGCGTCCGGTGGAGTTCGCCGACGATGCCCAGCCCGTCCCGGCCGTGGACGAGGCCCTGGTCCGGGTGGAGGCGTTCGCGCCGAACCGTGGCGAGACCTTCCTGCTGGAGGACCCGCGGCCGGGGCTGGTTCCCGGGAAGGACGTCGCCGGGCTCGTGGTGCAGGCGGCGGCCGACGGGTCGGGGCCCTCGGTCGGCGCCCGCGTCGTCGGCCATCCGCCGCGGGGCGGCTGGGCGGAGTACGTCGCCGTGCCCACTCACTCCCTGGCCGTACTCCCCGACGGCCTCGACTCCGTCCGGGCCGCGGCCCTGCCGCTGGCCGGCATCACGGCCCTGCGACTGCTGCGCACGGCCGGAAGCGTGGCGGGCCGCCGCGTCCTGCTGACCGGTGCGGCGGGCGGCGTGGGCCACTACGTGACCGAACTCGCCGCCGCCTCCGGGGCGGAGGTCACCGCCGTGACCGCCACCGCTTCGCGCGGCGAGCGGCTGCTCGCGCTGGGAGCGGCCGCCGTCGTGCGCGATGTCGCGGAAGCCCGCGGCCCCTTCGACCTGGTGCTGGAGTCCACCGGCGGCGCCGCCATGCCGCGGGCGCTGGCCCGGCTGGCCGCCGGCGGCACGCTGATCTGGTTCGGCCAGGCGAGCCGGACACCGGTCACGCTGGACTTCTTCGATTTCTTCGCCGGTCCGGAAGGTGCCTCGATCCGGCACTTCCACTACGCCGGAGCCCCGTACGGCGAGGATCTGGCGACCCTGGTCCGGCTGGTGGACCAAGGGCGGCTGCATCCGGAGATCGGCCGGGTCGAGGACTGGGCACGGACCTCCCGTACCCTCGTCGACCTGCGGGAGCGCCGGATCCGCGGCAAGGCCGTCCTGACGACGGGAGCGGCCCGATGAGCGCGTCCGACCTCACTTCCGACCTCGGTCCCGCCTATACCTCCGCGTTCGCCGCCGCGCGACTGACCCGGGCCACCGGGGCCGGGCTCGATCCGCACGCGTACCTGCGCGCCGCGGAAGGGGCCTCCTCCCCCGGTGACTGGAGCGAATCGCTGATCCGCACCGCCCTGCAGTACGTCGACCGCGCACGGCGGGCGGCCGCGTCCGGGGCGCGGGTCTCGGCGGGCGCGTACGAGCAGGCGGCGGCGAGATGGTTCCACTTCGCCACCCTGGCTCCGCGCACCTCCGCGTCCACGGCCACCCGCCACGCACACGCCGCGGCGGAGGCGGACGCCGCCATGGGCCGCGCCCTGGCCCTGCTCGATCCCGGAGCCCGCCGCATCGACGGCCCCTCCTTCACCGGCCGGCTGCGCGGCCCCGCCGACGCACCGTCCACCGTGATCGTCGTCCCCGGACTGGACTCCGGCAAGGAGGAGTTCCACCGGGTCACCGCGGCCCTGCTGCGCAGGGGTTCGGCCGTGTTCGGCATGGACGGCCCGGGACAGGGGGCGCTCGCGGCCACCACGACGCTGCGCGCCGACTACGACCAGGTGATCGGCCAGGTCATCGACGCCCTCTCCCTCGACCGGGTCGGCCTCATCGGCCTCAGCCTGGGCGGCTACTACGTCGCCCGGAGCGCCGCCCTGGACCCACGGGTGGCAGCCGCGGCGGTGGTCAGCGGCCCCCACCGGATCGACTGGGATGCCTTGCCACCGCCGCTGTCGGAGCTGATCGCCCGGCGCGCCGGAGGAGCCACCGCGGCACGCGAGTTCATCGCTCAGGTCGACTTGTCGTCACTCGCGCCGCGCATCGGCTGCCCGCTCCTGGTGGTGGACGGCGGCCGGGACATCGTCCCGGGCGTCACCAACGGAGCCGAACTGGTGCGCCGGGCACCGAACGGCGAGTACCTCCTGGTCCCCGAGGGCGACCACCTCCTCGGCAACGCCCAACCCGACTGGCTCCCCGCCACCACGGACTGGCTCACCAGGGCCCTCACGGCCGGCTCGGCCACGTAGGCCGGCGCGACCGGCCCGGCGGGGGGGCGCTGTCAGGCCTCGGCGCGCAGGTCGGTCAGCTCGTCCGCGATCGCCTTGCGCAGCGGGTCGTGCCGGGGGCCCAGGGCGAACTGTGCGTCGGCCCAGTGGGCGCCGGGGTAGAGCCACACCGGCATGCCCACCAGGTCGGCCGGCTCCCACTCGAACCGTGGCCATACGTGGGCGTGCAGGAAGCCGTCGGTGTTGCCCAGGATTTCCAGGTTGACCCGCCGGAAGGCGGGATCCAAGCGGCGGGACGCCCGCTCGACGGCCTCTCCGAGGTGGTCCATGTCGGACAGGAAGGCCAGCCGTTTCGCCCTGGGCAGGTCGGACAGCCTCTCGACCTTGGGGTCGTCCGCCAGGAGCACCGAGTAGCCTGGCAGGAACTGCACGTCGCCGATCACGGCGAACCCCGCGGTCAAGCGCCTGAGCACCGTGGGGTTCTCGCCGCGCAGCGCGCTTCCGATCCGGTCCGTCCGCCAGTCATGAGTCATGGCCCGAGGCTAACGGGCGTCACGCGCGTCGTGATCGTGGGGGACGCCGGTCCCGCCGACCGGACCGGACCTCCGGCCAGCGGGACCTCGTACGCGGGTCAGGAAATGGTCATGAACCGGGCCGTGCTCGGTACTCCCTCCGCGTTCAGGGCGAAGAGCATGTAGGTCCCCGGCAGGACGACGCCGGGGTCGGCGGGCAGGGACACCGTGTACGTACCCGTTCCCGTGGCCGTGGAGGCGAGGGGGATCCGGCGCTGGTCGTTGTCGGTGGAGTGGGTCGCGGCCGCGGCCCGCATCAGGACGAAGGACGCGGCCGGGGTGGAGGTGGAGAGCGTCAGGGAGGTTCCGGGGTCGGTCGTGGAGGGTACGGTGCCCGTGATCTCGGGGCGTGGTTTCGGCGATCCGTCCGGGTTGAGCAGGTACGGCGGGGTGAAGACGGCACCGTCGGCGTGGTTGGTGGCGCAGTCGCCGCACAGGCCTCCGCCGCCGGAGAAGACCCGGCCGTCCGGCAACAGGTTGGCCACGCTGTGGTAGTTGCGCGGGACGGCCATGGTGGCGAGCGGGGTGAAGGCGCCCGTCGCGGGGTCCCACAGTTCGGGGGTCAGGACCGAGGTCGCGTCGCTGAAGGGGACCGGATAGCCCTGTCCGCCGAAGACGATCACCTTGCCGTCGGGCAGCACCACGCTGTTGGCGAAGGCCCTGGCGTACTCCATGTCCCCGGTGCGGGCGGTTTCGACCTGGGTCCCGGCGATGCTCACGGTGTAGGCGCGACGTGTGGCGGGGGTGTTCTGGTAGGCGGGCGAGCCGCCGAGGGTGAGGAGTTTGCCGATGTCGTAGGCGACGGCGTTGCCCGTCATGGCGTCGGCGCTGTCGGCCCGGTTGCCGGCGGGGGTGATGCTGCCCGTACCGGTGGTCGAGATCCAGTTCATCTGCTTGCTCGGGCCCAGTTGGAGCACCTTGCCGCCCGAAGTGGCGTGCAGCCACATGTGGTTGTCGGCGCGGTAGGGCCCGGCCGGGTCGGCCGTGGAGGCCTGGAGGGCGGGGACTCCCGGGAGCCCGCGCCAGGTCCGGGTGTCCGGCGACCAGGCCTCGGCGGCCTTGTCGCCCGCGGGTCCGCTCCAGGATCCGCCCAGGACGAAGGCCTCGCCGGTGGAGAGCAGCGTCATGGACTGGTAGCCGCGGGGGATGTTCATGTTCCCGGTGGCGGACCAGTCGTCGGTGGCGGGGTCGTAGATGCTGGCCTTCTCCGCGTTGCTGCCCCCGGTGACCAGCACGCGGCCGTCGGCCAGCATGGCTATGCCGGGGCAGAACATGTCGTGCCCGGTGTTGTCGATGCGGCGCTGGGTGACCTTGCCCGTCTTCAGGTCGAGGATCGCCGTCTGGGTGTAGCCGTTGCTGCCGCCGAAGCGGTCCACCGCGTACGCGGACCAGGCCAGGAGTTTGTCCCCCGGCAGGACGGCGGTGGCCACGGGGACCAGGGGGAACCCGGTGATCCGGCCCCAGGATCCGTGGACGGCGGGGGCGGCCGGCCCGCTCAGGCGGATCTCGGCGGCGGAGGTCCAGGGGCCGCGGGCTCCGGCCTCGGTGGTCACGGTCAGCCGTACGAACCGGGCGTTCGCGGTACGGGTGAAGGTGGCGGTCTTGACGGTGTCGTCGTCGCGCCAGGTGCCCGCGGCCACCGGTGTGCCGAAGGCGGCCCCGTCGGTGCTGGTGGTGACGGTGTACGCGCCCGCCCGGCCGTTGGGGCCGTTCGTGCGGGGGTGGTAGACGAGCGCGGAGACCGCGGCCGTGCGGTGCATGTCGATGGTGATGGTGTGCGGCAAGGGGGCCGGGGTGCCGGACCACTTGCTGTGCCAGAGGGTGCCCGTGTCACCGTCGAGGACGTGGGCGGCGCGGCCGTTCTCGCTGCCCGTCTCCTCGTCGCTCGCCGCGGCCGTCCATCCCGTCCGGGCCAGGTCCACGGTGGCCTCCGGGGTACCGGGGTCGCCCAGCAGGTTGATCTCGGCGGCGGAGGTCCACGGGCCGCGGCCGCCGGCCTCGGTGAGCGCGGTCAGCCGTACGAACCGGGCCCCCTGCGGGGCGAACCCGAGCGTCTTGGCGCTGCCGTCGTCCGCGAGCGTGCCGCTCGCGACCGGGGCCGGCCAGTTCACTCCGTCCGCGCTGACACTGAGGGTGTACTCGCCCACGCGCCCGTTGGCCCCGTTGGTACGAGGGGTGTAGACGAGCGCCGAGACGACCGCCGTACGGTGCATGTCGACGGTGATGCTGTGCGGCAAGGGGGCCGGGGTGCCCGACCACTTGCTGTGCCAGAGGGTGCCCGTGTCACCGTCGAGGACGTGGGCGGCGCGGCCGTTCTCGCCGACCGTCTCCTCGTCGCTCGCCGCGGCCGTCCATCCCGTCCGGTCGAGGACGGGGGCCGTCGGCTCCATCGCGTTCGCCGGCGCGACGCCGTGGTGCGGCGACTGCTGCGGCGCCTGCTCGCCGAGGGGCGCGGGGGTGGGGGTCGGGCTCGCGACCCCGAGCCACGGCGTGAAGCCGATCAGCAAGGCGCCGAGTCCGAAGGCGATGAGCAGCCGGGATCTGCGGAGTGCGCGGGCTGAGGCGAGGAAGCGCCTGGACTGCAATCTGACCTCCTGGGGCGAACCGGTATGCCCCACGGAAGATAGGTCAGTACGTCAGCAACTCACCCAAAGCAGAGAGTAGTTGACGCAAAAACGCAGCCAACGGCGCGATCCTGCGGGCAAGGGCGGAAAGCCCTCTAGAGCGGCACCGCACCGTCGGCGGCGAAGGGGCCGCCGTGGCCCGGGACGATCAGGTCCGCCGCGGCGAGCACCCGCAGCCGGGAGGCGCGCAATACCTCGCGGTCCGGGGCCACCGGGTCGTCGGCGGGGCCCTGCGCGTGCCACCACAGGTCGCCGGCGAACGCCACCACGCCGGAGTCCGTTCCGGCCAGCAGGGTGATGTCCTCGTGGCTGTGCCCCGGGGTACGGATCAGGCGCAGGGAGGGGGTGAGTTCGTAGCCCTCGGCGTCCCGGTTCGTCCACTGGTCCCCCTGGTACTCGACCTTGTGGTCGTGCACCCGGGCCCGGGCGAACAGGCCCACGTTCATGGTGTTGTCCGGGTGGTGGTGGCTGAGCACCACGTCGGTGATGTCCTCGGCGCCGAGGCCCAGTTCCGCGAGCGGGCCGAGGATGTCCGCGTGGCTCGCCACCATGCCCGGGTCGAAGATGAAGTGCCGGCCGGCGTCGGCCACGTAGGAAACGGTGGCGGCGACCCCGGGGCCGGTGGAGCCGACGTAGCCGGTGGTGAGGATCTTGTAGACGGCGCTGCGGCCGAGCGGCGCGTCGGTGCGGAGGTCCTGTCCGGTGGCCGTGGTGTCCGCCGCGATGTCTGTCTTCGTGTTCGTCATGGCTGCAATCCTTCCGCGTCGGAGAGGGGCGTACGAGTGGCACACCTGCCAGTGATCGCAGGATTCGTGCCAAACGTGGCAGACTGCCCCCGTGCCCCCTTTCACGACCGTCGCCGCGTACGTCCCGCCGGGTGCCGGCATGCTCGCCGTGGGGATCGTCAGCGAGGTCTTCGGCCCGCACGGACAGGGGCTGCCCGGCTTCGACTTCGCCCTGTGCGCCGAGCGGCCCGGACCGGTCCCCACCGACATCGGCGTACCGCTCGCGATCGAGCACGGCCTCGACCGGCTGGCCGCCGCCGATCTGGTGATCGCCCTGCCGGGGGCGGCTTTCCGTACACCGCCCGGTCCGGCGGTACTCGACGCGCTGGTCGCCGCCCACGGGGGCGGCTCCGTGCTCGCGGCCCACTGCGTCGGCACCTTCGCGCTCGCCGAGGCCGGGCTGCTCGACGGCCTGCGGGCCACCACGCACTGGCGGTTCGCCGAGCTGCTGGCCGACCGCCATCCGGGCGTCGCCGTCGAACCGGACGCCCTGTACATCGACGAGGGCAGGATCGTCACGGGCGCCGGAGCCGCCGCCGGCTTCGATCTGTGCCTGCACCTGCTGCGGCGGGAGCACGGGGCGACGATGGCCAATGCCGTCGCCCGGGACATGGTGCTGCCCTCGCACCGCGACGGCGGGCAGGCCCAGTACCTCGGCGCGCCCGTCCCCGAGGACTGCCGCGACGAGCGGCTCTCCGAGGTGCTCGCCTGGGCCCGCGACCACCTCCACGAACCGCTGCCCGTCACGGAACTGGCCCGCCGCGCCGTGATGAGCAAGCGCTCCTTCGCCCGCCGGTTCACCGCCGCGACCGGCACCACCCCGCACGCCTGGCTACGGAACCTGCGGCTGAGCAGCGCGGAGGAGCTCCTGGAGAGCACGGACCTGCCCGTCGAGGAGATCGCCCGGCGGGTCGGCTACGGCAGCGCGGCGGTCCTGCGCGAACAGTTCGTGCGGCGCAGGGGAGTTCCGCCCCGCTCTTACCGCCGCTCCTTCACGAGCACGCCCTAGCCCTGCTCTCCGGGGCCCGGGCCCCGGTGCACCCCTGTCCTATGATCGCTCCCGTGACCTCCGCGCTGATCCTCATCGACCTGATGCCCCGCATCATCGGGATGCCCGTCGCCCCGCACTCCGGTGACGAGGTGCTGGCCCGCTGCCTCCGGCTGGCCGAGGCCTTCAGGGCGGACGGGCGTCCGGTGGTGCTCGTACGGGTGGAGCGGCCGGGCGTTGCGGAGCAGCCGCCGGGCAGCGGCTTCGCCGACGGGCTGGTACGGGCGGGCGACGTCCTGATCGTCAAGCGGACCGTCGGGGCCTTCCACGGCACCGGGCTGGACGAGCGGCTGCGCGGCCTGGGCGTGGACACGGTGGTGCTCGCCGGGCTGGTCACCACGATGGGGGTCGAGTCCACGGCGCGGGCCGCGAGCGACCACGGCTACGAGCTGGAGTTCGTGGCCGACGCCATGTCCGGCTTCGCCGCCGACGAGCACGAGTTCGCCGTGGAGCGGATCTTCCCCCGGTTCGGGGACGTCCACGAGACGGCCGACTACATCTGATCACCATGAACGACCTGAACGAAGAGACCCGTCCCGCGACCGTTCGCGTGTTCATCGCCCTCGCCCCGCCCGACGACGCGAAGGAGGAACTCGCGCGCGAGCTGGGGCCCGCCTACGCCGCGTACCCGCACATGCGGTGGAACCGCATCGAGGACTGGCACATCACCCTGGCGTTCCTCGGCGAACTGCCGGTCGAGTCCGTCCCGCCGCTGCGGCCGCCGCTCGCGGAGCTCGCGGCGGCGCGCGGTCCCGTACGCCTGGCCCTGAGCGGGGGCGGTCAGTTCGGCGAGCGGGTGCTGTGGAGCGGGATCGACGGGGACCTCGACGGGCTGCACCGGCTCGCCGCCGATGTCCGGGCCGTGGTCAAGGAGTGCGGCATCCTCTTCGAGGACCGGCCGCTGCGACCTCACCTGACGCTGGCCCGCGCCCCCCGCAACGACGCCTCCTCGGCGGTGGAGGCCGCCGCCGGACTCACCGGGTTCGCCGGCCGGCGCTGGCGGACGGAGCGCCTGCACCTGGTCGGGAGCAACATCGGCCGGGGGCCGGGGCCGATCCACTACCGCGACATCGAAGCGTGGGACCTCGGAGGCGGAGAAGTATCTCCTTGACGCTAAGTCACTTAGCGCTAAGCTACTTCCCGACAATCCAATCGGGGGAGAGATCGACGTGGTCAAGGGCATGCGCGAGGAACGGGGGGCGGGCGAACGCTCGCTGCTCCTCGGGGTGGGCATCAGCTCGATCGGGATCGGGCTGTACATCCCCTTCTCGCTCGTCTTCTTCCACCACGTCACCGGCCTCTCCTTCGCCCTCGTCGGCATCGTGCTGACGGCGACCGGCCTGGCCGGGCTCGCGGTCATGCCGCTCGCCGGCTCGGCCGTCGACCGGTTCGGGGCCAGGAAGGCCAACCTGCTGCTCTACGCGGTCCGGGCCCTCGGCTTCGCCCTCTACCCGTTCGCCGGGTCGCTCCCCGCCTTCGCGGCCGTCGCCCTCATCACGGCCCTCGCCGACCGCTCCTTCCCCGTCGTCCAGCAGTCGCTCATCGGGGAAGTGGCCCGGGGCGGCGCCCGCGACCGGCTCCAGGCCTCCATCCGGGCCCTGCAGAACGCGGGCATGGGCGCCGGCGCCCTGGTCGTCTCCGGGGTCCTGGCCCTGTGGGGCACGGACGGGTTCACCTACACCGCCTGGGGCAACGCGGCCGCCTTCGCGCTCGCCGGACTGCTCGTCAGCCGCGTGAAGCCGGTACGGGAGCACGCACACGGCGAACCCGGCGCGGGCGGCGGCTCGGGTGGCGGCGCATCCGGCCCGGCCAGGCGTCCCCCTGCGGGCTACCGGATGGTGCTCGCCGACCGGCCCTTCCTGGGCCTGACCGCGGCCAACTTCCTGACCGCGCTCGGATACTCGGCGCTGTCCGTGCTCTTCCCGCTCTACATCAGCACCTGGCTGCACGGACCCGACTCGCTCACCGGTGCGGCCTTCACCGTCAACACCGCGCTCTGCGCCGGGGTCGGCGTCCTGATCGCGAGCCGGGTCCGCCGTTCCGGAGCCCGCCGCACCCGCGCCGCGGCCCTCGGGGCGCTGCTGTTCGCCGCCGCCTTCGTGGGGCAGATCGTGCTCGGCACGGTCCGGCCCGGACAGACCGCGACGCTGGTCACCCTCCTGGGCATCGTGGTGGTCTACACGGTCGGCGAACTGATCCACAGCCCCTCGGGCGGCGCCCTGTCGGTCTCGGCGGCGCCCGAGGCCGTACGCGGCCGTTACCTCGCCACGTACCAGCTGTCGTACTCCCTGGCCACGGCGCTGGCCCCGTCCCTCTTCACAGGGCTGCTCGCACTCGACGGGCGCCTGCCCTGGGCCTTCCTGACCGTCGCCGCGCTGGGCGCCGCGCTCGCCCTGACCCGGCTGGAGCGCCACCTCCCGGCGGAGGCGGTGCACACCGCGCGGCCGGTGCCGGTGGCGGCTGCGGCATCGGCCGCCGCACCGGGAGCGTCCACCCGTGAGGCCGCCGCGACGGCGACCGCCTGAAAGGCGTGATCAGGCGGGCTGCCACAGCTCGATCCGGTTGCCCTCGGGATCGGTGACCCAGCCGAACCGGCCGACGCCGTCCATGTCCTGGGTCTCGGGCGCGACGTCCGCCCCCGTGGCGCGCAGCTGCGTAAGCATCGCGTCCAGGTCGCGGACCCGGAAGTTGAGCATGGTCTGCTGGGCGGGGGACCCGAAGTAGTCGGTCCCGGACTCGAACGGCGCGAACACCGTCGGCCCGGCTCCCTGACGCCACAGACCGTGCTCGTCCGAGTCCAGCCCCAGGCAGTCCCGGTACCAGGCGCCCAGGGCCGCCGGATCCGCGGCCCGCATGAAATAGCCACCGATTCCCAGCACACGTTCCATACCGCGATCCTGCCAGGACGCCGCCGGAATCCCTTGCCGAGCACGCCCGGCACCGCGGGGTTCGTTCCGGTCCCGGCTTCGGGGACCGGCAGGGGCCCGGCATCCCGGACTCAGCCCCGCCCCGGACCGGCCGTCAGGGTCGTGTGGAAGCGGTAGCGGTCGGCGCGGTAGACGACGTGGTTGTA